>JBIIJS010000251.1:0-3396 GCA_044233605.1 Cyanobium sp. | reverse complement strand
GGCACTGCTGGCTGCCAGCCGCAAGAACCAGAACGAGGTGAGCACCCGCCTGGCCGAGCAGGTGCTCGAAGCCCTGTGGGAGCTGCTGCTGGGGTTCGACGAGGCCGAGCGGATCGCCCGCGAAGCTGGCGGCACCGTGCTGGGCGAGCTACCGCGCACGGAAGAGGGCCAGAAACACCTCTACGGCGGCCTGATCACGGTGCTGCTGCGGCTGGTGTTCCTGCTCTATGCGGAAGACGAAGCGCTGATGCCCGCCGATTCGCTCTACGGGCAGCACTACAGCGTCAGCGCCCTGGCTGATCGGTTGCGTCAGGAACGCTTCGAGCACCAGGGGGCGATGGCTGATCGGCGCGGCGCCTGGGCCTCGCTGCTCAGCCTGTTCCGGCTGGTCTACGACGGCGGCGGTGCGGATCCCAACTACCTGCCAGCCCGCCACGGCGACCTGTTCGACCCCGACACGTATCCCTTCCTGGAGGGCCGTGAAGCGGGCAGTAGTTACAGCGACGAGATCCTCACCAACCTGCCCGCCATCAGCGATGACGTGGTGGAGAAAGTGCTGACCCGGCTGCTCTGGCTGGCGGATGAAAACAAGGTGGCGCAGCGGCTCAACTACCGCTCGCTCGATGTGGAGCAGATCGGCTCGGTGTACGAGGGGATCATGGGCTTCACGGTGGAGGGGGCCAGGGGCCCCAGCGTGGGGATCACGTATCGGCCGCCCAGGCAGAAGATCACGATCACGGTGGTTGTCGATGCGGATCAATTGCTGGCGGTGAGCGGCAGCAAACGCGAGGCCTGGCTGGATGAGCAGGCCGGCGTGAAGCTGAAGCTGCCGGCCAAGGTGAAAAAGGATCTCAAAACCGCTACCAGCCTGGCGGAGCTGTGCGCCGCGCTCGACAAGAAACTCTCCCCGCACACGCCCAACGGCCTGCAGGCGGGGTCGCTGATCCTGCAACCCACGGCCGAGCGGCGCCGCAGCGGCAGCCACTACACGCCAAGGGCGCTCACCGAACCGATCGTGGCCGAGGCGTTCCGCCCCTGGCTGGAGCGCTGCAACCACCAGCCCACCGCCGAAGAAATCCTGGCGTTGAAGGTGTGCGATCCGGCGATGGGCTCGGGCGCCTTTCTGGTGGCGGTGTGCCGCTATCTGGCCGGCTGGCTGGTGCAGGCCTGGGCCCGCGATGGCTTCCCCGAGGGCTTCCGCCAAGACGCGGATCAAGACACGGTGGCCCGCCGGCTGGTGGCCCAGCGCTGCCTGTATGGGGTCGACAAAAACCCGTTTGCGGTGAACCTGGCGCGCCTGAGCCTATGGCTGGTGACGCTCAGCAAAGACCTGCCGTTCACCTTTGTGGATCACGCCCTCAAGTGCGGCGATTCGCTGGTGGGGTACAGCGTGCGGGAAATCCAGGCGGCGATGCAGCAGGTGCAGCTGGGCTTCCTGAACGAGCAAAACCAGGTGTTTGCCCAGATGGGCCTGGCCCGGCGCGAGAGCTTCGCGGAAGACAGCCTCACCGATGCGGGCTACGACCGCAAGAAGGAATTACTGAAAGAGCAGACCCAGGCCAGCGAGGGCCTGCGCCAGGCCGGCGATCTGATGGTGGCGGCCTTCTTTGATGCGCCCAAAGCCAAAGACCGGCCCGACAAGCAGCAGGTGTATCTGGCCCTGCTCAGCGGCGCCTTCAACGACGCGGCCCTGCAGGACTCGATCCAGGAGATCCGCAAGCGGCTGGCATCAGGCGAGAAGGGCATCACGCCGTTTCACTGGGATCTGGAGTTTCCGGAGGTGTTTGGCGAGGGGCGGGGTGGGTTTGATGTGTTTGTGGGCAATCCGCCGTTTGCGGGATCTACCACACTTGCACAGTCACACCAGAATGAATTCACTTCGTACCTAAGGCAAAGAACTCCTGGAGCAGGAGGCAAGTGCGATCTGTCTGTTTTCTTCCTGCGTAGAATTTATGATTTACTGCGTGAACACGGATACCTCGGTATCATTACGACTTCCTCCATTTCAGAAGGCGAAAATCGGGTTAGCGGCCTTGGCTGGCTCCTAGTGAATACGGATACATCAATATATTCAGCCAGAAAGGCTTTTTGGTGGCCTGGCGTGGCCAGCGTTAAAGCGTGCCACTTTCACATCATTAAACCTTCAAGAAGCAAAAGCGACGCTAGGGCCCACCTGAGGAAATTATACAATCAGTTCCTAATAGCATCTGACTCCACGACCGAACCGTACGCATTAAAGGCAAGCTCGAACATAGCATTTCTGGGCTGTAAGCCTGGCGCAAAGTACCACATCGGAAGCAAGATAAATATGGAAGAATACTTTCCTGGATTCAATCTCCTAGACCAAAAGACCAAAGCCGATATGTTTGCGCCCTACATTGGTGGCGATGAAATTCTCCAGAATGCTGATTGCATAGGGACCAGAGTTGCCTGCATGATTGGGATGATGGACGAAGTCACGGACGATATTGAGCCCTTACTTGTGCAGGTAATGGATTCAGCCTCGTGTCAGACACCATCAGCCGGACCCGCAAGGTTTAGGTTTGCAAGGCGGGCGCTCGACTTACAGGCCAGCAAGAGCAGCTTCCCCCTGGTAATTGCGAGAGCAGAGGTATCGGACACATGGGCCTTTGCGATACTTCCATCTGGCTACATATTTTCTAATAAAGCCGTAGTATTTTGTCACAACAGGGCGGCCTCCCTGTTTTCCTTGCTGAGCTCAAGGACACACGAGATATGGGCCAATAGTGTTGGGTCAACCCAAGGCGAAGGATTGTCTTACTCGCCAAGATATTGCATGGAGAACTTTCCAATGCCAGCTTTATTTGAGGCAATGACAGACACACCTAATGAGGGAGCAGACATTATTGAGTCCGTAGGTCAAAACATGTATAAGTTCCGTGCCGAGTTGATCGTGGCCAACAACGAAGGCCTCACCAGCACCTACAATCGGTTCCACGATCCCGCCGAAACTAGTCCCGGCCTGCTTGAGCTACGTCGTCTCCACGGCGTGATGGATCAGGCGGTGCTGCAGGCCTACGGCTGGAGCGATGTGCCCACCGTGTGCGGCTTCGGTCTCGACTACCTCGACACCGAAGAAGACGCCCAGCTCCCCGACGAACTGCAGGAGCGCATCGACAGCGGCGAGCTGTTCTTCTGGGATGCGGGTGATGCACTCGATTTCCAAGGCCAGCTGGAGGCCTACGGCGCCATCAGCGGCCGCCGCAAACTGCCCTGGCGCTACCGCTGGCCCGATGCCGTGCGGGATGACGTGCTGGCTCGGTTGCTGGCGCTCAACGCGGCGCCTATCAGGAAAGAAGTCCGCTCGGGGTGCTGCGCTCAGCACCTCATGAATCTTACTCCGAGTTGTAGGTCATGGACTTCGGCTCAGAGAAA
>JBIIJS010000076.1:0-11797 GCA_044233605.1 Cyanobium sp. | reverse complement strand
AGTACCGCGACCCCGATTATCTCTACCTACTGCTGCGCCGCGAAGTGAACGGCGAGAGCTGAGCACGCCGACCCTGTCAGCCGGATCGCCCCGGATCCCTAGGCTGCGCAGATCCCCCGCTGGGTCGCGATGGCGGCGATCGCCCTGGAGATCCTTGCGATCCTGCTTCTGATCCTCGCCAACGGTCTGTTCTCCGGCGCGGAGATCGCCGTGGTGTCCGCCCGCCGGCCGCGGCTGGAGGAGCGGGCAGCCCGCGGTGACCACCGGGCCGGCACGGCTCTGCGCCTGGCTCGCAATCCGAACGAGTTCCTCGCCACGGTGCAGATCGGCATCACCCTGATCGGGGTGCTCAGTGGCGCCGTCGGTGGCTCCACCCTGGCCGGACGGCTGCAGCCGCTGCTCGAGTCCGTGGCGGTTCTACGGCCCTGGAGCGAAATGCTCAGCCTGGTCGTGGTGGTGGCGCTGATCACCTATCTGTCGCTGGTGATCGGCGAACTGCTGCCGAAACGCATCGCACTCAGCGCCCCTGAACAGGTGGCCTGCAGCCTGGCCGAAGCGATGCGCACCCTCTCCCGGCTGGCAGCCCCCCTGGTGCATCTGCTGGGCGGCTCCACCGACGCCCTGCTGCAGCTGCTCGGGGTACGGGCCACCCAGGAGCCGGAGATCACCGAGGAGGAGATCAAGGCGATGATCCGCCAGGGGGCCCGGGCCGGGGTGTTCGAGGCGGCCGAACACGACATGGTGCAGCGGGTGCTGCGGCTGGGCGACCGGCCGATCGGAGCCACGATGACGCCCAGAACAGAGATCGAATGGATCGACGCGCAGGAGAGCGAGGCGGAGATCCTGGCCACGGTGATCGGCGGCCACCATGCTCGCTATCCGGTGGGCCGGGGCAGCCTTGATCACTGCCAGGGGGTGATCCGGGGCCGGGAGCTGCTGGCGGCCCGCCTTCAGGGCGGCGCAATCGACCTGGCGTCACTGCTGCAGACACCTCTGTTCGTGTCGGAAAATGCCCGCTCGCTCAGCGTGATCGGCCTGTTCAAGCAATACGGCGTGCACATCGCCCTGGTCACGGATGAATACGGTGGCGTCGAGGGTCTGGTGACCCTCAACGATCTGATGGAGGCGATCGTGGGCGACCTGGGGGCCCCGGAAGGCAGCGAAGACCCGATGGTGATCGTGCGGGAGGACGGCTCCTGGCTGCTCGATGGGGCCCTGGACATCGAGGAGTTCAAGGAGCTGGTGCAGCGGAGCGGCTGGTCGCAGGAGATGAGCGGCGGCTTCCACACCCTGGGTGGCTTCGCGATGCACCAGCTGGGCCGCATCCCCCGGGCCGGCGAGCGTTTCCTCTGCGACGGCCTGCGTTTCGAGATCGTCGACATGGACGGCAACCGGGTCGACCGGCTGCTGGTGCAGGAAGACAGCGGCGCGGTGCCCTGAGGGAGGGTAGGGCTCGCATACGATCGCTGCATCCATTCGGCGCAGTCCGTGCGCCCGCGACCATGCTGCTCGGAGAGGTGTTCCTGGAGACGATGTCCACCGGCATCATCACCCAGGAGGAAATCGACTGGCTGACCACCCAGCAGGGCAGCTTCAGCCGCGAGGAAGAGGCCAAGGCCCTGCAGATCGGCCGCCTGCTCGATGAGGGCCGCATACAGATCGGCTGCCGCCTGCTGGGCAACCACGCCAACGGCCAGCCGGACTCCTAGGCCAGCAGTGCTCCGCCGCAGCTGGAGCCTGCACCGGCAGTGCAGCCGAAACAATGCTCCGCGGTGAGGATCGGAGCATCACAAGGATCCCACTCCAGCAGATCCCGCAGGTGGGCAGGCTGAACCGCAGACAGGCCCAGCCCCAGCTGCTGGTTGAAGTCGCAGTCGTGCAGGCGGCCACGCCAGTCGACGCTGATCAGGCTGCGGCACATCACCGCCGGCAGGTTGGCGTCGCGATGGGCCGAGCGCAGCAGGGCCCGATAACTCTCCAGGGTGCCGTTGCGGGCCAGCGCTGCCTCGAAGCGCTGGATCGGCATGTTGGCCAGGGCGTAAAGACCGTTGAACACGATGCCGTGACGCTCCGCCAGCTCCCGCCTGTAGTCAGCCTCCAGAGCGGCCTGGGGCGGCGGCAGCGACGGCCCCTGGGGGTTGTAGACGAGGAACAGCTCAAGGCCGGTGCCGCTGTGGCCGTAGCCCAGGGCATTAAGCCGCTGCAGGCCGGCGATGCTGGCGGCGAAGACGCCGGCGCCTCGCTGCCGATCGACGTTGTCCTCCTGGTAGCAGGGCAGCGAAGCCACCACCTGCACCGATGCAGCGGCCAGGAACTCGGCGAGATCCTCCTGGCCCGGCTCCGAGAGAATGGTGAGATTGCAGCGATCGATCACCCCCACCCCTTCGGCCCGGGCACGGCGCACCAGAGCGCGGAAGCCGGGGTGCAGCTCCGGGGCGCCGCCGGTGAGATCGAGCCAGGCGATCCCGCGGGCCCTCAGCACCGGCTCGATCAGGGCGAGAGTCTCCTCATCCATCATCTCGGTGCGGCTCGGACCGGCGTTGACATGGCAGTGGCTGCAGGTCTGGTTGCAGCGGTAGCCCAGGTTCACCTGCAGGGTGATGAGCGCGCCGCGGCGCAGGGAAGGGAAGCCGGTGGCCGCCGCGGAGGGCAGCAGGGGGGCGCTGACGGTCATGGTCTTGAGGCTAGACATGGACATCCCCAGCCAGCCCCACCATGACCCCGCAGCTGCTGCGGCCCGAGCAACGCGAGAAGGCCGACCCCGGCGACGACGCCCTTTTCTATGCCGAGCCCCGCTTCGTGCAGCATCTCGACGGCGCCTTCCGCCGCCGCCTCAGCGAGCTGTACCGGCAGCGCATCCCGGCCGGTGCGGTGGTGCTCGATCTGATGAGCAGCTGGGTGAGCCACCTACCCGATGAGGTGTCCTACGGCGAGGTGATCGGCCACGGCCTCAACGAAGCCGAGCTGGCGGCCAACCCCCGGCTCGACCGCCACTGGCGCCAGAACCTCAACATCGTTCAGGAGCTGCCGCTGGCCGATGCCAGCGTTGACGCCGCCCTGATCGTGGCGGGCTGGCAGTACCTGCAGCAGCCCGAGGCGGTGGCTGCGGAACTGGCCAGGGTGGTGCGACCGGGTGGTCAGCTGATCGTGGCCTTCAGCAATCGCATGTTCGCCAGCAAGGCCCCGCGTGCCTGGCTCGAGGGCAGCGACCGCCAGCGGCTCGGCTACGTGGCCGAGGTGCTCACGGCCCACGGCTGGCAGGTGGATTCGGTGGTCGCCGAAGACACTCGCGCCGAGGGGCCGCTGGGCTGGCTGGGTGGCCGCGGCGATCCGTTCTTCGCGGTGATCGTCCGCCGCTGATCTAGAACGCCCCCGATTCAATCCGCTTCGCCCGTCCCGCCGCCATGAGCGCCGACCTTCTCGTGATCACCGCCAGCAACGGCGAGAACCTGCGCCTGGCTGAGCGCTTCGCCAGGAGTGGCCGCGGCCATGGCCTGAGCGTGAAACTGATCGATCTCACCGAGCTGGCCCTGCCCCTCTTCAACCCCCGCCTGCACGCCGCCGCAGGCATTCCCAGCGGTGTGGCGGAGCTGCAGCAGCGCCTGGCGGCGGTGCCCCGCTGGCTGATCTGCGCGCCGGAATACAACGGTTCGATCCCGCCGGTGCTCACCAGCGCCATCGCCTGGCTGTCGGTGATGGGCGACGACTTCCGCCACCTGTTCAACGGCCGACCGATCGCCATCGCCAGCCATTCCGGCGGTGGGGGCGTCGAGGTGCTCACGGCCCTGCGCATCCAGCTGGCCCACCTCGGCGCCCACGTGGTGGGTCGCCAACTGGTAGCCAACCGCCTCAATCCCGCCAAGGACGCCAGCATCGACGACCTGATCCTTCGCCTCAGCCAGCTCCAGCCGATCACGATCGGATAGCGGCCGCTGCAACAGCGGCCCTACAGCAGCTTCACCCCGTTCAGCTGCCTTTGGCTGAGTCTTGGCGGTTCGCAGTCCACCCGCAGCACACACTCCTGGAGCTGCTCATCGCGTGCCGGGAGGCCGAGCCAGGCACTGAGCTGCAATGCTCATTGCGAACCAGCAGGATGAATGGGCCCGGAGACAGACCATGGCGCGCTATCTGTTGGTGCTCAGACCGCCGGGTCCGGAGGAGGCCGGAGCGCTGATCGCCGGGCTCGAACCGCTGTTGCAGCAGCTTCGGGCGGAGGTGGACCACCGCACCACGGCTCACCTGAGCGCCGTGATTGCCACGGGTGATCCTCTGAGATTGCAACTGTTCGCTGATGTGCAGACCAAGGCAGACGGCAAGGTCCTGGAGCTGGTGCTGATGAGCCGCGAGGCGATGGGCAGGGGAGCCCCCCAGACACGGCAATGGTTCGAGCGCCTGGTCAAGGCCGCCGCCGAAACCATGCCGGCACTTCAACTGATGTTCCGCTCCGACCGGGACGGCCCGTTGCCCGACCGGGCCGGATCGTGAATGCTGGGTGGGGCACCTGAGACAATGACGCGGATGAAAACATCCACCAGCCCAGCGCTGCTGCCCGATCTGGCCCAGCTGGATCCTCCCCGGGGCTACCGCACCCTGGCCTGGCTCGGACTGATCGTCAACCTGCTGACCATCCCGCTGGTGATCGGGGTCATCCTCACGGATCCCACCTGGCGGACCACCAACATCGTCGTGGCCGCAAGCGCCGTGCTGCCGGCGGTGAGTGTGGGCCTGGTGGCCTCGATCGCCCTGCTGCGCTGGCGTCACTGGGGCCAGATCCTGGCGATCGTGGCCCTGGGGATGGCTCTGGCGATCAGCCTGCCGTACGGCATCGTGCGGCTGGTGCTGGTCGACGCGGGCCGTCTGCAGCTGGCGGTGCTCGCCCCGCTGCTCTGGATCGTCAACGCGTTTGTGCTGGTGTATTGGTGCCGCCCGGCGATTCGCCAGTACCTGCGCTGAACGGAGCCCGATTCGGTATCAACCGCTCCTTCTAGGGGGGGGGGCGCAGGGATTGGATGACTGAACCAGTGCTTCCCCCTTCATGCCAAGCCCCCAACGCCTCTCCGCCCTGCAGACGATCGCGGCACGCCAGCCGGTCTCCACCGCTCCGCCCCAGAAGCTCGAAGAGCTCTGGTGTCACGACGTGTTCAGCCTCGACAAGATGAAGGCGGCGCTGCCCAAGGAGATCTTCAAATCGGTGCAGCGCACCATCAAGGAAGGCAGCAAGCTTGATGTGTCGGTAGCCAACGTGGTGGCCCAGGCGATGAAGGAATGGGCCACCGCCCGCGGCGCCCTTTACTACTCCCACGTCTTCTACCCCCTCACCAACACCACCGCCGAGAAGCACGACGGCTTCATCAGCCCCCAGGGTGACGGCACCGCCATCACCGAGTTCACCGGCAAGGTGCTGGTGCAGGGCGAACCCGACGGCTCCTCCTTCCCCAACGGCGGCATTCGTTCCACCTTCGAGGCACGCGGCTACACCGCCTGGGACATCACCAGCCCCGCCTGGCTGATGGAGACCCCCAACGGCATCACCCTCTGCGTCCCCACCGTCTTCGTCTCCTGGACCGGCGAGGCCCTCGACAAGAAGACGCCGCTGCTGCGCTCGAACGCCGCCGTGAACAAGCAGGCCCAGCGGCTGCTGAAGCTGCTCGGCGAGAAGGAAGTGGCCCCGATCAACTCCAGCTGCGGCGCCGAACAGGAGTACTTCCTGATCGACAGCGCCTATGTGCCGCTTCGCCCTGATCTGCTGCTGGCCGGCCGCACCCTGTTCGGCAAGCCCTCGGCCAAGGGCCAGCAGTTCGACGACCACTACTTCGGTGCCATCCCCGAGCGGGTGCAGGTGTTCATGCAGGAGGTGGAGCGGCAGATGTACAAGCTCGGGATCCCCGCCAAGACCCGCCACAACGAGGTGGCCCCCTCCCAGTTTGAGATCGCTCCGTTCTTCGAAGCGGCGAATGTGGCCACCGACCACCAGCAGCTCACCATGACCATCCTTCGCAACACGGCGAAGAAGCATGGCCTCGCCTGCCTGCTGCATGAGAAGCCCTTCGCCGGCATCAACGGCTCCGGCAAGCACGTCAACTGGTCGATCGGCAACGCCACCCAGGGCAACCTGCTCGATCCAGGCAAGACGCCCCACGAAAACCTGCAGTTCCTGATGTTCTGTGGCGCCGTCATCCGCGGCGTGCATCTGTACGGGCCTCTGCTGCGCGCCGTGATCGCCACCGCCAGCAATGATCACCGCCTCGGCGCCAACGAAGCACCACCGGCGATCATCTCCGTCTATCTCGGCAGCCAGCTCGAAGATGTGTTCAACCAGATCAAGGAGGGCAGCCTCAGCGGCTCCGCCATCGGCGGGGTGATGAACTTCGGGGTCGACACCCTGCCCGAGTTCGACAAGGACGCCGGCGATCGCAACCGCACCTCGCCCTTCGCCTTCACCGGCAACCGCTTCGAGTTCCGCGCCGTCGGCTCCAACCAGTCGGTGGCAGGCCCGCTGGTGGCACTCAACACGATCCTGGCCGATTCGCTCGCCTGGATGGCCGACCAGCTGGAGGGGCGCCTCGCCAGCGGTGCCGATCTGGAGGGGGCTGCCCTGGCGGTGCTCAAGGATGTGATGGATCAGCACGGCGCGGTGGTCTTCGGCGGCAACGGCTACTCCGAGGAGTGGCATCGCCTGGCGGTGGAGGAGCGGGGCCTGGAAAACCTGCGCACCACCGCCGATGCCCTGCCGGTGCTGAAGCGACCGGCCGTGCGTGAGCTGTTCGAGCGCACCGGCGTGCTCACGCCGGTGGAGCTGGAGAGCCGCTTCGAGGTCTACGCCGAGCAGTACATCCTGGCGATCGAAGTGGAGGCCAAGCTGGCCGTGCAGATCGCCCGCACCCAGATCTATCCGGCGGCGATGCGCTACCTCGGCGAGCTGGCGGGCTCCCTTCAGCTGCAGAGCGCAATGGGGCTGCAGGTCTCTCCCCAGACCCAGACCCAGGTGGCTTCCCTCAGCGGCAAGCTGATGGATCTGGCATCCAGCCTGCAGCAGGCGATCGACAGCGCTCCCCATGGCACCGACGCCCACATGCGCTACTGCGCCGACACCCTGGTGCCGTTGATGGCTGAGCTGCGCGAAGCCGTCGATGGGCTGGAGACCTTGGTGGACGACAACCTCTGGCCGCTGCCGTCCTATCAGGAGATGCTGTTCGTTCGCTGAGGACAGCGCGCACTGCGGCAGTGCGCCGGATTCACCCCCAGGAGTCCGTTCCACGGATTCTTGGGGCTTTTTATGGGCCGGGAGCTCTTGCTTCTCAGGCGTGCCGTGCCGGCGGGCTCACCCGGCTGCGGCGTGCCAGCAGATAATCGCGCAACTCCAGGCGCAGATCCTGCAGTTCGCGACTGCAGCCATGAAAGGAGGCACGATGCAGCAGGGCCTCATCGATACTGCCGAGATCCTGCAGCAGCAGATTGATCGCTTCGATCTGGAGATTCATCAGAGAATGCCCCACTCCTGACGCACCGTGTTGCTGGTGATCTCCCAGGCCTCCTCCGATGCGATCACCTCGCCCTGCGGAGGCAACGGTGTTAAGCCACGCGAGCTGAATTCCTGAAGCAGCAGGGTACGGAACAACTGGGATTCCGACAACATCTCGGCCAGGCGTGGATCGAGCTGAGAAAGCTCACTGCCATCAGCAACCCTGGCATCCATCGCCAAGGCCGCAGGACCACTGCCGGAGCGTTGAAAATGACGCAACGTTGCCAAGCGGCCATTCATCCAGGCCCATTCGTACTGCAACATCGGCTCATTGCACTGGCCGAGATTCTCGCGATACCAGGTGGCATGGCAGCCGAGAGCGGAACTGCGCAGACCGGCGGAGGCGCACTGCTCCCGGGCCTCTGAACCATCAGACGATTGCGATTCCCAGGGGTTGCAGTCTTGCTGCAGCCGCTCGAGAATGGGCTGGATCACACTCATCGAAGGAGGCTCCTGAAGAGAGGTCAGCTGAGACATATCGTTTCCACGACCCTGCCCACTTCGTCAACCATAGGCGAGAGGCAATGCCCATTCCGCTTGTGCGAAAGGCCGGCAATCAATCGTGAGCTTTCGCAGCAAAAAAGAGTTATGTAGCCATTGCTACCAGGCCGCCCCGCTCTTCTTTCGTGATCTGATCTGCCTCAGCTTCATTGCTGACCATTTGGCCATGCTTCACCAGCTTTCTGTACCAACGGCCACGGAAATGCAGCCCGCCGCCGCGGCACAAATTGGCAGCACTCCAGCATTGCTCAGTACGCCCATGACGATGGACACCCCCACCGCCTTCGCCGCCGTGGCCCTTGCCTCGGTGTCGTGGGACGGTGCGCTCACCATGGCGGGCACGCGGGCCCTACGGCATGCGCTTGATTACCGCCCCCCGTTCCGGGGCCGCAGCGACGGCGAGATGATCGCGCTGATGGACCAACTGTTGCGCAGCCTGCGCGAGCGCGGAGCTGGCGGCTTGATGGAAGATGCCGCGGCGGTGCTCGATGAGCGCCAGCGGCACACCGCCTATGCGGTGGCCGTGGAGATCATGCGCTCCGACGGACCACTGCAGGAGGAGGAGCGCCAAATCCTCGAGCGCCTTGCCTCCCACCTGGACCTCGACGAGACGGAGACCAGCAAGGTGGCGGAGGTAATGGACGTGCTCCACGCCAGCATCGTCGAGCCAGCCGGCAGCGGAGATCCCGGCTGACCAGGCGATCCAGGTTGGCCAGGGCCGCCGGCACTTCGTTCTGTGCCGACGGTGACAGTCTCCAGCTGGCACAATCACCACAATGAGATCCGCTCGCGAGAGACGTCGTGCTGTCTTCCACCCCATCCCTCTCCAGGAGAGCCCCCGCTCGCCAGGCTGCCGCCGTGCGTTGCTACCGCCTGGTGGATGAGCAGGGTGCCCCCCATCCCGTGCTCGACGACCTCTACGATTCCCTAGAAGCAGCCTGGTCAGAGGCATTGACCTGGTGGCACGATGTGGCTCCAGGCCAGGAACCAGTGGGTATCGGCGTGGAGGTGAGCACCGCCAGCGGCGACTGGCGGACCCTGCGCCACCCCGGCAGCTGAGCTGAGTCGTCCGGTGGTGGGGAGGCCATCACCCCACCTTCACCCCTTTCCAGAAGGCCACCCTGCCCCGGATCGAAGCGGCGGCCTCCTTCGGCTCCGGGTAGTACCAGGCCGCATTGGCATTGACCGCCCCATCCACCACCACGTCGTAGTAGCTGGCTTCCCCTTTCCAACCACACACGCTGCGGTGCTCCGAGGGGCGGAAACAGGAGCGATCGAGGCTCTCGGCTGGGAAGTAGGCGTTGCCCTCCACTGTCACGATGTCGTCGCTGCGGGCGAGCAGATGGTTGTTCCAGCGGGCTTCCATGGCGTTGTTGGGTCAGAGGCGGCTGGTTCATCCTGGCCGATTCCGCTCAGCGCCAGTCGAACGGGTCGTAGATCCTGAGGGTGGCCACCCCCACCGGCGTGGCGATCGGATCGGGGCCGGCCGGCCAGGCCTGCACCTGGAACAGATAGGTATCGCTCCACCAGGGGTTGCGCCAGGCCCGCAGCACCACCGTCACGGTGGTACCAGGCGGCACGGGCTCAAGAAACAGCACCCGCCACTGGCCGCTGCCCGCGTCGAAGGCGGCCCGCACCGGGATCGGCTTCCCCTCCCGACGGGGCCGGCCCACGAAAGCCCCCACTTGATTGATCCTCGAGAGAAAATCGGTATCCACACCGCGGATCTGGCTGAAGCCCAGCTCGCCGAGGCCCACCCCGGCCCGATCCGGCAGAGCGATCGTGAGGAAATGATCCACGTTTCCCTGCCCGACGTTGGAGCTGAAGGTGAGCCATTCCGCCTTCCAGGGTGGACTGGCGAAGTAGGTGGAACCGCGCAGTTCCAGGGCGTCGGCGGCAAGCGGAGTCAGCGCCATGGCCACTGCCAAGCCCACGGGCGCAGCCAGTCTGCGGAAACAGCCTGCGGCTCGGGTGGTGATCCACTGGGTTCGGTTGATCAGCGGCATGGTCGTGGTCGGCCTGGGTCGGACCGCCAGTCTCCCCTCCTCAGGGCAGGGAAGAAGCAGCCAGGAAGGGAGCGGGATCCTGATCGCGGCGATGGCGGATGGGAATCGGCTCGGGCATCGCCGTGGGATCGGCCGGATCGAGCCGCGCCGTGTGCTCCAGGCTGCGGCGCAGGCGCCGGGCGGCATGGAGCGGCATGTCGCGCGGCACACTGATGCGGTCACGCAGGTGGCGCAGGGCAGCGGCGGCGCCGGCGGGCGGCGGCAGCACGGTGTTGTGGCTCAGGTTGGTGAGGGCCGTGCGCAGGGGCAGGTCGAAGTCCTCTGCCGCGAGTGGGTTGCGCTGCAGCAGCGCCTGCCGGTGACGCAGCACCCGAGCCAGGGCGATGCGGGCCGCGGCGCCCTGGCTCGGGTGCCCCTGGTCGGGCTCCATGGGCGGCGGCTCGCTGGTTTCCGGGTCCGGCAGGCCCCCGTCGAGGATTGGCCAGGGGCCGCGGTCGATGCGGGCGGCCAGCTGGAGCTGGCGGTCGCTGCCGTTGGCATTGCAGCCACCCATCTGGGGTGGCAGGTCGTGGCAGTGGGTGTGGAAGTCGCTCTGGGTGCCCCGGTAGGTGCTGCGGTGCTCGAGGGCCTGAAACCAGCGGTCGATCCCCGGGTGCTCCTGGCGCAGCAGATAGCCCTTGTAATAGGCGAGTGAAGCGTTCATCCGCTCCACATAGGGCACGAACACCAGGTCGGCCGTGCCCAGCTCCGCGCCCAGCAGGAACGGCCCGCCGCTGGCGGCTAGGGCCTGCTCCATCGCGGTGGCCCACTGGCGGAACTGCTCGCCGGCCTGGGCATCGCCGCGGCTGCTGTGGAGTACGCACAGCCACTGGCACCAGGCCCGGAACAGCTGGCGCTCCAGCCGCCGCAGCGGCAGCACCGCCGGATCGGCCATGCCCGGCCCCAGGCTGCCGAAGGCCCGCTCCAGCTCCTCCAGGATCCGGTCGCTCTCGGTGACCAGCCGGCCATCCAGCGCCAGGGCGGGGAGCATGCCGGAGGGCTCCAGGCGCTTGTACCAGGCCTCCTTCTCGCCGTAGCAGAACATCGTGACCTTCTCCACCCGGTAGGGGATCTGGCGTTCCTCCAGCCACAGCCACACCTTCTGGCAGTAGGGGCACCAGGCGTGGTGGTCGCGGTAGAGCGTCACCCGCACGCTGCTCTCCGGCTGGCCAAACAGGCGCAGGCGGGCCTGGGCGTTGGTGGGGCCCTCGCTGCGGCCGCTGCCCGTGCGGGCCGGATCCCCCGCCACCAGCGCCTCCAGTTCAGACCAGCTGAGCGGGCAGCTGAGCGAAGCGGGGGCCATCTTGAATTCGGGCAGAGCCCCGATCCTGGCAGCTGTTCCCGGGGCCCGCGCCTCCTGTGCCCCTTTGCCTAGGGTCAAACTCAGACGTCACCCTTCCCCGAGCCATGTTTGACGCCTTCACCAAGGTGGTCGCCCAGGCCGACGCCCGCGGCGAATTTCTGAGCACCGGTCAGATCGATGCCCTCGGGGCGATGGTGGCCGATGCCAACAAGCGCATGGACACGGTGAACCGCATCACCTCCAACGCGTCCAAGATCGTCACCAACGCTGCCCGCGATCTGTTCGAGGCCCAGCCGGCTCTGATCGCCCCCGGCGGCAACGCCTACACCCATCGCCGCATGGCCGCCTGCCTGCGCGACATGGAGATCATCCTCCGCTACGTCACCTACGCCGTGTTCGCCGGCGACGCTTCCGTGCTGGAAGACC
>JBIIJS010000057.1:0-13546 GCA_044233605.1 Cyanobium sp. | reverse complement strand
CGGCTCAACGGATCCAGGCCTTGCTGCCCGACCTGCTGGGCCCGGACCCAGGACTGCTCAACCCCCTGCGCGATCTGGTGGGGCGGCCGGCCTTCCTGCAGTTGCTGCAGCGCCGGGAGGGGGCCGGCCGCCGCCAGCTGAAACATGCGCTGCTGGAGGAACTCGCCGAGACCTACAGCGAGCGGGTGATGGTGCGCCTGGAGGCCGTGCTGGATGGCGTCCTGGCGAAGCTGCCCTGTGCCCCTCAGGCCGGGGCGGTACCAGCTCCGCTGGCCACTGCCCCGGCAGAGCTGCGACGACAGCACAGCTCGCAACCGCGGGCCGGGAACCGGACGGACCAGGAACGCCGCAAACCCCGTGGCGTGCTGCCCCTGGTGGCCCTGACAGGGGCGATCACCCTGGTAAGCGGCAGCATCTTCGCAGCCCTGCGCAGCGATCTGCTCTGCCCCACGCTGGGGATCTGCCTGTCCGGCGAAGCGCGTGGTGAGCAGGGCAGCATTGACGCCGCTCTGGCCCGGGGCGAGGAAGCCGCCGAAGCCCTGGAGGGCGCAGCCGGTCTGGAGGCGTTGAACAACGCGGTGGAACGCCTGAACTCGGCCCTGCTCAAGCTGGTTTCCCAGAAGCTCAACAACAGACAGGAGGAACGACGGCAGAGGCTTCAGGCCCTGAGCGATGGGGCGCAGCGAAGGCTGCGACAGGAGCGCCGGGCCGAGGATCATCTGAGCGAGGCGAGCCGGCTGATCGAGCGGCTGGAGCGGGGCAGGGTCGACGACGACCGCCGTTTCGAACTGATTCAGGAGGCCCGCACCAGCCTGGCCTCCGTGCCCGGCGACAGCTTTGCCGCCACGGCCGCCCTGGGCCTGCAGCGACGCCTGGAACTGATCCGCAGCCGTCCCGGCGCAGCGATGCAACCCACGGACACCCCGGCGGCACCGGTCGATCCTGCGGCACCGCCTGACAGCGTTGAAGCACCGGTGCCTTCTCCACCAGCCCTGCCGCCCCCATCAACTGCGCCTCAAAGCAGCCCGGCACCGCAGGCTCCCCTGCCACCGACTGAGAGCGCACCGCCGCCACCCACGGATCCACCGCCACCTTGAGCGAACTGGCCGGGCACGGCCGCCCCTCAGGGGTAGCGCGGCAGTGCCTCCAGCAACCGGGCGGCAATGAGGGGCAGCAGCTGCTCATCGAGGGCGCAGGCAGGCCCTTCGCCAAGCACCACCAACAGCATCGGCGAGCGGCCCTCCACCTCGATGTAGGCGGCGTCATGGCGGGCCTGGCTCATCCAGCCGGCCTTGCTCCACAGCCGCGCCCCGGCCGGCAGGCCGGCACCCAGGAACCCGTCCACCTGGTTATCGGGCTCGGCAGCGCGGCTGGCGAGATCGACGGGCCGCTCCAGCAGGGCACGCATCCGCTGGCAGGCCGGTGGCGAGACGAGTGCCCCACCGATCACCCCGTGCAGCAGACGGGCGACGGCATCGCTGCTGAGCCGGTTGCGGTTCTCGCGATCCACTCCGTAAAACTGCGCTTCACGACCCCAGGGCGCTTCGGCCCAGGTTTTCTGGCAGGCATTGCAGCCCTGCAGCTCCGGCCACTGCAGCGATTCCAGCCAACGGTTCACCAGCTGCCGCTGCCGCATCCATGCCGCGTAGGGTCGGGGAGGCAGGGAAGGGCCGCTGCAGGTGCCGCTGAGCAGATCCACCACCAGGGAGGTGGCGTCGTTTGCCGACAGGCGCACCATCGCCTCCAGGGCCCGTCGCAGTTCGGGCCCCTCCTCCAGCAGGCGACGCTGAATCCAGGCCTCGGCGGCGATCAGATACACCAGCTTCACCACGCTGGCGGGATAGCGCAGCTGCTCCCCGCCCCAGGAGGCGCCACTGAGATCCTGCCGCCAGAACTCTTCTGGCCCCAGCAGCTCGGCCTGACGCCGCAGCGGTTCCGGATAGCGCAGCCAGGTGATCGAGACGCGCACGGCGAGTCCGGGCCGCCCCTCCGCCTCCAGCTCGGCCAGCAGCTGGCCGAGGCTCTGGCCCATGGAGGGATCCGGGCTGTAGAACGCCATCACCGGCCTGCATGCGATGGCGACATTAGGCACCGTTCCAGCCCCCGGCAGCGTGCTGCGGCTGCAGCACCCCCTCGACGCCTGGAGCCGCCCCGGCGGCTCCGGTCTGGCCACCCAGGTGAGCGCCGGCCGCCATCTGCGGGTCCTCGATCCACCGCCGCCGGGCAGCACCCGGCTGCGGGTGCGCCTGCTGGAGGACGGCTACCCCTGCTGGCTGGAAAGGGCCGACCTGGCCGCCCACGGGGTGCCCGCCCAGGCCCCGCCCCTGCCCCGGCTCGGGCGCGCCACGATCCACGCCCGCCTGCCCAGGGTGCTGGCCTTCGCCGAAGCGGCGGCGGCCCGCAGCAATGTGTACCTCTGGGGCGGCAGCCTCGGCCCCGATTTCGACTGCTCCGGTCTGGTGCAGACCGCCTTCGCGAGCGCTGGCATCTGGCTGCCCCGCGACGCCTACCTGCAGGAGCGCTTCTGCCGGCCGGTGGCGGTGCGCCCCGGCCTGACCAGCCTGCTGGAGCCAGGCGATCTGATCTTCTTCGGCACGGCACGGCGCTGCACCCACGTGGGCCTGCACCTCGGTGGGGGGCGCTACCTGCACAGCTCGGGGCGGGAACACGGCCGCAACGGCATCGGCCTCGACGACCTCAACCCCCGCAACGAAGATCCGGTGGCGCGTCACTACCGCATTGAGCTGCGCGGGGCGGGCAGGGTGATGCACAGCCACGACGGCAGCCCCCTTCCCCCGTAAGGTCGGGCGATTCCGCTGACGGTGGCGGCCATGGCCGAGCCCGATCCACCCGCACCCGCCCAGGCCCCGGTGCTCTCCATCGTGGTCCCCCTGTTCAACGAGGAGGCGAGCCTGCCCCACCTGGTGGAGCAGCTGCTCGCAGTGCTGCGGCCGCTGGGCCGCAGCTTCGAGCTGGTGCTCGTCGATGACGGCTCGCGCGACGGCACAGCCGCTGTGCTGCGCGACCAGGCGGTGCGGGTGCCCGAGCTGGTCGCGGTGCTGCTGCGCCGCAACTATGGCCAGACCGCGGCAATGGCGGCCGGCTTCGACGCCAGCCGCGGAGGCGTGATCGTCACCCTCGACGGCGACCTCCAGAACGACCCGGCCGACATCCCCCTGCTGCTGGAGCAGCTGGAGCAGGGCAACCTCGATCTGGTCAGCGGCTGGCGCCACCAGCGCCAGGACAACACCATCAGCCGCCTGCTGCCCTCCCTGTTCGCCAACCGCCTGATCGCCGGCGTCACGGGTGTGCGCCTGCACGATTACGGTTGCTCTCTGAAGGCCTACCGCCGCGAGGTGCTGGCTGACCTCAATCTCTACGGCGAACTGCACCGTTTCCTGCCGGCCCTGGCCTTCATCGAAGGGGCGCGGATCGGCGAGGTGCGTGTGAACCATCATCCGCGCCGTTACGGCCGCAGCAAGTACGGGATCGACCGCACCTTCCGGGTGCTGATGGATCTGCTGACCGTGTGGTTCATGAAGCGTTTCCTTACCCGGCCGATGCACGTGTTCGGCTTCGCCGGGCTGCTGAGCCTGGGGGCCGGCCTGGCGCTGGCCCTCTGGCTGGTGGGCGAGAAGCTCGTGCTCGGCACGGACATTGGCGACCGCCCCCTGCTGCTGATGGCAGTGTTGGCGATCCTCAGTGGCGTGCAGCTGTTCGGCTTCGGCCTGCTGGCCGAGCTGCAGATGCGCACGTATCACGAGAGCCAGGGAAGGCCCATCTACCGGATACGCGACACCCTGCGCGGCCTCAGAGCGGGCTGAACCAGGCGCCCCCGGTAAGCGGCCATGGCCAGGGCCGCCTCGGCGACCACGGCCGGATGCACATCGCGCAGGCCGCGCCGTAGCAAGGGCAGAACGGAGCGGTCACCCCAGCGACGGGCGATGCGCATCGCCTCGATGCGCTGTTGCGGATCCGCCACGGCCGCAGCGCCGAGACGTTGCAGCAGCAGCCGTCGCCCCCGCGCATCAGCGGGGCCGGGCAGGGCCACCGCCACAGCTCCCACCGCTGCAGAATCCAGCGCTCCCAGCCCTCCGGCTGCGCGCGAAGGGTGCTGCTCAGACCCAGCCCCGACAACCTCCGAAGCAACGGCGGAGGGCCGCACCAGCTCGATCTGGACGCGGTTGAGGGCCGCCACGGCGCTGGTGTCGGAGGAGCGCAGAAACGGGCGGGGACGGCGCTGGGCGGCCAGCCAGAACACCACGAGCAACGTCGCGCAGACGGCGCCGAGGAGGGTTGGATTCATGGACGGAGCAGGCGGGAACCGAGAGGGGCGGGAACGGCGGGCTGCTGAACTTTTATGTCACCCCCAGCGGCTGCCGGAGAAGGGGGCCGGAGATGGTCCTTACAGTATCTACGGTTGCTATTGGCCCGCGTCATGACTGGAGAATTCGCTGCTGCCTGGATGCCGTCGGTGTTCATCCCCCTGGTGGGAATCCTCGGCCCCGCAGTGGCCATGGCCCTGCTCTTCAACGTCATCGAAGCGCGCGACTGAGCGTCCATCCATCCCGAACCGCCGCCCCTGCCGCGACCATGACCGTGACACCCGTCTCCGACCCCTGCGTCGGCAACCTGGCCACCCCCGTCAACAGCAGCTACTTCACCAAGGCGTTCCTCAACGCCCTGCCGGCCTATCGCCCCTCCCTCTCCCCCAACCGCCGGGGTCTGGAAGTGGGCATGGCCCATGGTTTCTTCCTCTACGGCCCCTTCGCTCTCACCGGGCCGCTGCGGCTCACCGAGTACGCCAGCACCGCCGGCCTGCTCGCCACGATCGGCCTGGTCTCGATCCTCACCGTCTGCCTGTCGATCTACGGCACCGCCGGTAACGGCCCCAACGTGCAACCGCCCGACGCCACGATCGACAATCCCCCTGCCGATCTGTTCACCAAAGCTGGCTGGGCTGAATTCGCCAGCGGCTTCTGGCTCGGCGGCTGCGGCGGCGCCGCCTTCGCCTGGTTCCTCTGCAGCACCGCCCTGGTGAGCCCCTTGGTCAACATCGCCGGTGGCGTCTGGAGCGTCAGCTGAGCTCCCAACAGTCCAACCCAGCTTGCAAGCCCCGCCACCGGCGGGGCTTTTTCATGCAGGCGACAGCCCGAACAACTGAAGACACTCAGCTGCGATGAACGATCTGATGTTCAGCAGGGCTCATACATCCCAGTGCGCTGCCAATGGAGTGCAGCTGACATGGAAGGGCAGCGGTCATGGACCGAAGACCTGGAAGGAAGATCTGGCCATTCTGCTCGTCTATGGCTCAGGCTCCCTGGCCTTCACATCGCTCAAGCTCGGTTAGTGGATAGGAATCGACAGCGAGCTGCGGCCAGCCAGGAATCACCCCCACCGCAGCGTTGAGCCAACTGGCCACGGCTTTTGCCGGAAGGGAGGATCACCCATGAAAAAACCCCCGGCCGGAGCCGGGGGGGAGTCGTCCGTCGAGGGATTGGGTCGGCCGTCAGCCGAATTTGCCTGAGGTGGAGGCGATCAGGAAGGCGGCGTAGGTGAGAAAGTAGCCCACGGTGAAGTGAGCGAGACCGACCACCCGGGCTTGCACGATCGACAGAGCCACGGGCTTGTCGCGCCAGCCAACCAGGTTGGCGAGCGGTGTGCGCTGGTGAGCCCACACGATCGTTTCGATCAACTCCTGCCAGTAACCGCGCCAGGAGATCAGGAACATGAATCCGGTCGCCCAGATCAGGTGCCCGAACAGGAACATCCAGGCCCAGACGGCGAGGTTGTTGCTGCCAGCGGGGTTGTAGCCGTTGATCAGCTGGGAGCTGTTGAGCCACAGGTAATCGCGGAACCAGCCCATCAGATAGGTGCTGGATTCGTTGAACTGAGCCACGTTGCCCTGCCAGATGGCGAGGTGCTTCCAGTGCCAGTAGAAAGTGACCCAGCCCACGGTATTCAGGGCCCAGAAGACGCTCAGGTAGAAAGCATCCCAGGCACTGATGTCGCAGGTACCGCCACGGCCGGGGCCGTCGCAGGGGAAGGAATAGCCGAAGTCCTTTTTATCAGGCATCAGCTTCGAACCCCGGGCATCGAGTGCACCCTTCACCAGGATCAAGGTGGTGGTGTGGAGACCCAACGCAATGGCGTGGTGCACCAGGAAGTCACCAGGACCGATCTGGAGGAACAGGGAGTTGTTGCCAGCATTGATGGCATCCATCCAGCCCGGAAGATAGGCGGCACCCGATGTGCTGGCCAGACTTCCGGAATTGGCCAGCAGAACATCCATCCCGTACATGGCCTTGCCACTGGCGGCCTGCACGAACTGGGCGAACACGGGCTCCACCAGGATCTGCTTCTCGGGGGTGCCGAAGGCCACTACTACGTCGTTGTGGACGTAGAGGCCGAGGGTGTGGAAACCGAGGAACAGGGACACCCAGCTCAGGTGACTGATGATCGCTTCCTTGTGCTCGAGCATCCGGGCCAGAACGTTGTTCTTATTGGCCTCGGGGTCGTAATCACGGATGAAGAAGATCGCACCGTGGGCGAAGGCACCGCACATCAGGAAGATGGCGATGTACTGGTGATGGGTATAAAGCGCAGCCTGGGTGGTGTAATCCCGGGCGATGAACGCATAGGACGGCAGCGAATACATGTGCTGCGCCACCAGGCTCGTGACCACACCCAGGCTGGCCAGGGCCAGACCCAGCTGGAAGTGCAGCGAGTTGTTGATGGTGTCGTACAGACCCTTGTGGCCGGCACCGAGAGCACCACCGAAGGGAGTTCCCTTGGGAGGATTGTGAGCCTCGAGAATTTCGCGGATCGAATGACCGATCCCGAAATTGGTGCGGTACATGTGACCAGCGATCACGAACAGGCATCCAATCGCCAGGTGGTGATGGGCGATGTCCGTGAGCCAGAGAGCTTCGGTCTGGGGATGGAAGCCACCCAGGAAGGTGAGGATCGCGGTACCTGCACCCTGGGAGGTGTTGAACACCTGCTGGGCGGTGTCGGGGTTCTGCGCGTAAACCCCCCAGTTGCCTGTGAAGAACGGCGCCAGACCTGCCGGATGGGGAGGCATCGACAGGAAGTTGTCCCAGCCGACGTGGACGCCCCGCGACTCGGGGATGGCCACGTGAACCAGGTGACCGGTCCAGGCGATGGAACTGAAGCCGAACAGAACGGCGAGGTGGTGGTTGAGACGCGATTCCGCGTTCTTGAACCAGGCCAGCGACGGCAGGAACCGGGGCTGGAGATGGAGCCAACCGGCGAACAGAGCCCAGGCCGACAGGATCATCATGAAGATGGAGCCCTGGTACAGCTCTGCGTTGGTGCGCATACCAATCGTGTACCACCAGTGGTACAGACCGGAATAGGCGATGTTCACCGGGGAGGAGGCCCCCGCCTGGGTGAAGGCGGTGATGGCCCCCTGGCCGAAGTGAGGATCCCAGATCGCGTGTGCGATGGGACGGACATGCAGAGGATCGGCGACCCACTGCTCAAAGTTGCCCTGCCAGGCGATATGGAACAGGTTGCCCGAAACCCAGAGGCCGATGATGGCCAGGTGTCCGAAATGGGTGGAGAACAGCTTCTGATAAAGCCGCTCCTCGGTCATGCCGTCGTGGCTCTCAAAGTCGTGAGCCGTGGCGATGCCGTACCAGATCCGGCGGGTTGTCGGGTCCTGTGCCAGACCCTGGCTGAACGAAGGGAATTTCGTTGCCATTGGGAAAGGTCAGGAAAGGTCAGCCGACCGCAATCATGCGGGCCAGGAAGAAGGACCAGGTGGTAGCGATACCGCCCAGCAGATAGTGGGCGACACCGACGGCGCGGCCCTGGGTGATCGAGAGCGCCCGGGGCTGGATGGCGGGAGCCACCTTCAGCTTGTTGTGGGCCCAGACGATCGACTCAATCAGCTCCTGCCAGTAGCCGCGGCCGCTGAACAGGAACATCAGGCTGAACGCCCAGACAAAGTGGGCACCCAGGAACATCAGACCGTAAGCACTGGAGGACGAGCCGTAGCTGTTGATCACCTGTGCGGCCTGAGCCCAGAGGAAGTCGCGCAGCCAACCATTGATGGTGATGGCGCTCTGCGCGAAGTTGCCGTTGGTGATGTGCTGAACGCTGCCGTCGGCATTGACGGTGCCCCACACGTCGCTCTGCATCTTCCAGCTGAAGTGGAAGATGACGATCGACAGGGAGTTGTACATCCAGAACAGACCCAGGAACACATGGTCCCAGGCCGACACCTGACAGGTGCCTCCACGGCCCGGGCCGTCGCAAGGGAAGCGGAAGCCGAGATTGGCTTTGTCAGGAACAAGGCGGGAGCTGCGGGCATACAGCACACCCTTCAGCAGGATCAGCACGGTGACGTGGATCGTGAAGGCATGGATGTGGTGCACCATGAAGTCGGCCGTTCCCAGGGGGATCGGCGCAGCAGCCACCTTGCCACCCACAGCTACAACAGAACCGTTGAACACCTCGCTCACGCCAGCGAGGGCATTGGGAGCGGTGGTGCCCGCGGCGGCTGCGTGCAGACCCTGGATCCACTGGGCGAAGACGGGCTTCAGCTGGATCGCGGTGTCGCTGAACATGTCCTGGGGACGGCCCAGGGCACGCATGGTGTCGTTGTGGATGTAGAGGCCGAAGCTGTGAAAGCCGAGCCAGATGCACACCCAGTTCAGGTGGCTGATCAGGGCATCGCGGGCCTTGAGCACCCGGTCAAGCACGTTATCGATGTGCTTGGCGGGGTCGTAGTCGCGGATCATGGCGATGGCGGCGTGGGCGCCGGCACCAACAATCAGGAAGCCACCGATCCAGACGTGATGGGTGAAGATCGACAGCTGGGTGGCGTAGCTGACACCGATGTACGGATACGGAGGCATCGCATACATGTGGTGGGCCACGATGATGGTCAGCGAACCAAGCAGCGCCAGGTTGACCGCCAGCTGGGCATGCCAGGAAGTGGTCATGAACTCGAATAGACCGTTGTGGCCATTCGGGGCGGGGAACAGCAGGGGATCACCCTTCTGTCCCTCAAGGATCTCCTTGATGCTGTGGCCGATGCCCCAGTTGGTGCGATACATGTGGCCGGCCACGATGAAGAGCACCGCAATCGCCAGGTGGTGATGTGCGATGTCGGTCATCCAGAGGCTGCCGGTCACAGGATTCAGACCACCTTTGAAGGTGAGGAAATCGCTGTAGGCGGCCCAGTTGCCGGTGAAGAAAGCGGACGTACCTGCACCGAAGCCGGGGAACAGCTGAGCCAGCAGATCCTGGTTGAGGAATTCATGCGGCAACGGGATGTCGGCCACCGAAGCAATGGTCTTGCCATTGAGGACCAGCGGATTGCCGGCATCGATGGCATCCATCAGCTGCGTGGTGGGCAGCGACACATGCAGGAGGTGTCCGGTCCAGGAGAGCGAACCGAGACCAAGCAGACCGGCCAGATGGTGGTTGAGCATCGACTCAACGTTCTGGAACCACTCGAGCTTGGGTGCCGCCTTGTGGTAGTGGAATACGCCGGCATTCAGCATCAGGCCAGCCATCACCAGAGCACCGATGGCGGTGCAGAGGAGCTGAAACTCGCTGGTGAATCCCCAGGCTCTCCAGACGTGAAAGAGGCCGGAGGTGATCTGAATGCCGTGGAAACCGGCACCGACGTCAGCGTTGAGGATTTCCTGGCCGAAGATCGGCCAGACAACCTGGGCGCTGGGCTTGACGTGCAGAGGATCGGCAAGCCAGCCGGTGTAGTTGGAGAAGCGGGCACCGTGATAAAAGGCGCCGCTCAACCAGATGAAGATGACGGCCAGATGGCCGAAGTGAGCCGAAAAGATCTTGCGAGAAACCTCTTCGAGGTCGCTCGTGTGGCTGTCGAAATCGTGAGCGTTGGCGTGGAGGTTCCAAACCCAGGTGGTGGTTTTGGGACCCTTGGCGAGGCTGCGGTCGAAGTGTCCGGGCTTTTCAAAAAGCTCGAACGTTGCCGGAACACGGTTCCGGTCGACCATGGCTTCCGCCTTCTTCCCACGCTCTGGTGGGCTGATGGTCATCGAGACGTTCCTCGAGGGACGGGGTCGAGGTGGAGGGCCACCCCTTGTCGGCGGCTTTCGGGAAACCGGGCGGGCCAGGCACGGGGCGAGGCTCGCTGATCGGAAGTCGAAGGCCGTCGGTGGGCCCCATGGCACGGCTCGGTCGCGAAGACCGACCCGGCCACGGGCACCAGCCTGACCAGGGCAGAACCCTTGTCACAGCTGGAGCTTTGGGCCCCGAAAGGGGACCGCTGGCGAAAGTATAGGGGCCAGGAACAAGTGATTTCGGCGACCAGTTACAAAGGTTCAATCCCGGCGGCGACCAGGCCCTGACAGGGGTCTTGAGGGTCGTTGTTATCCACGATGCCGCTTGAATAAGATGCGGTGATGCATAAACCATGAAGCTAAATTAATGGCTGAATTAGGTAAATATCTTTGGGCGCGCGCGGCTGAGCAGAATGGCGCCGTTCTCCGTTGGGCGCGGCCGTGGGCGGCAGCAGGCAGTCATGGGAAGCCGGATGGGGGCTTCCAGGGCGATGGCGGCAAGGCTGCCTGCTGCTGCTGACCCGCTCCCTGTTGGTGCTGCTGATGCTGGCTGGGCTCAGCCTGCCCCTGCCGGGACCCGCCGGGCAGGCAGCAGCGATCGGCTGGCCTGCCCGCAGCAGTGGCTCCAGACCCGCTTCCTCCTCACTCCCGCCGACAGCACCGGGGCCCGCTCGCCTGCAGGAGGTGGCCCCACCAGCTGCCGTGCGGAAGCTGCAGGAAGCCCTGGCCGAACATCAGCCGCAGCTGCGCATCCTTGCTCCGGCAGCGGAGAGCGTGGTCAACGATGGGCCCTGGCAGCTGCGGCTGCAGGTGGAGGACTGGCCGCTGGTCGATGCCGGACGCCTGGGCCTGGGCCCCCATCTAGTGGTGCAGATCGATGAAGGCGAACCGCTGCGGCTGACCGGCAGAGAAGCCACCCTGCCGGCCCTCTCACCCGGCAGTCACCGCCTCACTGTGTACGCGGCCCGCCCCTGGGGCGAAGCGGTCAAAAGCCCCGGCTCCATGGCCCAGATCCGCGTGCACCGACTGGCCTCCACGCCGCTCACTCTGCCTGCGGCCGGCAGCGCCCAGTTGCTGCCGGTGAGCCCCGAGGGCGCGGTGGCCGGCGAGCCGGTGCTGCTCGACTGGCTGCTGATCGACGCGCCGCTGCAGCACCTGCGGGGCGACGACACCAACTGGAGGCTGCGCGTCACGGTGAACGGCGATTCCTTTCTGATCGATCGTCAGACGCCCCTGTGGCTGAAGGGCTGGCGACCCGGCAGCAACGTGGTGCAGCTCGATCTGCTCGACGGCCGCGGCGAAGCGCTCAACCCACCCTTCAACAGTTTCGTGCGCGAGCTACGGCTCGAGCCTGCCGCCCCACGACCCGCCTGGCTCAACGATGCGCTGAGCGACAGCGATCTGGCGATCCTGCTGGGCCAGGCACCCGCTACGGCAGTCCCGGAAGCCGAACCCGAGCGGGCACCTGAACCGCAGCCGGAAAGGGGAATGGAAACGCGGCCCGCAGCTCCACACGAACCGGAGAGGGAGCTGGTGGAGGAACCGGGAAAGGTGCCCGAGCCCGAGCCCCAACCAGCGATGGAACCGCAGCAGCGCGAACCCGCCGCCAGGCCGGTGCCCACGCCCGGCAGCGAACTGGAGCCGGAGCTGGCAGAGGAAGCCCTGCCGGAGCAGGAACCGAGACTGATGACGCCAGCGCCACGATCCACCCGGATGGAGGTCAACCCGGATGGCACATTGAGACAGCCCCCACGCCAAGGCCCCTTGTCTGGCCTGCAGGAGCGGCTGTCAGAATGAATCAACCCCAAGGCAGGGCAGTGGCTCTGGGCTTCAGCGCCGTGGCCGTTCCCGTGCTGCGCCGCCTTGAGCAGACCGCGCTGGTGGCCGAGATCCGCTGGCCCGGCGAGGGTATGGAGCAGAGCGGGGCCTGGCTGGCGCAGCGCTGGGGCGAGGTGGGTGCGGTGGTGGCCGTCGGCGCCTGCGGACTGGTGACCCGCCTGATCGCCCCTTTGCTCGGCGACAAGAACCGTGATCCAGCCGTGGTGGTGATTGATCCTGAGGGTCGCTTCGCCATCCCGCTGCTGGGCGGCCATGCCGCCGGCGGCGAACGGCTGAGCGAGCAGATTGCCGCCCTGCTGGGCGGCCAGGCTGTGCACACCGGCGCCAGCGTCGCCAGCGGCCGCCTGGCCCTCGACAGCTTCGGCAGCACCTGGGGATGGAAGCGAGGGGCAGGCGACTGGACCACGCTGATGGCCCGGGCGGCCACAGGACAGCCGATCGGCGCGAGGCAGGAGAGCGGCCTGGAGCACTGGCGGCAGCTGCCGGCGGCCGAAGGACTGCAGAAGACCCGCGGAGGGGAGGGCGCAGCCGGCCGGCCGGAAGATCTTGTGGTGAGCCATCAGCGTGGGGAGGAATGCCGCTGGCACCCCCCCTGCCTCTGGCTCGGGATCGGCTGTGAGCGCGCCACCAGCCTGCAGCTTTTGGAGCGCCTGGTGGAGGGTGAGCTGCGGGAGCACAACCTGGCCCCGGAGGCCGTCGCCGGGCTGGCGAGCATCGACCGCAAGGGCGACGAGCCGGCCCTGCTGGCCCTGGCCGAGCGGCACAACTGGCCACTGAAGCTGTTCCAGGCCGATGATCTGGCCGCGGTGCCGGTGCCCAACCCCTCCGAGCGGGTGGCCCGCGAGATGGGCACCGCCAGCGTGGCCGAGGCCGCCGCCCTGCTGGCCGCGCAGGGTGCGGGCGGAGGCGACCCGGGATCGCTGCTGGTGCCCAAGCGGATCGCCGCGGCCGAGGCGCAGGAGCGCGGCGCGGCGACCCTGGCGGTGGCCCTGGCACCGCAGCAGTGGGCGCCCCAGCGCGGCGCCCTGCATCTGGTGGGCAGCGGCCCGGGAGCCCTGGAGCTGCTCACCGGCGACGCCCGCCGCGCCCTGGCCGCCGCCACGGTCTGGGTGGGCTACAGCCTTTACCTCGATTTACTGGAGCCCCTCCGGCGCCCCGACCAGCTGCGCCGCGAAGGGCGGCTCACTGAGGAACGGCAACGCTGCGCCGAGGCCCTGGAGCTGGCCGAGCAGGGGCTCACCGTGGCCCTGATCTCCTCGGGCGACAGCGGCATCTACGGCATGGCCGGCCTGGCCCTGGAGCAGTGGCTGGCGCGCCCGCAGCAGGAGCGCCCCTGCTTCAGCGTGCATCCCGGCATCTCGGCGCTTCAGCTGGCCGCCGCCCGGATCGGCGCACCCCTGATGCACGACTTCTGCACCATCAGCCTCAGCGACCGGCTCACCCCCTGGGAGGTGATCGAGAAGCGCCTGCGCGCCGCCGCCGCCGGCGATTTCGTGGTGGCGCTCTATAACCCCCGCTCCCTGGGCCGCGACTGGCAGCTGGCAAGGGCGCGCGCGCTGCTGCTGGAGGGAAGACCGGCCGATACCCCGGTGCTGCTGGCACGCCAACTGGGCCGCGACGGAGAGCGGCTCAGC
>JBIIJS010000062.1:0-13321 GCA_044233605.1 Cyanobium sp. | reverse complement strand
TCCGCGAAACGTATACCACCGGCCGCGGTTCGGTGCCGATGCGCGGCGTGGCCAACATCGAAACGATCGAGGCCAAGGGCCGGCCCGACCGCGATGCGGTGATCATCACCGAGCTCCCTTATCAAACAAACAAGGCGGCGCTGATCGAGCGCATCGCCGAGCTGGTCAACGACAAGAAGCTCGAGGGCATCGCCGACATCCGCGACGAGAGCGACCGCGACGGCATGCGGATCGTGATCGAGCTGCGCCGCGACGCCTACCCGCAGGTGGTGCTGAACAACCTGTTCAAGCTCACGCCGCTGCAGAGCAACTTCAACGCCTACATGCTGGCGCTGGTGAACGGTGAGCCGATCCTGCTCACCCTGCGCCGCATGCTCGAGGTCTTCCTCGACTTCCGCGTCGAGACGATTGAGCGGCGCACCCGCTACCTGCTGCGCAAGGCGGAGGAACGCGACCACATCCTGCTGGGTCTGCTGATCGCCCTCGACAACCTCGACGCGATCATCGCCCTGATCCGCGCCGCCGCCGACACAGCCACGGCCCGTCAGGGGCTGATCGAGCAGTTCGGCCTCAGCGAGGCCCAGGCCGATGCGATTCTGCAGATGCAGCTGCGCCGCCTCACCGCCCTGGAGGCGGACAAGATCCGCCTCGAACATGAGGATCTGCTGGCGAAGATCACCGACTACAAAGACATCCTCGCCCGGCGCGAGCGGGTGTTCGGCCTGATCACAGAGGAGCTGCAGGCGATCCGCAGCAAATATGATTCACCGCGCCGCACCGAGATCCTCGATCTTGAGGCCGGCCTTGAAGACATCGACCTGATCGCGAATGAGCGTTCGGTGGTGCTGCTCACCGAAAACGGCTATCTCAAGCGGATGCCGGTGAGCGAATTCGAGGCCACCAGCCGCGGCACCCGCGGCAAGGCCGGCACCCGCAGCCAGGGTGAGGAGGCGGTGAAGCTGTTCATCAGCTGCAACGACCACGACAACCTGCTGCTCTTCTCCGACCGCGGCGTGGTGTACACCGTGCCCGCCTACCGCGTGCCGATCTGCAGCCGCGCCGCCAAGGGCACGCCGATCGTGCAGCTGCTGCCGATTCCGCGTGAGGAGCTGATCACCTCGCTGCTGGCGGTGAGCGCCTTCGAAGACGACATGGTGCTGCTGATGCTCACCAGCGGCGGTTATGTGAAGCGCACGCGTCTGTCGGCCTTCAGCAACATCCGCTCCAACGGCCTGATCGCCATCTCGCTGGAAGAGGGCGACGACCTGCGCTGGGTGCGGCTGGCGATGCCCGGCGACAGCGTGCTGATCGGCTCCTACAAGGGCATGACGATCCACTTCCGCCTCAGCGACGAGGAGCTCAGGCCCCTTGGCCGCACCGCCCGCGGCGTGCGGGCGATGAACCTGCGCGATGGCGATGCTCTGGTGAGCATGGATGTGCTGCCGGCTGAGCTGGCCGACCGGGTGGCCAGCGCCGAGGGCGAGGACAGCGCCGCAGCAGAGGAGTCGGAAACCGAGACGGAGGAGGTGGCGCCGAGCGAGGGTCCGTGGGTGCTGGTGGCCAGTGCCAGCGGCCTGGGCAAGCGGGTGCCGGTGCAGCAGTTCCGGTTGCAGAAGCGCGCCGGCATGGGCCTGCGGGCGATCCGTTTCCGCCGCGAGGGCGACACCCTGGTGGGCCTCAAGGTGCTCGGCGCCGGTGAGGAGCTGCTGCTGGTGAGCGAGCGCGGCGTGATCGTGCGCATGCAGGCCGATGCGATCCCGCAGCAGTCGCGGGCCGCCACCGGCGTGCGCCTCCAGAAGCTGGATAGCGGCGACCGCCTGGCCGAGGTGGTGCTGGTGCCGCCGGCGCCGGAGGAGGAAGAGGAGGAGCCGGTGGCTGAGCCGGAGGAATCCTGAGCGATCCCGATCTGCTCGTGATCGGCGCCGGGCCGGCCGCCCTGGCGATCGCTGATGCCCTCGGCGAGCGGGGCCTGGCGGTGGCGGCCCTGGCCCCCGGCGACCCCGCCGCCCCCTGGGCCAACACCTACGGCATCTGGGCCGATGAGGTGCGGGCCCTGGGCCTGGAGCACCTGCTGGCCCACCGCTGGAGCGACACGGTGAGCTACTTCGGCCCCGGCGGGCCAGGCGGCAGCGAGCCGGTGCGCCACGGCCGCGACTACGGCCTGTTCGACAAAGGGGCCCTGCAGCGCCACTGGCTGGAGCGGCTGGAGCGCGGTGGGGTGCGCTGGCACCGGGGCCAGGCAACGGCGATCGAGCACGAGCGCGACCGAACGGTGGTGCGCACCGCCGCCGGCGAGGCCATCGGCGCTGCCCTGGTGGTGGATGCCAGCGGCCATCAGCCGGTGTTCGTGCACCGCCGCGATGACGGCCCGGTGGCGGGCCAGGCGGCCTACGGCATCGTGGGGCGCTTCGACCACGACCCGATCGCGCCTGGGCAGTTCGTGTTCATGGACTACCGCGCCGACCACCTCAGCGAGGCCGAACGCCGCGCTGAGCCACCCACCTTCCTGTATGCGATGGACCTGGGCGAGGGGCTGTTCTTCGTGGAGGAGACCTCCCTGGCCCTGGCGCCGGCGGTGCCGTTCGAGCGGCTCAAGCAGCGTCTGCAGCGGCGCCTGGCCCACCGCGGAGTGGCGGTGCGCGAGGTGCTGCACGAGGAGTTCTGCCTGTTTCCGATGAACCCGGCCCTGCCGGATCCGGCCCAGCGGGTGGTGGGCTTCGGCGGGGCCGCCGCCATGGTGCATCCGGCCTCGGGCTACCTGGTGGGCGGCCTGCTGCGCCGCGCCCCCGACCTGGCCGGGGCGATCGCGGCGGCCCTGGCCGGGGGCCTGCGGGGCGAGGCGCTGGCCCGCGCCGCCTGGGAGGGGCTGTGGCCGGCGCCGCTGCGCTGGAAGCACGCCTTCTTCCGTTTCGGCCTCGAGAAGCTGATGCGCTTCGATGAGGCGCGGCTGCGCCACCACTTCGCCAGCTTCTTTGCCCTGCCGCCGGCCCAGTGGTATGGCTTCCTCACCAATACGCTCAGCCCGCCGGAGCTGCTGGCGGCGATGGTGCGCCTCTACGGCCTGGCGCCGTGGGATGTGCGCTGGGGCCTGATAGCCCTGCAGGGCCGTGAGCCGGCGCTGTTGGCCAGGATGCTGGCCGGTGGCTGACCCCTGATGACCGACTCTTCCTGCGACGATCCCCGCGCCGAGCTGCTGGCCCTGCTGCGCCCCGGCGGCGCCCGCGCTGCGGCCGCTCCGGCCGACCGCGAGCGCCCGCGCCAGCTGATCGAGCAGCTGGAGCGGGAGCGCCCCGCCGATCTGGAGCGCGACAGCGCCCTGCTGGCCGGTGTGTGGGAGCTGCGCTGGAGCAGCAGCGCCCTGCCCTACCTGGCGGTTGGGCCCTGGATCGAAAACCTGCAGCTGCTGGATCCGGCGCGGGGCCGCGGCATGAACCTGCTGCGCCTGGCCGGCCCGCTCGGCCCGGTGGCCGGTATCGCCGTGCAGGCGGCGATCGCGATCGAACCAGCCGCGGAGGGCCCCAGCCAGCGGGTGAGCGTGCGCTTCGAGCGTGGCGGCTGGCTGGGCCCGCGCTTCGGCGCCACTCGCCTGCAGCTGCTGCGCGAGGTGAAGCAGAGCTTCCCCGCCTGGCTCGACATCACCGTGCTCGATTCCGAGCTGCGCGTGTGCCGCGGCAACGCCGGCACCCTGTTCGCCCTGCTGCGCCGCGACGACCTGCGGCTGGAGGAGTGGCTGGGGGGGTGAGAGCCGCTTGGCAGGCAATCCACATCGCAATGCTTATGCATTTTTTGCATTCAGATCCCAATGCAATGCATCCAACGCAATCCTGAGATGACGTGGAATGTCTGGCTGAGGGCGGCTGAATCAGGTTGTTATTGCCTAGGTTGGAAAGGAGGCTTGCCTTATTCCTTGTGTCACGAGGGTGCGGGTGGTCTCTTGAGTACTGTGAGCCTGCGTAATGGGCCCATTGATCCTCGAAAGCCTGCTCTATGATTGGCGCCAGCTCCTGAAGGGCTGGGCTCTCAGCGGCGCCCTCAGCCGAGCCGCACGCGACGCCTTGCTTGCACACTCCTTACCTCGATAAAGATGATAAAACAGGCTATGGAGATAGTGCATTCGCAATCGTTACCGATTTCAATCGCAAGCAGGATTTTCTCAAGTTTATCTGGGCTGACACGCAAATCACTCGCAAATCGGGCGCTCAGATCAGCGATTCTTTTGCCACTCGCTATGGTGCTGGCACGGGCTTTCTCTATGAGAACGATCTCATTGCTTATGTGCCCGGCCTCACGCTCTCGCAGGCTGACGCTTTAATCGCCAACAACCGCATCTCATTCGGCCAGGCTGCACAACTGGATAGTGCACTTTTGGCGTGAGCAGGGCCTTTCCTAAAGGCTAGACCTGCTGCAGTGTAATAGGTTTCTGCGATCAAGGCTCGATGGACTGGCCGTGCATGGAGCAATCAACAACTGCAGTAAATTCTGGACGCTTCGGATACGCCGGCGTTGCCTTGCCCAGCTGCTCTCAGTCGTGGAGGTCCATGGTTTTTTTGGGCGATGCGCTGATTTTGGTGTCTCTGGTAACCATGGGCGGGTAGCGTTTCGAAATAGGTTACACGCTAATCGCAACAGTATGCATGGAGGTAGGTTGAAAGAATACGATCCGGGCAGGCCGCTGTTCTTTCTTCATCTGCCCAAAACCGGTGGTACGAGCGCTAGAGAAATCTATGCGGTGTGGTTTAAGGATGTATTGCTTCTTCATTACTACAATGAGGTTGCTTCTAAAATGCCAAAGAAGTATGATCTGGCGCGCCTGCATGCGGCGGGTAAGTCTGTGGCTGTCTGTGGCCATTTTAATAGGGCGCGGGGATTTGGAGTTGATCAGTATTACCCCGATGCGAGCCAATTTATTACCATTCTCCGGAATCCTCTGGAGCGGGCTTTATCAAGCTACTTTCATCTGCGACGGCGTAAGGAGAAATTTCAGGATAAGTCGCGTATTCCCGGAGACGATGTAACTGAATTTTTGCTTACCACAAAGATGAGCATTGTGAACCAGTTTCCTCCGGGGATCACGCTATCTAATTACAAAGACTTTATCGAGTCCCTTTTTATAGAGATTGGATTGCTTGAATGCCTTGATGAGTCGCTGAGTCGGATTGCCAGAAAGCTTGGCCGTGTTTATGCGCCTGGCTCGGTGCCGTTGCTCAATGTTGCATCCAGGCCTGCAACTGATCTGCCTGATTCATTGAAGGATGAATTCATGAATCGCAAGCAGCTTGATTATGCGGTATACAACTACATAAGCTCCCGTTACCAACTGCCGGGAGCGGCTGCTCCGCGCCCGGGTGGGTGACGGCTGAGCCGAAGGCTTCCGCCCGGCCATGAACGGCAGCAGAGTGCACCTGCTGGCAGCTGACGGTTTGCGGGCGTCCTCAATCCCAGTCTTCGCCCTCGTTCTCCTCCGCTTCCCCTTCCTCTTCCTCTTCCCAGGCGAGGTTCACCATCACCGGGGCGTGGTCGCTGGGTTGGTCGTTGGCGCGCACCTGGCGGTGGATCAGGCAGCCGGTGGCCAGCTCCTGCAGCGGCTCGTCGAGATAGATGTGATCGATGCGCCAACCGCTGTCGCGGTCCCAGGCGCCGCTGCGATAGTCCCACCAGCTCCAGTGGCCGGTGGCCGGCTCGAACAGGCGGAACGCATCGGCCAGCCGGTCGCCGAGGGCGTCACGCAGGGCGCGGCGCTCCGGCTCGCTGGCCATGATGCCGCCGGCCAGGCGGCCCGGGTCGTGGATGTCGCGGTCTTCCAGGGCGATGTTGAAATCGCCCAGCATCACCAGCGGCTCGCCCTCCTGCGCCTGGGCCGCCAGGTAGCGCCGCAGGCAGGCCAGCCACTCGAGCTTGTAGGCGTATTTCTCGCTTTTCAGCGAAGAGCCGTTGGGCACGTAGAGATCGAGCACGCGCAGCCCCTCGATGCGGGCGCTGATCACCCGCTTCTGCTCGCTCAGCCCCGCCGCCGCCGGGTCGCCCGGCAGCAGGGCGTCGAAACCGATGCGCACGTCTTCCAGGGGCAGGCGGCTGAGGATCGCCACGCCGTTGTAGGACTTCTGGCCGCTGATCGCCGCCTCATAGCCGAGGGCGCGGAAGGCGTCGTGGGGGAAGAGCTCATCGGCCACCTTCGTCTCCTGCAGGCAGAGCACCTCCGGCCGCTCAGCCGCCAGCCAGGCGGCCACCTGATCCAGGCGGGTGCGCACCGAATTCACGTTCCAGGAGGCGATCCGCATCGGCCCGGGGCCATCGCATGGTGCATTGCTCCTACCATGCAGACCTGATCTCTTCCATAGGAGCGCTCCGGCCATGGCTGTCCGCCCCTCTCGTTTCCTCCCATCACGGCTGCCGGGCCGGGCGATGCTGCCGGGCCTGGCGGTGCTGCTGGGCGTGGGCGCCGCCCTCATCCCCGCCGCCGCCCCGGCCCAGCAGAAGGGCTACGGCCAGACGCTCGGCACCTCGCCGATGGAGCGCCAGCTGTTTGACGCCGATCCGCGCAGTGGCAAGAGCGGCGGCTCCCTGCTCGATTCCACCAACCCTCTGGATCTGATGAACACGATCCGGCGCAACTCAGCGATGGACGACGCCACTCCGCCCGCCTCGGCGATCGATCAGGCCCTCAGGGAGTTTGATTCGCAGCCGGCGGGGCCTGCGGTTCCGGCGGCTCCGGCTTCCGGCCTGCGGCTGCAGGGGCCCTGAACGGTTCGAGCCCCCAGCTGGCGGCCAGCTTGTCGAGCCGTTCGTCGGGTTTGTCCGGTTCGGGGCTGCGCTGACGCGCCTGGGCCAGGGCTTCCTGGGCACCCCTGAGATCGCCGCTGTTGTGGCGCAGCAGGGCCAGGCCGAGCAGCGGCCGCTGATCCTGGGGGAACCCGGCCGCCAGCCGGTTGTAGGTGTCGGTCGCCGGCCCCGGCTGGCCGCGCTTCTGCTGCAGTTCGGCCAGCAGCAGCCCCACCCCCATGGCCTCCTCCTGCATCTCCGGCTGGCTCGCCTTCTGGAAGGCGGCCTTCACCTGGGCCTCCGCCTCCCCGGCCCGCCCCTGCTCCAGCTTCAGCAGGGTGATCAGCTGCAGGGCCTCCACCTGGTCGGGCTTGCGGCTGAGGATCATGCGCAGCTCCCGCTCCGCCCCCAGCCGGTCGCCCCGGTCGCGGCGCAGTTCCGCCAGCATCAGCCGCAGCGACCAGCGGTCGGGTTCACGGTCGGCCATCGGCTCCAGCAGGGTGATGGCTTCGCCCTGGCGGTCGAGCGCCACCAACAGCTCCAGCAGCCGCTGCAACTCAGCGTCGCTGGCCAGGCCGCGGTCGTGCCGCTTTCGCAGCTCGCTGGCCTCCCGCTGCAGCGTCGTCTGGCCCGGATCCAGGCCGGGGCCGGCACCGGCCTGGCGCTGGCCGAGCCACCAGCCGCCGGCGAGGGCCACGGCGATCGCACCGGCGGCCGCGAGGGGCAGCAGCCAGCGCGAGCCGAGAGGTTGTCGGGGCGGGCTCGGCGGCATCCGCGGTGGGTCGTCGGAAACGGAAGGGGCCGGTGTCGCGCAAACGGTCACCGATGCGGAGACTATCGCCGGCCCTGGTTACATTGGCGCCCATGACCGCAGGCCAGACCTGCCCCGCCCCAGGGTTTCTCCCCCCCTTCCCCCATGCGTCAGCACCCCATCCCGCCGGTCACCGAACCCACGCAGTACCGGGCCATCGGTGTGGTGCGCGGCGTCTATGTGCCCGCTGAGCCCGAGCAGCTCACCCGCGGCCTGATCCGCACCGACGACGGCACCGAGATCGAGGCGGTGGTGCTCGGCCGTCTGCTCACGTTGATGCGCCGCCACCTCGACATGGCGGTGCCCCACCTGTGGGTGGTGTATCCGCGCTCCCGGGAGGAGAGCCAGCTGCACCTGCAGATGGTGGGCGTATGGGAGCCCAGCACCCTGGCCCGCGAGGCAGGCGATGGGGCCGACGGCGAACCGGCCGCCGACACCCTGCCCGAGGGCGACGACTACTTTTCGGTGCGCGGCGAGCTGATCTTCACCCGCCCCGAAACCGGCGATCTGGTGGTGAAGGTACGGCAGCAGCAGAGGCCTGATGGCAGCCGCCCCACCCCGTTCAAGCTGCAGCTGCGCGGTGAGGTGCCGCTGGAGCACCTGCGCCATTTCGTGTCGCTCGATCTGCGCCGCCAGGGCCAGCTGCTGGCAATGGAGAAGCTGGAGGTGCTCGAGCCCGTGGCCCAGCGCGGCAACCGCGGCGGCAAGAGCCGGCGCCCCGCAGCGGGCGGCGGGGGTGGCGGCGACGCCGAGCGTGGCCCCTCCCGCAACCGTCCCCACGGCCGGGCGGCGGTGAGTCGCCCCGCCCGCTGAGCCCGGTGGCCGCCTCCCCCGGCAGCAGCGGAGCGCGCGCCGCCGGTGTGGGCGTGTTCGGTTTCAGCCTGCTGGCGCTGGTGGGTCCGGCGCTGGGGCTCTCCCCCTGGCTGGTGGCTGTGCCAGCCGGGCTGGCGATGGGAGCCCTCACCCTCGATGCCGCCCGCTTCGGCGGCCGGGGCGGCCACCTGCTGGCCGAAACCCTGCCCGGCGGCGAGGCGCGGCTGCGGCGGATCGCCGTGCATGAGGCCGGCCATGCCCTGCTGGCGGAAGCGGAGCAGCTGCCGGTGCGGCGGGTGCTGATCGGCAGCCTCGCCTGCCTGCGGGCCGGCCTCGAGGCCAGCGGCAGCACCGAATTCGAGCCGCCGGCCCAGGCCCGATTGCCCCTGGAGGAGCTGCGCCGCTGGAGCCGGGTGCTACAGGCCGGCATGGCGGCCGAGCAACTGATCTATGGCGAGAGCCTCGGCGGTGCCGACGACCGGGCCCTGCTGGGCCGCATCTGGGGTGTTTCGGCTCACGACGTGGCCACGGCCCAGCGCGAGCAGCGCCGTGCCCGCCGCGAGGTGCAGCAGCTGCTGCGCGACCGGCGCGATCAGCTGGAGCAGCGGGCCGAAATCCTGCTGGCCCAGGCGCCCCGTCTCGCCCGCCCCGCCCCGGCGCCGGCGGAAGCGGCATGAGCCTGGCCCTGCTCGATTGCCCCACCGGCCTGGCCGGCGACATGCTGCTGGCGGCGCTGTTCGATCTGGGCCTGCCGCCCGCCTGCGTCGATGAACCGCTGGCCGCCCTCGGCCTGGCGGGTGCTTACCGGATCGAGTGCGACGAGGCCCGCAGCGGCGGTCTGCGCGGCCTGCGGCTGCGGGTGGAATGCCTGGAGCCCCAGCCTTCGCACCGGCGCTGGGGGGAGCTGCGGCAGCAGATCGTCGCGGCAGCGCTGGCGGAACCCCTGCGGCAGCGGGTGCTGGCGGTGTTCAGCCTGCTGGCCGAGGCCGAGGCGGCGGTGCACGGCCATGCCGCCGAGCAGGTGCATTTTCACGAGGTGGGTGCCATCGATGCTCTCGTTGACATCGTGGGGGTGTGCGCCGGGCTGCTGCACTTCGGCATCGAGCCGCTGATCTGCGCCGTGCCGCCGGCCGGCCGCGGCACGGTGGCCACCGCCCATGGCCGGCTGCCGCTGCCGGCTCCGGCGGTGCTGGAGATCGCCCGCCGCCGCGCCATCCCGCTGGCTGGCTCGGGCGAGCTTCCCCCCGGCGAACTCACCACCCCCACGGGCCTGGCCCTGATGGCCTGCTGGGCGGAGCGCTTCGCTGCGCCTCCGGCCCACATTCCCCGGGCGGTGGGGGTGGGCCTGGGCAGCCGGCAGCTCGACCGGCCCAATCTGCTGCGCCTGGTGCTGGCCGATCCGATCGAGCTGCCGGCCGATCCGATCGAGAGCGCCGAGCCGCTGCTGCAACAGCAGGCCCAGATCGACGACGCCACCGCCGAAGACCTGGCCTTCCTGGCGGAGGCCCTGCGCCAGGGCGGAGCGGTGGAGGTGTTCAGCCAGCCGGTCGCCATGAAGAAGGGGCGCCAGGGCACCTTGATCACGGCCCTGCTGCCGCCGGCGCTGGCACCGCAGCTGCGGCGGGTGTGGTGGCAGCACAGCACGAGCCTCGGCGTGCGCGAGCAGCTGCAGCAGCGCTGGATCGTGCCGCGCGAGGGCCTCAGCATCAACACCGCCCTCGGGCCGGTGCGTCTGAAGCGCTCCCGGCTGCCCGGGGGCCGCGAGCGCCTCAAGCCCGAGCACGACGATCTGGCGGCGCTGGCCCGGCATCACAATCTGTCTCTGCAGCAGGTGCGCGATGCGGTGCAGCAGCCCTTCGCCGCCGACCCGTGATCTCCCGATGAACAACCCCTGGCCCGCCCTGCGCGAGCGTCTCAGCCGCATCAGCTCGCTGAAGCCGCCGAAGCTGCCGCCCCTGCCGAAGCTTCCGAAGCTGCCGCCCCTGCCGGGTGGGGTGCGGCTGTGGATCACGCTGCTGAGCCTGGGCTTCGTGATGGCGGCGCTGCTGGCCCATGGCCGCCAGCTGCTGGAGATGAGCCTCGATGGCCAGGGCTGGCTGTGGCTGCTGCTGGGGGTGGGACTGAGCCTGTTGAGCCTGATGGTGAACGGGCTGGCCTGGGGGGCGATCCTGCGCTGGTTTGGGCTGAGGCCCCGCTGGGAGGCGCTGGTGAGCCTCTACCTGGCCACCAATCTGCGCAAATACCTGCCGGGCAACATCTGGCATCTGGCCAGCCGGGTGCAGGTGCTGCGCGCCGGGCCGCCCGCCGCGCCGCTGGCGGGGCCGCTGAGCACGCCGATGGCGCTGGTGGCCACCCTGCTCGACCCGCTGCTGGCTGCGGTGGCGGCCCTGGCGCTGATGGCCCTGGCGGGCTGGCGCAACGGCTTCGAGCTGGCGGGCCTGCTGCCGCTGCTGCTGCTGCTGCCCCGCTGGCTCAATCCGCTGCTGCGGCGGCTGGAGCGCACGCGGGCCCGGCTGCTCGGCCTGGAGCGGGAGCTGGAGCGCGAGTCGATGGCCCCGGCGGCCCAGGCGCCGGTGCGGGGCTATCCGTGGCCGCCGCTGCTGGCCCAGCTGGTGTTCGTGCTGCTGCGCTTCGCCGGTTTCGCTTGCTGCGTGTGGGCTTTTGACCTGCAGCTTTCGTCCGACTGGCTGCTGTGGCTGGCGGGCTTCTGCCTGGCCTGGACCGCCGGCCTGGTGGTGCCCGGGGCGCCGGGGGGGCTGGGGGTGTTCGAGGCGGTGCTGCTGCTGCGGCTGGGCGGAGCGATCCAGGAGTCGTCGCTGCTGGCGGTGGCGCTCAGCTACCGCCTGATCGTGACGGTGGCCGATCTGCTGGCCGCCGGCCTGGTGTCGCTCGATGGGCGGCTGGCGCGGGCCTGGCCCACGGCCGTGGCGCCTGATACAAAGCCGGCAGCTCCCGGTTCCGGTACCTAGGGTTGGCGCGCAGCGGTCGTGACGTGGCACAACCTCCCCCGACCACGGCCAGCGGCGGGTTGCGCACCAGCCTCCACGACCGCGGTCAGCGGCTCACTCCCCAGCGGCAGCGGGTGCTGGCTTTGTTTGAGCGGATCGGTGAGGGCAACCACCTCAGCGCCGAAGACGTGCACCGCCTGCTGCAGAGCGCCGAGGAGCGGGTGTCGCTGGCCACGGTGTACCGCACCCTGCGGCTGCTGAGTTCGATGGGGCTGCTGCAGGAGCTGGAGCTGGCCGAGGGGGGCCGGCGCTTCGAGCTGGCCGGCTCCAGCCACCGCGACCACCACCACCTGGTGTGCGTGCGCTGCGGCCGCACCGAGGAGTTTGAAGACGGGGCGGTGCTCAGTGCCGGCGAGGCGGCGGCGCTGCAGCACGGTTTCCGGCTGCTGGAGTGCGTGCTCAACGTGCGCGCCCTGTGCGCGGAGTGCGCGGCCGACGCCGATCTCTGAGCGATGCGAGCCGGCCGGGCGGCGGGCAGCCGCTTGCAATTGCCGCTTGCTATTGAGAATCGCTTGCAAAAGGGCGGGGTGCCTGTTTAGATTGCGAGTCATTCGCAAGAAGTGCCGCAGCGACCCCTCGCCGCCGCCGCTTCCGTTGCCTTCGGCCCCGATGAGCTTCCGCTTCCTGCCCGACGATCCCCTCTCCGCCGTGCGCATGCCGGCCGGCCAGTGCGTGCTGCTGGATCCGGCCCTGCGGCCGGGCGGCACCTGCCTGGAGGTGCTGGAGGGGGTGGCGCGCGTGTATTGCCCGTGTGAGGAAACCGAGGGGATGACCCTGGCCTTCCTGCAGGCGGGCGACCAGCTGCGCACCGACCGCCTCTGCAGCGAGGGGGTGTGCGTGGAGGCGCTCACGCCGCTGTGCTTCCGCAGCCAGGCCGAGCCGGTGGGCGGCGACGGCTTCGATCCGGTGAATGAGTGGACGCTGCAACTGCTGCGCATCCGCCATCTCGGCAGCGCCGAGCAGCGGCTGCACGCCCTGCTGGCCCTGCTGGTGCGCCGGCTGGGCCGCCGCTGCGGCAGCTGGTGCGACCTGCCCTTCCGCCTCACCCACGAGCGGATCGGCGAGCTGATCGGCACCACCCGCGTGACCACCACAAGGCTGATCTCCCGCATCCGCGCCGCCGAGCTGATCGAGGTGCCCAGCGGCGAACCGGGCCTGCGCCTGGCCCCGGCCCTGATCGAAAACGCGCCGCTGGCGGCCGCCTGAATCCCTTTCCTTTCCTCTCCTCTCCCTTCGCCCTTCCCTGCCATGGCCCAACCCCTCGGAACCCCGAACGCCGCCGCAGCCGCCGCGAACGGCAGTTCATCCACCGCCGCCGGTCTGCGGCAGCAGAAGAAGAAGGGCTGCAAGCAGACCAAGTGCTCGAAGTGGAAGGGCGGGAAGTGCCGGTGCGGGAAGGGGTGAGGCGGATTGTTGCCTGATTCATGGCGGGCTACAGCACCACGTGGATACCGGGCTGCAGGGCGAAACCTCCCAGGATCTCGATCTGGAACTCGGCGCCGCTGCTGCCCTTGACGTTGCCCTCCAGTAGGCCATTGCCCTTGGCCACCGTGTAACGCAGCTGGCCTGGGGCGCTGAAGGCGGCGCTGCCGATCCAGGCGAAGGCCTGGTTCCCTGAGCGCGAGTTGTTGGCGTCGATGCGGGAGAGATCGATGCGGTCGCTGGCTTCGAAGTCGGTGATTACATCCCGTGCGCTGGCGCCTTTGCCGGCTTCGCCGGCATTGCGGTAGAGAAACTGATCGGCTCCTGCCCCGCCACTGTGATGATCGCGGCCGGCGCTGCCCCAGAGGATGTCGTTGCCCTCGCCGCCCTCGATCCGATTGGCACCTGCTGATCCGGTGAGAACGTCGTTGAAGCGGGAACCCCTCAGATTCTCGAAGCCATTGATCGTGTCACTTCCGGCACCGCCGGTGGCCTGGGCGGTGGTGAT
>JBIIJS010000056.1:0-13785 GCA_044233605.1 Cyanobium sp. | reverse complement strand
TGGCGGCCAGCAGGCAGGGGATCATCAGCACACCGAACCAGCCCACATAGAGGCGGTTGTTGGTGGAGGTGACCCAGTCGCAGAACTGGTTCCACGCCGAGGCGCCGGAGCGCTGTTGGAGAGTGGCGGTCATGAGTACGTGAGAAGGAGCTCAGGCTTCTGGCACGAGGCCGTGGCCGGAGCGGGGATGGAAGGGCGGAATCCCGCTGACCTGAACGTAACAGAACGTTGCGGGTTTCCGAACGGGGAATTGTGAAGAGATTCTTAGAGGGGGCAAGCGGGCGGGACCCTTTGCCGCTGGCGGTGGCGGGGCAGCGCTGCTAGGAGGTGATTAGCAAGGCAGCTCTCCCCATGGTTCCGGGCGTTACGCACCCCTTCGCAAGCCAGCAGCGGCTGCACCGCCGGGGCCCGCTGCTGGCCACGGTCACGGCCCTGCTGCTGGTGGGCTGCCAGTTCGGCGCCGGAGCGCCGAAAAAACCCAGCCCTGAGAGCCAGCGCATCGATGAGCTGGAATTCAAGCTTCAACAGCTGGAACAGCGCCTCAACAAGGTCACCGCCGAGCGGACCGACGGGGCCGACAAGGCGGGCAAACCGCCCGCTGGTGTCGTCAAATCGCTGACGCTGCGGAGCGGCACCGACGACGACCGCCTCCGCATCTACTGGGCCGACGGCAGCACCACCGATCTGCCCTGCACCCGCGAACAGGCCACCCTGGTGTGCGGCTGAGCGGCCTCTCACTCCAACAACGCCGCCAGGCTCCCCAGGGCGTCGCCCCAGGCCGGCGGCACCGGCCACACCTGCCGATCGGTGAGGCTCAGGGCGATCCCCTTCTCGCCGTAGGCAGCCTCATTGATAAACACCGGCCACACCGTGACGTTTTCCAGACCGGCCGGAGCTTCGTAGGGCAGGGTGTGGCCAGCTGCATCCTCCAGCAGAGGGTCGCCGGGTCGGAGTGGCTGCCAGTCGCGGCCCTGGCGCAGGGGATGAATCAGTGCTCCAGGGCTGCCGTCGCCGTGGCGTGGCAGATCGAGGCTGCGCAGGTGCCGGTGCACCACCAGTGAATGGGGCTGGGGCAGAGCGCCACGGCGCGCGAGGGCCAGCAGCTCCAGGATTCCTTCCAGGGCAAGCGTGGTCTGGAGGCAGATCTGTGGGTGGAGCACGGCCTGCGGCACAGGCCCCACCTCCACCACCAGGCCGCAGGGCCAGCGTTCCACCAGAAAACCCGTCTGGGCCGGGTCGCCCTCGTGCAGGTAGATCGGCAAGCCGAGGCGCAGCTGCAGCGCCGCCGCCAGGGCCAGGTCGGCCGGGCGACGGCCGTACACCACCAGGCTGTTGCCCATGGCGGCCGTGGTGCTGTGCAGATCGATTGCCACCAGAGCCGGCCTCTCCCCCTGCGGCCCATGGAGCCGCAGCAGCTCGCGGGCCCTCAGCACCTCTCGCTCCTGGCGCCGCAGATCAGCCAGCAAACCCGGCTCGAAGCTGCGGTTGAGATCGCGATCCAGATAGCGGCGGCCTTCGGCTAAGGCGGCGGGGTTGCCGATCACCGGATCCACGGCCAGGCCATGGCACTGCAGGACCTCCGGCCGGCGCCGCCATTGCTCCAGCAGCCAGGCGCCGTTGCGCTCGTTGCCATGGGTGGCCCCCACCACCAGCACCCTGCCCATGTTCCGCAACGACCGTGGGTCCCAGCCTGACGCAGGATCGATGCATCCCGGCGTCCACATCCGCCATGCCACCACCCGCGGCCCTGGTGCAAACCGCCCGCTACCTCTGGAACCGCCAGTGGCTGGCACTGATGGGAGGCCTGGGTCCGGCCGATGCCGTCGGCCGCTACCGACGCCCGGCCGGAGCCTTCACCACCCTGCCTCCCCTGCCAGCCGATGCCGCGGCAGCGGGGAGCCACCTGCTGATCGTCGGCCGCAGCTGCCCCTGGGCCCACCGCGCCTGGCTGGTGTGGAGCCTGCGCGAACTCGCCCCATCAATTGATCTGGTGGTGGTGGAGCCAGATCCGCGGGCCGGGCGCTGGCGCTTCGCAGAACCTTTCGAAGGCTGCGACACCCTTGCCCAGCTCTACGCCAGCAGCGGTGCCGGCGGCGTGCGCGCCACCGTGCCGGCCCTGTGGTCGCGCCGGGAGCGGCGGCTGCTGGTGAGCGAGAGTGCACGCCTGATCGAACTGCTCGACCTCTGGCCCGCCAGCGGCGAAGCGCTGCAGCTCAACCCCGAACCCCTCCGGCCGGCGATCGACACCTGGCGCGAGCGCCTGCAGGGGGAGGTGAACGACGGCGTTTACCGCTGCGGCTTCGCCCGCAACCAGGCCTCCTACGACGAAGCCGAGGGCGAACTCTGGGCGGCCCTGGAGGCAGTGGAGGCGGAGCTCGGCGCGCGGGGCCCCTGGCTGTGCGGCGCTGAACTGTCCCTGGCCGATGTGGTGCTCTTCCCCACCCTGATCCGGCTGGAGCTGGTCTACGCGCCCCTGTTCGGCTGCAGCCGCCGGCCCCTATGGCAGCTGCCGGCCCTGTGGGCCTGGCGCACGCGCTTCTTCGCGCTGCCCGGGGTGGCCGCCTGCTGCTTCCCGGAGGCCTGGCGCACCGACTACTTCGGCGCCCTGTTTCCGCTGCATCCGTCCGGGATCGTTCCGGCCGGCCCCGACCTGGCCACACTGGTGAACAGCGATCCCCCCGCAGGCCGATGAGCAGCAGCGTCGCCGCCCCCGCAGCCGACCCCGTCTTCGAAGGGGTCTATGGGCCCTACACGATCACCGCCAACGACCGCCGCGAGGTGCTGGGCTACCGGCTGGCCCTCAGCGCGGTGGCGATCGGCCAGCTGGCCCTGCTTGCCCAGTGGTGGCGGTTCGGGCCGGGCTGGGTCTGGCCCTGGCTGCTGCTGATGGCGGCGGGCCTGGGCCTGGCTCTTCACTGGATCCACATCTACCTACGCCCCCTGCACAGGCTGCTGCAGCTGTTCTGGCTGGTCGGCTGCCTCGGCGGCCTGGCCCTGGCGGCGCGCCACGGCGGCGGCGGCCTGCTGCCGGCTCTGGCGGCGAACCCGCTGTGGATCCTGGCGATTGGGCCGTTCTTTGCGGCCCTCACCGGCATTGGATTCAAGGAGTTCTTCTGCTTCCGCCGGCCCGAGGCGATCGGCGTCACCCTGCTGCTGCCGCTGGCCCTGCTGGGGCGGCTCACGGGCCTGCTGTCGCCGGAGATCACCATATGGCTGCTGGCGATCGAGGCTCTGCTGCTGCTGGTGCTCACCCTGCGCAAATTCCCGATGCCCGCCGCCGCCGACGTGGGCGATAAGAGCGTCTTCACCTGGCTGGAGCAGCAGCGCGCCCAGGCGCCAGCGCCGCGATGAGCCTGATCAGCCTGGTGGGCGCCGGCAAGGACTATGGCCTGCGCACCCTGTTCGCCGACCTCGATCTGCATGTGGGCGAGCGGGATCGGCTTGGGCTGATCGGCCCGAACGGCGCCGGCAAGAGCACGTTGTTGCGGGTTTTGGCGGGCGTGGAGCCGCTCGGGCGGGGCGAGCGGCGCGTGGCGCCGCGGCTGCGGCTGGTGCGGATGGAGCAGGATCCGCTCTGCGATCTCCAGGCCACCGTGCTGGAAACGGTGTTCGCCGGCGGGGGTGAACGGCACCGGCTGCTGCTGGAGCACGAGCAGTTGGGGCACGATCTGGCCGCCGCGCCCGACGACGACGCCCTGCTCAACCGCCTGGGCCACCTGCACCGCCGCATGGATGAGCTCGAAGCCTGGGACCTGGAGCGCGAATGCCGCGAGGTGCTGCAGCGGCTGGGGGTGGGCGATGTCCATCGCTGCATGGGCGAACTCTCCGGCGGCAACCGGCGTCGCGTTGCCCTGGCGGCGGCCCTGGTTGCGATGCCCGACGTACTGCTGCTCGATGAGCCCACCAACCACCTCGACGCCGATGGCGTCGAATGGCTGCAGAGCTGGCTGGATCGCTTCCGCGGCGCCCTGGTGCTGGTCACCCACGACCGCTACCTGCTCGACCGGGTGACGACGCGGATCGTGGCGGTGGAAGGCGGCGAGGCCCGCGCCTATGAGGGCGGCTACGGCCGCTACCTCGAACTGCGGGCCCTGGAGGAGGCCTCTGAGGCGGCGGCCGCCCGCCGCTTCCGCGGCGAGCTGCGCCGGGAGCTGGCCTGGCTGCGCCAGGGTCCGAAAGCGCGCAGCACCAAGCAGAAGGCGCGGCTACAGCGGATCGAGGCGATGCGCGAGACGCCAACGCGGCAGGGGGGCGGCCAGTTGTCGATGGCGGCCACGGCACGGCGGCTCGGCCGCAAGGTGATCAGCGCTGAAAACCTGGCCGTGGATGCACCAGGCAAACGGCTGCTGGAGGGCTTCAGCTACGACTTCGATCCGGAGGATCGGGTGGGGATCATCGGCCCCAACGGCGCCGGCAAATCCAGCCTGCTGGAGGTGATCGCCGGCAGGCGGGCGCCGGCCGCGGGCCGCCTGGAGCTGGGCAGCACCGTGAAGCTGGCCTGGTTCGACCAGCACAGCGAAGTGCTGCTGGCCGGGCCCGACGGGCGGGGCTTGGATCGCAAGGTGATCGATGTGGTGAGCGAGGCCGCCAGCCGCGTGCGCGTCGACGGCCAGGAGCTGAGCGCCTCCCAGCTGCTGGAGCGGTTCCTCTTCCCGCCGGCCCAACAGCACCAGCCGGTAGCGAAGCTCTCCGGTGGCGAGCGACGGCGCCTGCACCTCTGCCGCCTGCTGATCGAGGCGCCCAACGTGCTGCTGCTCGATGAACCCACCAACGACCTCGACGTGCACACCCTGGCTGTGCTGGAGGAGTTCCTCGATGACTTCCGCGGCTGCGTGGTGGTGGTCTCGCACGATCGCTGGTTCCTCGACCGCACCATCGACCGGCTGTTCTGCTTCGAGAACGGCAGGCTGGAGCGCTTCGAGGGCAACCACAGCGCCTGGCTGGAACGCCGGGCGGCCCGCAGCACGGCTGGACCCACGGCCGTCGCTCCCCCGGCCATGGCCAGCCCAGCACCCAGCCCCCCGGCCGCAGCGGCAGCAGGGAGCGGCCTGCGGCGCCGCAGCTACCGGGAAAACCGTGAACTCGCCGCGATCGAGCGCGACCTACCCACCTGGGAGGCCCGCCGCGGCGACCTCGAGCAACAGATCGCCACCGGAATCTCCGGCGACCACATCGCGCTGGCCGAGCTCAGCGGCGAACTGGCCGAACTGATTGAACGGATCGCCGCCGCCGAGGAGCGCTGGCTAATGCTCAGTGAGCTGGCTGCCTGAACGCCGGCGGCGATGGGGATGGGCCATCTCCGCCCCAGGCGGCAGACAGCCCTGCCCCGCCCCCCCGCCGGAGCGGGCCGGCAGAGCGCGAGGCGGCAGACCGCAGACCGGCCCGAGTGGCTCCGGCAGCAGCCAGGGCTGGCGCCGCAGCCGCTCACCACGGGCCTCCGCCTGCTTCATCGCCGTGGGCTTGTAGTCGTCGAGGCTGCGCTGGGCGGCCATCTGTTCGCCCATGCGGCGCAGGTAGAGGTCGTGCGACCAGATGATGCGTGCGTGTTCGAAGGCCTCACAGGCCTCCTGCGGGGAGTGAAAGCGTTGGCTCACCAGGCCGCTGGGTGCGCACTGCTTCCAGAGGAGCACCTCATCGAAGCTGAGGCCGCGCCGCCACTGCCGCTGCTCGGAGAGATAACAGTGTTCCTCGGGCCCGTTGATCCAGAAGAGGCGTCCGTCGGCATCGATGAAATGCCGGTCGCGCCGTTGCTTGATGCGGGTCATGGGTTGCCGTCCCTGCTGGCTTATCCCTGCTGCTAGCCACGGCCCTGCCGATCAGCAGCCCAGAGCCCCAAAGCCGTGCGATTTGTCAACATCAATCAGGGCCAGCCCACATGGCCTCGACCAGCCGCCCCGTCCCCGTAAGGTGGTGCCGCTGAGTTCCGGCTCCTGGGGTCGGTATCTGGAATGAAAAGCATCGACGAGCACATTCAAAAAGACAAGGTCGACATCGAAGCGGCCAAGGCCGCCGGCGATGACGGCAAGGTGCGCCATCTCGAAGAGGAGCTGAAAAGGCTCGAGGAATTCAAGGCTCACCATCCCGAAGACACCCACGACCCCACCCCCTTGGAGGTTTACTGCGACCTCAACCCCGAGGCACCCGAGTGCCGCGTCTACGACGACTGATTCGGCGTCCAAGTCTCTGAGCCCCTGGTGCCACCATCGAGCGGCACCAGGGGCTTTCGCGTTTTGCCCATTTTCCTCTTGCACGGAAAACGGTTGCTCAGCTGGGCAGAGCAACCTGCGAGATCGGCTCCTTCCCTCCCTTCAGCGCCAGCTCCTGCCAGACGCGTGCCAGCAGGGCATCGAGGCCGCGGGCGGCGGCGGCGGAAATCAGCAGCGGCGGCTCGCCACCGTGGGCAGCCACCGTGGATGCCAGCGCCTTGAGCGCGTAGGCATCGAGAAGCTCGATCTTGTTGAGTACCACCAGCCGCGGCCGATCAGCCAGCCCGTGACCGTAGGCGCGCAGCTCCTTCTCCACCACCTGCAGGTCTGCCAGCACGTCGTGGGCACCCGCATCCACCAGATGCAGAAGGAGCCGGGTCCGTTCGATATGGCGCAAGAAATCGTGGCCGAGCCCGGCGCCGCGGGCGGCACCCTCGATCAGCCCCGGGATGTCGGCGAACACGGTGCCATCGCCACTGGGGCGCCGCACCACGCCGAGATTCGGCACCAGGGTGGTGAACGGGTAATCGGCGATCTTGGGGCGAGCTGACGAGAGTACGGCGATCAGGGTGCTCTTGCCTGCGTTGGGCAGGCCGATGATGCCCACCTCTGCCAGCAGCTTGAGCTCCAGCTGCAGCAACCACTCCTCCCCGTCGCGCCCCTCGGTGCACTTCTCCGGCGCCCGGTTGCGGTTGGAAAGGTAGTGAGCGTTACCTAGGCCCCCGCGCCCGCCAAGGGCCACCAGCAGCTGCTCGCCGGCAGTGGTGAGATCACCGAGAAGGATGCCGGTGCGGGCATCGCGCACCTCGGTGCCGCAGGGGACCTTGATCAGCAGCGGCCGGCCGCTGGCACCGGTGCAACGGTTGGGCCCGCCGCGGCCGCCGTCGGGCGCCACGAACTGGCGCCTGTACTTGAAATCCAGCAGGGTCTGCAGGTTGGCATCGGCCTCCAGCAGCACGTCGGCGCCTCGACCGCCATCACCGCCAGAGGGTCCGCCTGCGGGCACATATTTCTCGCGCCGGAATGCGACGATCCCATCCCCGCCGCGGCCGGCCCGCACGGCGATGCGCGCCTGGTCGATGAACTGCAAGAAGAAGGGGCCGTAAAAGCCGTCAGAGGCCCAACCCTAAGATCCGGCGGTCGCTCCACCGGTTTGGCCGAAGTCCGCTTCCAGCAGGTCGGCAAGACCTACCCACCTCGCCGCAGCGGCGCCAATGCCGCGCCTGTGACGGTGCTGAAGAATCTCGACCTCCAGATCGAGGACGGCGAATTCCTGGTGCTGGTGGGCCCCTCGGGCTGCGGCAAGAGCACGCTGCTGCGCCTGCTGGCCGGCCTCGACAGCCCCACCAGCGGCACGATCCACGTGGGCGGCCGCGAGGTGAGCCAGCTGCGGCCCTCCCAGCGGGATGTGGCGATGGTGTTCCAGAGCTACGCCCTCTATCCCCACCTGAGCGTGGCCGACAACCTGGCCTTCGGCCTGCGCCGCAGCCGCCGCCGCTCGGCCGCCCAGCAGCTGCAGGACGGCCTGCATCGCCTCAGCCGCAACTGGCCGGCGCCGCTGCAACTGCCCTCGCCGCGGGAGCAGGCGATCGAGGAGCGCGTCGAGGAAGTGGCCGCCATGCTGCAGCTCGACGCCTTGCTGGGCAGGCTGCCGAAGGAGCTCTCCGGGGGCCAGAAGCAGCGGGTGGCCCTGGGCCGGGCGATCGCCCGCCAGCCGGCGGTGTTTCTGATGGATGAGCCGCTCAGCAACCTCGACGCCAAGCTGCGCACCGGCACCCGCACCCAGATCGTCGAGCTGCAGCGCCGCCTCGGCACCACCACCCTGTACGTGACCCATGACCAGGTGGAGGCGATGACGATGGGGCACCGCATCGCCGTGCTCAACGCCGGCCGGCTGCAGCAACTGGGCACGCCGCTGGAGCTCTACCGCTGGCCCTCCAATCTGTTCGTGGCCCAGTTCATCGGCAGCCCGCCGATGAACCTGCTGCCGGTGCAGGTGGCCGGCCCCGGCCAGCTGCTGCTCGGTGGTCGGCGGTTTCCTGTGGAGGGGCCGCTGGAGGCGGCCCTGGCAGCCCGGGTGGGAGAGACCCTCACCGGCGGCCTGCGCCCCGAGCACCTGCGCCTGGCACCGGCCGCCAACCGCAACCTGGCGGCGGAGGTATGCCACTGCGAAGCTCTCGGCAACGAGCAGCTGGCCACCTGCCGGCTGCTGGAGGGCGACCACCTGGTGCAGCTGCGGGCCGAACCGGAAAAGCGCCTGACGCCCGGCGAGAGCGTGCATCTGGAGGTGGATCCAGCCGGCTGGCGACTGTTCGACGCCGCTGGCGAGGCGTTGCAGGCAGCAGCCCTCCTGGCCGGGAGGGCGGAACCGAAGCTGCCGCCGCTGGGCTGAAATCATGTCGCTCGCCGCTGCCAATCCCGACTGGGATGGTCAGCATGGGAGCGTTCCCGCCCGGCACCGATGAAGCTCTTTGCCCGTCCCCTGACCGCCTCGATCTTGGCCGCTGCCCTTGCCGGCCTGAGCTGCCTGGCTACCCCCTGCCAGGCCCAGCCGATCCGCGGCGGCCTGGGCGGCCCCGCCTCCGGCGCAGGCCTGATGCCGGGCGCCGGTTTCGGCCAGGCAGGCCCCGGGCTGGTCAACCCCGCAGGAGCCACGCCGGCCGCCGGCGGCATCGGCGGCCCTGCCTCCGGCGCAGGCCTGATGCCGGGCGCCGGCTTCGGTCAGGCAGGCCCCGGGCTGGTCAACCCCGCGGGGGCCACGCCGGCCGCCGGCGGCGTGGGCGGCCCTGCCTCCGGTGCGGGCATGATGCCCGGCACCGGCCTGGGACGGCCCGGCCTGGGCCGCTGAAGCCGGGGTGTTCGCGGTGTCCCGGAGGCTCGCGGACCCGCCTGGGAATCACGACCTGGCAATTGGGGGATACGGTCGTGACATCCCTGAATCCCACCCGCCTCACTTCACCCAGATCACGCTGCAGCCGGGGCCGCCGTCGCCCTGCTCGGCATCGGCCACCCGCTCCACGTAGGGCACCGTCGCCAGCCAGTCACGCAGGCCGCGTTTGAGTTTGCCGGTGCCGATGCCATGGATCACCCACAGCGGGCCATTGGCGCCGCGCAGCTTCTCCTCCACCGTGGCCTCTGCCTCGTGCACCCGCAGGCCGCGCACATCCACGGTGTTGCCCTCGGTGCGCACCTCCGGACCGCGGCTGGCCGGCGAGCGGCGGCTGCGCACCGTCACCTGCGGCTGTGCCGGCGGGCTCGGCTTCTCGCCCTGCAGTCCCTCGATCGCGCTGAGCGGCACCGTGCTGCGCAAGACGCCGCAGCGAACGGTGAGCTCCAGGCCGTCGTCGGACATGGCCAGCACCTCCGCCGCCTTGCCCAGGGCCAGCAGCCGCACCCGATCGCCCACCGCCGGCCGCCAGCCGCCATGCTCCCGCCGCGGCGGGGCAGGGCGGTGCTGTTCTTCCAGCTGGCGCAGCCGGCGGCCCGCCAGGCGGGCCGCCTCACCGGCCGCGGCCGGTTTGCTCCCGCCCGCCTGCCGCAGACGACGAATCAGGCGCCGCACCTCCCCCTGACCCTCGCGGATCGATCGCTCCAGCCGCTGGCGCCGCTGCTCCTGCTGCTCGGCGCTCTGCTCCTTCTGCTGCCGCCAGCGGGCCAGCAGCTCCTCGTGCAGCAGCTCGGTGCGGGCCAGCATGACGGCAGCGGCCTCGGCGGCCTCCTGCTGGCGGCTGCGCTCGCGCTCGAGCCCCTCAATCACCTGGTTGGCCTCGCCCCCGGCGCTGGGTTCAAGGGCGGCGGCAGCCTCGGCCAGCAGCCCCGCCGGCAGGCCCAGGCGCCCGGCGATCGCCAGGGCATTGCTACGCCCCGGAATGCCCCACAACAGGTGATAAGTGGGCGAGAGGGTTTCCACATCGAACGCCACCGAGGCATTCTCAAAGCGCGGATCGGTGTACTTGAGCGCCTTGAGCTCACCGAAATGGGTGGTGGCGATGGTCAGGCGGGCGTGGTCGGCCAGATGGCGCAATAACGCAGCCGCCAGCGCAGCCCCCTCGGCTGGGTCGGTGCCGGCCCCCACCTCATCAAGCAGCACCAGGCTGGCACCGCCGGCATCGGGCAGAGCCCCCAGGATTCGGGCGATGCGGCGGATGTGACCGCTGAAGGTGGAGAGGTTTTGCTGCAGCGACTGTTCGTCGCCGATATCCGCCAGCACACTGCTGCACCAGGGCAGCCGCGGCGTACCGCTGCAGGGAAGAAACAGCCCGGCGCGCGCCATCAGAGCCGCCAGCCCCACGCTCTTGAGGGTCACCGTTTTGCCTCCGGTGTTCGGCCCGGTGATCGCCACCACCCGCAGCGCAGGGCCCACGGCCATGCTCACCGGCACCACGGGCCGGCCGCCCTCGCGCCGCTCCTGCCAGAGCAGCAACGGATGGCGCAGATCGCGCAGCTCGAAGGGAGCATCGCCCTCCTCCAGCAGCTCGGGCCGCACCGCCCCCAGCCAGGCGCCGTAGCGGGCCCGTGCCACCCCAGCGTCGAGCCGCACCAGCACCACCTGCAGGTGCTCCAGGGCCGGCGCCTCCTCGCCCACCAGGGCGCTGAGTTCCCGCCGGATCGCCTCCTCCAGCTCCCGCTCGCGGCCCTCCAGCTCGCGCAGACGGTTGCCCAGCGGGATCACCGCCTGCGGTTCCACGAACACCGTGCTGCCCGACGCCGAGCTGTCGTGCACCAGGCCATTGATCTGGGTAGCGGCGGCGGCCTTCACCGCCAGCACCGGCCGGCCGTTGCGCTCGCTCACCACACTGTCCTGAAGCAGGGCCGCCCAGCGGCGGATCAACTCCTGCAGCCGCTCCCGCCGCTCGGCACGCAGCCCCTGCAGCTGACGGCGCAGACCCGCCAGCTCCGCGCTGGCGCGGTCGGCCACCCGGCCCCCTTCCTCGAGCGCGAAGTGGAGGCGCTGCTCCAGCTCCGGCAGGGTGCGAAGGTCGGCCACCAGGGCGCAGCACACCGGGCGCAGCTCGCCGTCCTCGATCTGGCGCCGCAGCCGCCGGGCCGCCGCCAGGGTGGTGGCCACCGCCAGCAGCGCCTCGCCATCGGCGCTGCCCCCCTTGGCGCAGAAGGTCACGGTGGCGCCGATGTCCGCGACGCCGCGGAAGCTCAGCCCCCCCTCCAGCACGCCGTCGAGACCCAGCAGCTCGGTGGTGACCGCCAGCATCTCCTGGCTTTCACCGCAGCGGGCGGGCAGCGGCAGCTCGGCGCAGTGGCGGGCACCGGCGGCGGTGCTGGCGAAGCCTGCCACGTGGCCAGCCAGGCGGGGCCACTCCAACAGTTCAAGGGTTTCGCTCAGCGCATCGGGCGCAGACTCGCTCACCCCTGCTCCCTGCCACCGGGCACCGGCCGCGCTGGAATTGCCGCAGCACCGGTGTTGGAGGGGATACCGCCGGGAGGTTCGTAGAGCACCTCCAGCCAGTTGCCCTCTGGATCCTGCAGATAGAAGGACGCGGTGCCATCGCGGTGGTCGTGCACCGGACCCACAGGATGGCCGCTGGCGGCCAGCTCGGCATGCACCGCATCCACGGCGGCGCGCTCGTCGAGGTGGAAGGCGAAGTGGGGGCCGGCGGCCTTGTAGTCGGCGCTCAGCAGGGCGATGCCATCGCCGGTGACCGGCGACTGCAGATAAGCCCAGTCGGGCGCATCCCAGGTGAGCCGCAGGCCGAGGGCCCCGTAGAAGGCCTTGGCCCGCTCCATGTCGGCCACCCGAAGGGCAACGTGGCCAAGGCGATGAACGGCGGGCTCGACGAGGTGGGGGGCCGAAGCCATGGCGGAAGGGATTAGTGAATCCATTCTCGGGCAATACGCCGGCGAAAGGGCGGTGATGGGATCGCCAACCAGGAGTCCTTCCTCGATCTCAAGTCCCACCGCTCTCAGTGGCTGGCCCGCACCAGGACCTCGGAGGTGACGGAGGACAGCTCCCATCGCTGAACGGATCCGCCGCAGCTGGTTCGATGCCCTGATCGCAAAGGCGGCGAGCCGCAGTGGCTGCCCAGTGCTGTTTTCCGACGATTTCAGCCACCGACGCAGATTCGCAGGCTCCGAGGTCGTGGATCCCCTGCGGGGATGGGCGAACCGGAGCGAGCCGTGCAACAGCCCCTCTGGAACCCGACGCTGAGGGCTGCCACAGCAGGGCCTTGTGGGCACCAATGCAGCTGTCCGTTTCACTTCCGGTGGGGGTGATCAGCATCCGGGAACCGTATGCAGACCCGCTCCCGGGAGAGCATCAAAAAACCGAGCGGGATCAAGCGCTTCCACGCCTCCCAGCCAGCACCGCCACCAACACCAGCCAGCCCCCTCCCACAAGCACCAGCAGCGGATAGGTGAGCGGCGGCTGGGGGAGCACCAGAGGAAGCAGAGCCACCGCAAAAGCCGGCGGGCACTGGAGACGAAGCCGGTTTAACAGCAGTGCCGTGAGCAGTGCCGCCAGAAACACTGCCAGCGGCACCGGACCGAGGCTGCGCGCCAGCACCAGACCCACCACAGCCACGGCAACGGTGGCCGCAAGCAGGGCGGCGTAGCGCCGATGCCAGGGGGCTTGATCGCCATGGGCCAGGGTTTCCCAGGCGATCACCAGTAAGGGCGGATACAGAACCAGATGGCTGCCGAGAAGCCACGACAGCGGCAGGGCACCTCCCAGAAACAGCACCAATGGCGGCAGCCAGCGCCGCGTTGGCGGGAAGCCGATGGCCGGCCCCACTGGCTCGCAGCTCCCCCGACCCGACAGCAACACCAGAGCCGCGATAGAGAGCAGAACCGCCAGCGGATAGGTCCAGCTGTGGATGCCCAGAGCCACCGGCAGGTAGCCCGCCGAGAGGGCCGGCGCCACGGGGGAGCGCAGGCCGCGCAGCACCAGCAGCCCCGCCGCCAGCGCCAACGACACCGCAACCGGGCCGTAGGGGAGATGGCTGCTCACCAGGATCCCGGCCACTGCAGCCAGAAACGGCGTAAGCAGCAGCAGCCTCGGAGAGCGGGCCCAGGCGCTGGCCGGGTCGCTGAACACCACCGAAGCCAGGGCCCCGAGTTCGGGAAAGAGCAGCAGTTTCAGACCGCTGAGCTGGCCCAGGGCCGTGATCGCGGCCAGAAAGGCAGCCGTAGGAAGCCAGACTGCCAGCCGCTGCGCCTTCACCCCTGCCGTAGCCAGGCCGCCGCGTCGCAGGCGTGATACGTGAGGATCAGGTCGGCGCCGGCGCGCTTGAAGCACAACAGAGTTTCCAGTACCACGGCCCGCTCGTCGATCCAGCCCTTCTCGGCGGCGGCCTTCACCATGGCGTATTCACCGCTCACGTTGTAGGCGGCGATCGGCTGCTCGCTCTCGGCGCGCAGGCGGTGGATGATGTCGAGGTAGGCCAGGCCGGGCTTCACCATCAGGATGTCGGCCCCTTCGCTCTCATCGAGCTGGGTTTCCAGGATCGCCTCGCGGCCGTTGGCCGGATCCATCTGATACGTGCTTTTGTCTGTGGGAATCGGCTTGCCGGCCGAGGCACGCGGCGCTGAATCCAGCGCATCGCGGAAGGGTCCGTAGTAGGCGGAG
>JBIIJS010000250.1:0-3520 GCA_044233605.1 Cyanobium sp. | reverse complement strand
TGCTCGATGGTGACAGCCTTAAGGTCACCAAGACCCCCAACGCCGACCTGCCCCTGGCCCACGGCCAGAAAGCCCTGCTCACGATGGATGTGTGGGAGCACGCCTACTACATCGATTACCAGAACCGCCGTCCCGACTACATCAGCACCTACCTCAGCAGCCTGGTCAACTGGGACTTCGTGGCGGCCAACCTGGCCGCCTGATCCTTGCTGAGCCGACGCCCAGCTCCCGGCCGCCTAGGTTGGGGGCTGATTTTTATCGGTTAGCGCACTGTGATTGACCTGCTGGTCGATGTGTTGCTGCTGATGGCCGCCTGGGTGCTGGTGACCCGCAGCAACAGCGACCGCGACGAGGTTTGGCGTCTCTGTCTGCGCCTGCTTGCGGTGATCGCCGGGCTGGCGGTGATCACCAGCAGCCGGGGTCTGCCACTGGCAGTGGCTCTGCTGGTGCTGGCCCTGCTGCTGCCCGGGGCCAACGAACTGGAAAGCCGCCAGGGCCCTCCCCCATGAACCACGACGGACCGGATCTGATCGAACTGATTTTTGTGGCCTTCGTGCTGGCGGGAATCTCCTACAGCCTCACCCACTGAGAGCCGGCGGCGGGATCCACATGGCATCGCCGTAGGAGAAGAAGCGGTAGCGGTGCTCGATCGCCTCTCTGTAGACCTCCAGCAGCCGGCGGCGGCCGATCAGGGCGCTCACCAGCAGCAGCAGCGAGCTGCGCGGCAGGTGGAAGTTGGTGAGCAATCCCTCCACCACCGCGAAGCGGAAGCCTGGCTGGATCACCAGATTCACCGGGCCGGTGTGGGGCACGAGCTCACCGCCGTGCAGGGCCGCCACCCCCTCGAGGCTGCGCACCGAGGTGGTGCCCACCGCGATCACGCGGCCGCCGCGGGCGCGGCAGGCCGCCACCGCCGCCACCAGCGCCGGACTCACCTCCACCCACTCGCTGTGCAGCTCCAGGCCGCGCAGATCTTCCTGCTCCACCGGGCGGAAGGTGCCCAGGCCCACGTGCAGCGTCACCGTGGCCCTCTCCACACCGCGCTCGGCCAGGGCCGCCAGCAGCTCATCGCTGAGATGGAGGCCAGCGGTGGGGGCCGCCACCGAACCGGGCCGGGCGGCGTAGCGGGTCTGGTAGCGCTCAGCGTCGTCGGCGCGGTGCCCGTGGATGTAGGGGGGCAGGGGAATGGCGCCGTAGCGCAGCAGCAGCGGCTCCAGGCGTGCCGCATCCGCGTGGCCCGGCGGAAAGGCGACGCGCCAACCGCCGGTCTCGCCATCGCGCTCGCGCAGCTGCAACCGCAGGGGAGCCTGGCCGGGCGCCTCCACAGTGAGCCATTCACCCGCCTTCAGGCGCTTCGCCGGCCGGGCCAGACACAGCCACACCGCACCGTCGCCGGCCTCACCATCGCCGGCCGGTTCGAGCACCAGCAGCTCCACGGCACCCCCGCTGGCGCGCCGGGCCGCCAGCCGGGCACGCAGCACGCGGGTGTCGTTCACCACCAGCAGATCGCCGGGCCGCAGCTCCTGCGGCAGGTCCCACACCTGCAGGTGACGCGCCCCCGAACCCGGCTCCACCGCCAGCATGCGGGCGCTGTGGCGGGGTTCCACCGGGCTCTGGGCGATCAGTTCCTCGGGCAGATCGAACGCGTAGCTCGACAGGAGCAGATCGGCCGGGTCCACCTCAGAGGGCGAGGCTGTCGGCGTTGTTCTCGATCAGGGACGCCAGATCCTTGAGGAAGGCGGCGGCGTGGGTGCCGTAGATCACGCGATGGTCGCAGGTGAGGTTCACCTGCATCTGCCGCTTCACCGAGATCGAGCCATCGCTGCCGGCCACCACGGTGGGGCGCGAGGCCGCCACCGCCAGGATCGCACCGGTGCCGGGGGGAAGGATCGCATCGAAGCGATCCACCCCGAACATGCCCAGGTTGGAGAGGGTGAACGTGCCGGAGCTGTATTCCTCAGGCTTCAGCTGCTTGCTGCGCGAGCGCTTCACCAGGTCGGCCCAGTTGCGCGAGAGGGAGTAGAGATCGGTGCGGTCGGCGTTGGCCAGGACTGGGGTGATCAGGCCGCCGTCTTCCATGGCCACAGCCACGGCCACGTTGATGGCTTCGGGGTAGGCCATCGCCTCGCCAACGGTGGCGGCGTTCACCTGAGGATGGCGGGCCAGGGTGAGCGCCACCGCCTTGGCCAGCAGGGCGGTCATCGTGACGCCCTTCTCCTTCACGAGCTTGTAGAGGGCATCAAGGCGGTCGGTGCTGATGGTGTAGCCGACCCGGAAGCAAGGCACCGCCAGGCTGGCGTTCATGTTGCGCACCACCGCTTGCTGCAGGGTGTTGAACGGCACGCTCTCACCCGGCCGGCCGAAGGCCTGACCGGCAGGCGCCGGAGCGGGGGCCGCCGGTGCAGCACCATTGCCGCCGCCGCCGGCTGCGGCCAAAGCAGTGCCCTCGGCCACACGCGGCACGCCCACGGCGCGGCCGGCAGCCCGCTCCACATCGTCGGCCTGGATGCGGCCGTTGGGGCCGCTGCCTCTCAGGCCCTCGAGGGCCACGCCCAGCTGGCCCGCCAGCTTGCGGGCCCGCGGCGTGGCCACTACCCGCCCGTCGCTGGCAGGCACCGCCAAGGGTGGGGTCGCTGCCACGGGTGCCGGGGCAGCGACCGGTACCGGGACAGCCGCAGGAGACGGTGCGGCAGCAGGGGCCGGCGCGGCTAGGGGCGCGGCGGGGGCAGCAGGAGCGGCCGGGGCCTTGGCCTGCACTTCAGCGATCTCGGCCTCGGTTTCGACGATCAGACCGATCGTCTCCCCCACCGGCGCAGTGCCGCCAGCGGGCATCAGCACGGCAGCGAGGAAGCCCTCGTTGAACGACTCGACGTCCATGTCGGCCTTGTCAGATTCGACAACCAGGACCGACTCACCGCGCTCCACCCGGTCGCCGGGCTGCTTGAGCCACTCCACGATCTTGCCCTCCGTCATCGTGGAGCTGAGGGCGGGCATGAAGATTTCGTGGGTGGCCAACGCTGGAATGCCGCACGGATTCTGGAGATTCTACCGAGCCCCCGAGGCCTTGACCCGGTGGCGTTCAGCCTCCCTCGATCGCCTCGATCACGCCGTCGCGCACCAGGATCGCTACCTGCAGCTTTTGCACGAGGTTGTCTCCGACGTTGACCTCGCAGGTGCTCTCGATCTGCCCCTGATCGACAATCTGTTCCATCTGCAGCTCACGCACCTGGCTCTGCTGCTCAAGCACCTGGCGCTTCTGCTCCTCAAACTCAGTGCGCTTGGCGCCCACCTGCTGCTGCACCGAACCCACCTGTTCCTGTACGCGCGGATCGAGCGGGTTGGCGCTCTGGCGGCGGATTTCATCCACCACCCGCTGGCCTTCCTGCTCCAGCTGAGCAAGCTGCTGATCGAGATTGCTGATCGCGTTGCTGAGCTCCCGCTCGGCATCCTCCTTCCAGCGGGGGGTGACCACGGCCCTCACCGTGATCGTGCGCTTGATGGTGAGGCTGTCAGCCATGGG
>JBIIJS010000249.1:0-3522 GCA_044233605.1 Cyanobium sp. | reverse complement strand
TGCCATGCCGCCGGCACTGACGCCGTAACCCACCGCCACCGGCACGCCGATCACTGGCTGGGGCAGCAGGCCGGCTAATACCGTAGGCAAAGCACCCTCCATACCGGCACAGGCGATCAGCACCCGGGCTCGGCGCAGCTGGTCGAGCTGCTCGAGCAACCGGTGCAGGCCCGCCACGCCGACATCGAGCACAAGCTCGCTGGCGACGCCGTGGCAGGCCAGGGCAAGGCTGGCCTCAGCGGCCACTGGCAGGTCGCTGCTGCCGCCGCCCAGCACCGCCACCCGACCGAGGGTCGGATCTGCGGCGGGCGGCTGTGGCGTCACCAGGCAGCGGGCCTCTCGGTGGTGCTGCAGCTGCATCGGTGGGCCGGCTGCGGCCTTTTCCAGGAGGGCCAGCTCCTGCTGTACGGCGGCGGCTTTCTCATCGCTGACGCGGGTGACAAGGCCCAGCTCACCGGCGCGATGCAGTTCGCGCAGAATCGCCGTGATCTGGCCAACGCTCTTGTGCTCGCCCCAGATAGCCTCCACCATGCCGAGCCGCGTACGCCGCCCCAGGTCGAGCCGGGCGTCAGGTGGCGGGGATGGCCCGGGGTTCCAGTTCACCGGCGTGGACAAGCGGGAAGGGATTGGCGTCGGCAGGGTTGTCGGCAGCGGCGAGGAGGTAGTGGGCCATGGCCTCGAACTGCCTCTGCACGACATCGACCTCCTCGGGCGGAATCGCTTTCCATTGCTCGCGGCTGGCCCAGCGGATCAGCAGGATGCCCTCCTCGCGTTCGGCATCCCAGTACAGCTCGCGGCCAAGGAAGCCGGACTGGCGCAGCAGCCAGGGTTCCCAGGTGTGGGTTTCGGCCTGCAGCCAGGCGGCACGGGCATCGGCGTGTACGCGTACGCGCAGGTGCTCCACCACCGCCACCTCCAGGCTGCCATCAGGGTCGCCGAATGCGGTGAGGCTGCCGTCAAAGCCTGGCTCGCTGCCCCCAGCGAATGGCGCTTCGCCGCCCTGGGAGTGGGAAGCCGTAAAGGGGACCGATCGGCTCGTGTGCACCCGGATGCAAAGAAACGTGAAGCCACCTTAAGGGGTGTGAGCTTCTCCCAGCAAGGCGACCGCGTGGCAGGCGATGCCCTCCTCGCGGCCGGTGGGGCCGAGCCGTTCGTTGGTGGTGGCCTTCACACCGACCCGATCGGCCTCCACGTGCAGGCGCGCGGCGATGGCGGCCCGCATCTCCTCAATGTGGGGGCCGAGCTTCGGCCGCTCCGCCACCACCACCGCATCCACGTTGATCACCTGCCAGCCGCGGCCTCGCACCAACTCCACCACCTGCTCGAGCAGATGCAGGCTGTCGGCCCCCTTCCAGCGAGGGTCGTCGGGGGGGAAGTATCGGCCGATGTCGCCGAGGCTGAGGGCGCCGAGCAGGGCATCCATCAGGGCGTGCACCAGCACATCGGCATCGCTGTGGCCGTCGAGGCCGAGTCCGTCGGGATGGCTGACGCTGACGCCACCGAGGATCAGGGGCCGGCCGGGCACGAGCCGGTGGATGTCGTAGCCGTTGCCGATGCGCAGTTGCATGGGGAGCACGGGAGGCTCTTCCAGTCTTGTCGGCCGCATGGCCGCCCTGGGAGGAGCGAAGTGCAGCCGTTAGCTTGAATCTGCTTGCACAAAGCCACGTTCTTCTTGTCCAGCTCGCTGACCGGAACGGAGAGCGTTGTGACTCCGCTGCGCTGCGTGCTGGTGGAAGACCAGATGATGTTCCTGCAGCTTCTGGTGGCGATGCTGCGCGGCCAGCAGGGCATTGATGTGGTGGGAACGGCCCTGTCGGTGGCGGAGGGCAGGGAGGTCTGCCTGGAGCTGCGCCCCGACGTACTGATTTTCGATCTGGCGCTGCCGGATGGACGGGGTTCGGAGGTGGCTGAGGCCTTGCTCGCGGTGCAGCCCTCCGCCCGGCTGATCGTGCTCTCGGGGGAGGCGAGCAGCTTTATTTGTCCGGCCCCGCTGCGCTTCGCCCTCTCTGCCGTTGTCGACAAGACGCGTGCCTATGGCACTCTGAGCCAGGAGGTTGCCGCGCTGAGCCGTCGGCACCGGGACAAGCCCAGCGGTGCTGAGCCTGATCCCGCTGCTCTTGATGCGGAGATGGCTCGTCAGAGCCTTACGCCCCGCGAGCAGGAGCTCTTCCGCCTGATTGGCTGCGGCCTCAGCAACCGCGAGATCGCCGCAGCGCTGCACCTCTCCCAGCGCACCGTCGAGACCCACCGCAAGAACATCGTCGCCAAGCTCGGTGTCAGTGGCCCCGAACTGGTGCGTCTGGCGGCGCTGCAGCTGCCGGCCAGCGAGATGCTTTCGGCCAGCGACGTGGCGCCGCAGAGCGCGCCGTGCGCGCTGGTTCAGGCTGAATCCTGCGACGAGCCCTGAGCTGGGTGCCCGCGGCCCAGCCAACGGTTCCAGAGGTCAGGGCGGCGCTCGCGGGTGCGTAGCTGCTGCTGTTCGGCGCGCCAGCGGGCGATGGCGCCATGGTCGCCGCTGCGCAGCACCGCCGGTACGTTCATGCCGCGAAACTCAGCTGGCCGGGTGTAGTGGGGGTGCTCCAGCAGCAGGGTGCTGTGGCTCTCCTCATCCAGACAGGCAGGGGTGCCGACGGTGCCAGGCAAGAGCCGCACCACGCCGTTGATGATGACCATCGCCGGCAGTTCGCCGCCGGTGAGCACGAAGTCTCCGATCGAGATCTCCTCGTCGGCCAGGGAGCGGATCCGCTCGTCGAAGCCCTCATAATGGCCGCAGAGCAGCACCAGCTGGTCGCAGCCGTTGGCCCAGCGTCGCAGGTCGGCCTGCTGTAGCGGACGACCCTGGGGGCTCATCAGCAGAACCTGCCGCTGCGGCAGCTGCGGCAGCGATTCAAAGGCAGCGAACACCGGCTCGGGCTTCAGCACCATGCCGGCCCCGCCGCCGTAGGGCATGTCATCCACCTTGCGGTAGCGATCGGTGGCGAAATCGCGTGGGTTGTGCAGGTGCAGCTCGGCGCGGCCGGCAGCGAAGGCCCGCCCGATCACACCGAGGCGGCCGAGGGGAGCGAAGGCCTCCGGCACCAGGCTGACCACATCGAGCCGCAGGCCGCTCATACCTCTGTCGCAGCCCTCGCCGTCTCCACCGACGCCCGGCCGACGCGGCGGATCTCGGAGCTGAAGCTGGCCCGGCCGGGGCTGCCGTCGGCCCGCTGCTCGACGCTGCTGCGCAGGCGCAGGTTTGGCTTGGTGAACCAGATCCGCTCCTTGATCCGGTGCTCCCCTTTGCTGAGGCGCAGCTCCAGGCTGCCGTCAGGCCAGAGCTGCCAGCTGCCCTTCACCCCCTCCGCCTCGAAAGTGCCGTTCTCCTTGAAGGTGAGGGTGCGGGTGGGGAGGTCGGGGGGCGTGACCGCCAGGCCTCCGGCGTCTTCGGCACACTGCGGTTCCAGCCAGGCGACGGCCAGCTCACCGCGCTCGGAGCGATGCCAGTTCCCCTCCTTTCCGGCTTCCTCTTCTGATTCGCCTTCC
>JBIIJS010000055.1:0-13918 GCA_044233605.1 Cyanobium sp. | reverse complement strand
GCCTGGTAGGGGTGTTGCTCGGTCGCTGGCTCTCCAGCGTGATGCCGGCCGAGCAGCTGGAGCGGCTGGCCGGCCTGCTGATGGTCGGGCTGGGCCTCTGGCTCGGCCGCCAGGCTGCGCTTCACCTAGTGCCCCTCGCAGCCGGATGAGCATGGTTCCTCCCTTTGCCGCCCTCCCTCTCGCAGCCCGGGCGCTCGCCGACCTGCCGTTGGCCCTGCTCGGCTCCACCTTCGCCACCGTCTTTCTGGCCGAGCTGGGTGACAAGACCCAGCTGGCGATCGTCAGCATCAGCGGCACCTCCAGCCGGCCGGGGGCCGTGTTCGCCGGCAGTTCCTCCGCTCTGGTACTCGCAAGCCTGGTGGGGGCTGGCGCCGGTGGATCGCTCTCCAGCGTCATCCCCACCGATGCCCTGCAGCTGGCGGCCGCCGTGGGCTTCCTGATCCTCGGCAGCCGCCTGATCCTGCGCTCCCGCCCCGTTGAGGAGGCCGGCGACGCCACCGCTCCCTAAAGTCTGGCAATCAGCCATCGGCGAGCGGCTGATCGTCGCCCCTCCTTCCCACCACGGGCCACGGTCCCACTCCAGGCCAGCGCTGCCGATCCGCGGCAGGGTACGGCCGATAGCCCGTTGCGCATTCCCGAAGCCCGCACCCTCTCGATGAAGTTCACGGTCGCCCATCTGCTCGACCAGCTCTCCAGCAGCGAGACCCTGCCCGTCGCACGCTTGGAAAAGGCCCTCGGCCTCACCGCCAAAGCCGAAAAGCAACAGTTGCGCATCGGCCTCGATGCTCTGCGGCGCCTCGATCTGATCGAGGAGAGCGACGAGGGCCTGCGGCGCCAGGAGAGCGAGGAGCTGATCCCGGCGCGGCTGCGCTGCTCCAGCAAGGGCTTTTGCTTCGCCCTGCGCGAGGACGGCGGCGAAGACATCTACATTCGCGACCACCAGCTCAACCACGCCTGGAACGGCGACCGGGTGCTGGTGCGCATCTGCCGCGAAGGCGGCCGCCGCCGATCGCCCGAGGGGGCTGTGCAGTGCGTGCTCGAACGCCACACCGGCAGCCTGCTGGCCCAGGTGGAAGAGCAGGAGGAACGGCTGGTCGCCATCCCCCTTGACGATCGGCTGCTCACCAGCATCGAGCTGCCCGATGGGGATTCCGGCCACCTCGATCCGGCCAGGGAATCAGTAGTGGAAGTCTGCATCGACCGCTTCCCGCTGGCCCAGTTCGGGGCCCGCGGTCACGTGGCCCGCAGGCTGCCGGTGCATGGCGGCGCAGAGGCCGACATCGATCTGCTGCTCACCAAGCACCAGCTGCACCAACGGCCCACTGCTCCGAAGGCAGGTCTGCGGAGCGCTGTCGCCAAGCAACGCGATGACCTAACCGCCCTGGCCACCCTCCTGCCAGGTGGCTGGCAGGAGGGTGGCGCCCCCTGTGTGCCCGCCCTCTCGCTCGAGGAACGGGAAGGAGGAGGCTGGCGGCTCTGGCTGCACGTCCCCTCGGTGGCGGAGCGGGTCAGTCCCGACAGCGCCCTCGACCTCTGGCTGCGGGAGCAGGCCGAATCGGTGTGCCTGGGCGGCCGCTGGCTGCCCCTGCTGCCGCCGGCCCTGGTGAAGGACACCGCCTTCGAGGCCGGCCGCACCTGTCCTGCCCTGTCGCTGGCCATGGAGCTCGGCGCCGACGGCAACCTCGAGCATTTCCGCTTCGCCTTCACCTCGATCCGCCCAGACGCCCGCATCGAGGCGGAGGCCCTGCAGGCCCTGGCGGACCGCAAACCGAAATCCCGCACCGTGCCCGCCTCTCTCAAGCCCCTCAAGGATTTCCTTCCCCTGCTTGAGCAGCTGGTGAACGTGGCCAGCCTGCTGCGGGAGCGTCGCCGCAGCGGCGGCTCGATCGAACTCGATCTGCCCGTGCCGCCGCTTGACAGCCTCGCCGATCTCCGCCTGCCGTCACCGGATGCGGCGTGCCAGGGCTGGCTGGTGGAGCTGCCCGAATCCGAACCGCTGGCGATCCTGCGCGAGGCGGTTCTGCTGGCCCACCGCTGCCTCGGCCAGCACCTTTCGACTCTGGAGCTGCCCGCCCTGTTCGCCCGCAATGCTGCGGCCGATCCGGCCGAGCTCAACGAGGTAGCGAAGGCTGCCCTGGCGCTGGAGATCCCGCTGGAGCTGAGCGCGGAGGGCAACGCCACAGCCGCCGAGTTGGCCACCGCCTTCGCCGCCACCGACCGGCGCCGCCCGCTGCAGCTGCAGCTGCGCAGCAGCCTCCAGCCGGTGCAGCTCAGCGCCGAGCCGGGCGAACACGTGCTGGCGGGCGAACCAACCGCCCTTGCCCCGTGGTGCTGCCCCACCCTCCACTACGCCGACCTCTGGAACCAGCAGGTGCTGGTCACCCTGTTGGTCGACGGCAAGGACCGGCCCAGCGTGCGGCACCGCACCACCGTCGACCTCGCCGGCGACAGCTGCCACGGCGCCGTCGACTGGCCCCTGCTCACGGCTACCCAGCTGGCGCCCTTTCAGCAGGCCCTTGCGCGGGGGCTCGCCCAGCGTCTCAACGGCCGCAGCCGCGCTCTGCTGGAGATCGAAAATGATGTCGTCGCCCTCGCCCAGGCTCGCCACGCCGAGCCGCTCGTGGGCCAGACCCTGCCTGGGGTGATCAGCGGTGTGCAGAGCTACGGTTTCTTTGTGGAGGTGCCCCCCTCTCAGGTGGAGGGTCTGGTGCACGTGAGCTCTCTCAAGGACGACTGGTACGAGTACCGCTCGCGGCAGAACCGTCTGGTGGGCAGGAAGTTTCGCCGCACTTACATGATCGGTGATCCAGTGGAGGTGGTGATCGAAAAGGTCGATGCCCTGCGCCATCAGATCGATCTGGCGGTGATCCAGCCCGAGATGCCGGAGCAGAGCGGCGAAGCGGCCGGCGGCGCCGCAGGCGAAGCCAGCGATGCAGCAGACACCGAAACCGGCGAGAGCTGAGCGGGCACGCCATGGGCCCGTCATCCGACCCGGTGGTTCTGGCCATCTCCGGCGCCTCCGGCCAGCCCCTCGCCGAGCGGGCGATCGAACTGCTGCTCGAAGGCGGACACACGGTGGATCTGGTGATCAGCCGCGGCGCGATCACGGTCTGGCAGGCGGAGCAGGGTGTACAGGTGCCCGCCGACCCCACCGCCCAGGAACGCTTCTGGCGCCGACGCAGCGGTTGCGGCAGCGGCGTGCTGCGTTGCTACCGCTGGAATGATCAGGCGGCTGCGATCGCCAGCGGCAGCCACCGCACCCGCGGCATGGTGATCCTGCCCGCGAGCATGGGCACGGTGGGCCGCATCGCCAGTGGGGTAGCCCTCGACCTGATCGAGCGCGCCGCCGACGTGCACCTCAAGGAGGCCCGGCCGCTTGTGATCGCACCACGGGAGCTGCCCTGGAATCTGGTGCACCTGCGCAACCTCACCGCCCTGGCCGAGGCCGGCGCCCGCATCGCACCGCCCGTGCCGGCCTGGTACCACCGGCCCACCAGCCTGCAGGAGATGGTGGATTTCCTGGTGATCCGCGTCTTCGACAGCCTCGGCCTCGATCTCGGCGAACTGCGCCGCTGGCAGGGTCCACCGACAGCACCATCCTCTCCCCCATCCCCTTAGCGCCCGGCCGTGCTGCGTCGCCTGCTGCTGCTGCCCCTGCTCGCCCCCCTGCTGGTGGTGCTGCTTGTGGCGGCCCTCAATCCGCGGCCTGCCGCCAGCCTGCGGCTGCTCACGTGGCGTTCGCCCGCCCTGCCCATGGGGCTGTGGATCGGGCTGGCCGGCGCCGGCGGTGCCCTGCTCAGCGCCGGTGCCACCGGCCTTGCCCTGCGCCAGGGGGCGACGATGCCCACCAGGCGCAGCCGCGGCGCCAGCCGCGATGCTCCGGGAGCAGGTGCCGAACCCTGGGAGCCGGAAGTCTGGCAACGCCAGAGAGCCAGGGAGCAGCAGGCGCGCTGGCAGGCCGGCCCCAGCCGCAGCGATCCGCGGCCCGAGCACGACGCCCCGCCCGCCGGTTGGGAGGGGGCTGGTGGCAGTCGTGCCCCGGGGGAGCCCCCCCCCACCGTGTCGGTTCCCTTCCGGGTGGTGCGCCGCGCCGCCAGCGATGGCCCGGCAGCGGCACCGGCACCGGCACGAGAAGCGCAACCGGAGCCGGTGCCGGCCGGCGACGACTGGGGAAGCCAGGCAAGCGACGACTGGTGAGCCGATGGCGACGTCCTGCCTAAAGTTCGGTTCAGCATCCGTCTTGAGGACCGCCGCGGTGAGCCAGACCCCAACGCCCGAATCCGCCGGACCCAATGCGGCCCGACCCGCTGCCGGTGCCAAGGCCAAGCCCCCGGCACCGGAGGAGCAACCGTTCGAAACCTTCGTGCCCCAACTGCTGCTGCCCGCCCTGGCAAAGGAGGTGCAGAGCTACGGCGGACCGGCACCCGAGCTTGACTTTCGCCAGGGAGCAATGCCGGTGGTGGGCAGCGACTGCTGGATGGTGGTGGGCTCGCTGCCGGGCGAGCGCCGCTTCTGGCTCTGCTTCACCGCGGCCGACATCGGCTCGGCCAAGACGATCGCCATCGCCGAGGCCGGATCCGAACCCAGCCTGCTGGAGTCGTTCCTGATCGACGAGAAGAAAATGACCCTGGCGCTGCTGGTGTCGAGGCTGGTACAGCGCCTCAACGGCCAGAAGTGGCTTGGGCCCAACTGAGCCGGCCCCGTGGCTTCTACGATGTACCTACTTCCACCTGTCGTCTGTCCGGATTCCGATGGTGCCTCCCTCCGCCACTGCTTCGGCCGCCACTGCTTCGGCCGCCCCCGCGGCCAACGCCGCCACCCAGGCGATCGGCACCCCTGAAGCTCCGGCGATCAAAGACCCCGTCAAGGACACGATCCTGACGCCGCGGTTCTACACCACCGACTTCGACGCCATGGCGGCGATGGACCTGCGGCCCAATGAGGCGGAACTCGAGGCCATCTGCGAGGAGTTTCGCAAGGATTACAACCGCCACCATTTCGTCCGCAACGAGGAGTTCATCGGCGCCGCCGACAAGCTCGATCCCGACACCCGGCGCGTGTTCGTCGAGTTCCTCGAGCAGAGTTGCACCTCGGAATTCTCCGGCTTTCTGCTTTACAAGGAGCTCAGCCGTCGCATCAAGGAGAAAAATCCGCTGCTGGCCGAATGCTTTGCCCACATGGCCCGCGATGAGGCCCGCCATGCCGGCTTCCTCAACAAAGCGATGGCCGATTTCGGCCTGCAATTAGACCTGGGCTTCCTCACTGCCAACAAGGCCTACACCTTTTTCAAGCCTGCCTACATCTTTTACGCCACTTACCTTTCGGAGAAGATTGGCTACTGGCGCTACATCGCCATCTACCGCCACCTCGAGAAGCATCCTGAAAGCAAAATCTTCCCGATCTTCAACTTCTTCGAAAACTGGTGCCAAGACGAGAATCGCCACGGTGATTTCTTTGACGCCTTGATGAAAGCCCAGCCCGGTACCGTAACCGGACTCCGGGCAAGGCTTTGGTGCCGTTTTTTCCTGCTGGCCGTGTTTGCCACCATGTATGTGCGCGACGTGGCCCGCAAGGAGTTCTACGAAGCCCTCGGCCTCGACGCCCGCACCTACGACCGCTACGTGATCGAGAAGACCAACGAAACCTCCGCCCGCGTCTTCCCTGTGGTGCTTGACGTCGCCAATCCCCGTTTCTGGGAGCGGCTGGAGCGGCTGGTCCGTAACAACGCTGCCCTTAGCGAAGCCGATCAGTCTCCGTCCCCCGCACCGCTCAAGGCCCTGCGCAAGTTGCCCTACTGGATGGCCAACGGCCTTGAGATGGCGAAGTTGTTTCTGATGGCGCCAATCCGCAGCGAGCAGTTCCAGCCAGCGGTGCGCTGATCCCATCTTGACCATCACCGCCACCCCCCCCAGCCGGCATGCCAGCGGAGACAGCTGGCTCGACCCAATCTGGCGCCGTCGCCTCGAACCCCTGCTCGCCGCTGGCCATGCAGCCGGCGCTGACCTGGTGGAAGTGTTTCTGGAGCGCACCGATTCCCTCAGTGTGCTGGCCGAACAGGAGTCCATCACCAGCGTCAGCCCCGCCTTTGCCATGGGGGCAGGGCTGAGGGTTTTCAAGGCGGGCCGCGACGGCTTTGTCTCCACCAACGATCTCAGCGAGACCGGTCTCACCCTTGCCCTCGACCAGGCCCTGGGCATGCTCGGCCTGGTGCTTCCCGCCGCTGGCACCAGCGCTCCTGGCGACGGCTTCGACGGCCTTCCCGAGCTCCGAAACCACGGCCACGGCAAGGACGGCTGGCTGGCGAGTTGCCCCGGCCTGGCCGACGCCACCGCCAGGCTGCTGCTCGGCACGCAACGGCTGCAAGTGCATGGCCGCCATCTGCAGTCACGCCGTGGCACCTACTCCCGCGACTGGCAGGAGGTGCTGGTGGCCGCCTCCGACGGCACCTTCGCCCGCGATGTGCGTCTACACCAGTCGCTCGGGCTCGGTGTGCTGGCCGCCGACGGCGACCATCGGGCCAGCCTCGGCCGCCGCTACGGCAGCAGCGACCGGCCGGAAGATCTGCTCGTCTGGGATGCCGACGCTTCCGCCGTCGACCTCTGCGCCAGCGCTGCGACCATGCTCTACGCCGACTACGTGGAGGCGGGCCAGTTTCCGGTGGTGCTGGCCAACCGCTTTGGCGGCGTGATCTTCCATGAGGCCTGCGGCCACCTGCTCGAAACCACCCAGGTGGAACGGGGCACCACCCCCTTCGCCGATCGGGTGGGGCAACGGATCGCCCATGAGGCCGTCACCGCGATCGACGAGGGCCTCACCGGTGGCGCCTTCGGTTCGCTGTCGATGGACGACGAAGGCATGGAGCCCCAACGCACCGTGCTGATCGAGAACGGCGTGCTGCAGCGCTTCCTCTCCGACCGGGCCGGCGAGATGCGCACCGGCCACACCCGCACCGGCAGCGGCCGTCGCCAGAACCACGCCTTCGCCGCCGCCAGCCGCATGCGCAACACCTTCATCGCCGCCGGCCCCCACAGCCCCGACGATCTGATCGCCTCGGTCGACCGCGGCCTCTACTGCAAGGCGATGGGCGGTGGCAGTGTCGGTCCCACCGGCCAGTTCAACTTCGCTGTCGAGGAGGGCTATCTGATCGAGAACGGCCGCCTCGGCCGCCCCGTCAAGGGCGCCACCCTGATCGGCGAAGCGAAGGAGGTGATGCCACGCATCTCCATGTGCGCCGACGATCTCGAACTGGCGGCCGGCTTCTGCGGCTCCGTGAGCGGCAGCATCTATGTCACCGTCGGCCAGCCCCACATCAAGGTGGATTCGATCACGGTGGGGGGCCGCTGACCATGGCCAACGCAACTCCCACCAGCCTCGACGCCGAGGCCCTGCGCAACCGCCTGGAATCCCTTGCCAGTGCCGCTGGCATCGATCGCTGGGACCTGGGCGCAGGCGTCGGCACCGACGTATCGGTACAGGTGGACCGGGGCGAAGCCAAGCAGATGAAGGGCGCCCAGCGCAGCGCGATCACGCTGAGAGTCTGGAACGGGGAGGGGCTGGTGGGCATCACCAGCAGCACCGACCTCAGCGACGCCGGACTGGAGAGGGCCCTGCTGGGAGCCCAGGCCGCCAGCGCCTTCGGCAACCCCGACGACATCCCCGCCTTCTCCCCCCTGGCGCAGGCTCCGCTGGCCACACTCGACCAGCCCCTGCGCGAGCAGCGCAGCATTCTCACCTTGCTCGACACGCTCAAGCAGGCCGAGCGCCAGCTGCTGGAGCGCCATCCCGCCATCGGCACGGTGCCCTACAACGGCCTCAGCCAGCGCATCGGTGAGCGCATCTACCTCAACAGTGAGGGCGCCTGCCGCCAGCACCGCCTCACCAGCGCCAGCATCTATTTGTATGCCCGCGCCGAGGAGGCGGGCCGCAAGCCGCGCAGCAGCGGTGCGGTGCGGCTTGCCTACGGCGCCGATGATCTCGATGTGGCGGGCTGCATCGAGGAGGCGGCGGAGCGCACCATTGCCCACCTCGACTATGCACCGATCCGCACCGGCCGATACACCTGCGTGTTCGCGCCCGAAGCCTTCCTTGATCTGATCGGCGCCTTCAGCGGCATGTTCAACGCCCGCGCCGTACTCGACGGAGTCAGCCTCAGCAACCGCGACAGCCTCGGCGAGACACTGGCGGTTCCGTTCCTCGACCTGCACGACAACGCCCTCCATCCCGGCAACATCGGCGCCTCAACCTTTGATGGCGAAGGCACCCCCACCCGCCGCCTGGCCCTGCTGGAGGGGGGGGTGCTGCGCAACTTCCTGCACTCGGAGGCCACTGCCCGCGCCTTCGGTGTGGCCCCCACCGGCCACGCCGGCATGGGCGCCAAGGTGTCGGTGGGTCCCGACTGGTTTGAGGTGGGTCCCACACCGGGCAGCGGCGGTGGTGAGAGCGGTCTGGATCGCTTCGCCGCCAGCGGTCAGCTGGCGGCTGAGGGCCGTGGTCTGGTGCTGATCGAATCGCTCTCAGCCCTTCATGCCGGCGTCAAGGCGAGCCAGGGGGCCTTCTCCCTCCCCTTCGACGGCTGGCTGATCCACGACGGTGTTCAACGATCAATTGAAGCCGCCACCGTGGCCGGCGACATCCGCGCCGTGCTGCAGGGCATCGTGGGCTTCGAGGGCGAGGCGAAGATCACCCCCGACGGCCTCTGCCCCTGGGTGTGGGTGGAAGGGCTCAGCGTCACCGGCGACGCCTGAACCGAAGCGGCAGCAGGCACGCCCGGAACCTCGCAGGCAAACACCATGAAGATCCTGTTCTGGGGGACTCCCACCTATGCCGTGGCCAGCCTTGAAGCGCTGGTGGCCGCTGGCCATGAGCTGGTGGGAGTGGTGAGCCAACCCGACCGGCGCCGCGGCCGTGGCGGAGCACTTCAGCCCTCGACGGTGAAGGCCCGCGCCCTCGAGTTGGGGCTGCCGGTGTTCACCCCCGCGCGCATCCGCCGCGAACCCGAATGCCAGGAGCAGCTGGCGGCACTGGGGGCCGACCTCTCAGTGGTGGTGGCCTTCGGCCAGATCCTGCCGCCTGAAGTGCTGCAGGCCCCGCCGCTGGGCTGCTGGAACGGCCACGGCTCGCTGCTGCCCCGCTGGCGCGGCGCCGCACCGATCCAGTGGGCGCTGCTGGAGGGCGACAGCGAGACAGGCGTGGGCATCATGGCGATGGAGCAGGGCCTCGACACCGGACCGGTGCTGCTGGAGCGGCGTCTGCCGATCGGCCTGCTGGACAACGCCGGCCAGCTCGGCGGGCGCCTCTCGGCCCTCACCGCCGAGCTGCTGCTGGAGGCCCTGCCGCGCATCGAAGCCGCCGGGCCGGGGCCCGAGGACCAACGCTGGGCCCGGCTGGATCTGCGTCCCCAACCGCTGGAGGGGGTAAGCCATGCGCGCCTGCTGACGCGTGATGACAGCCGCATCGACTGGAACACCCCGGCCCTGGCGCTGCACCGCCGCATCATGGGCCTGTACCCCGGCGCCCATGCCCGCTGGCAGGGCCGGCGCTTGAAGCTGCTGGCCAGCGAACCACTGGTTGGGCGACTGGCCGATCAGCTCAGCCCGGAGGGCCGGCACCTGGCTGAGCGCTGGGGATCAGCCGCGCCGCCGCCCGGCCGCGGGGCGGCGCCGCCGGGCACCGTGCTTGAGCAGGTGAAGAACGTGGGACTGGTGCTGGCCAGCGCCGGTTGTCCGCTGCTTCTGCGTGCTGCCCAGCTGGAGGGGAAACCGGCGGCAGAGGGAGAGCGCCTGATCCAGCAGCTGAAGGCAGAACCCGGTGATCTGCTGGAGAACGCATAGCGAAGCCGACGACTCTCAGGCTGCTGATCGGCAACGCCATAACGCAACAGGAACACGGAGATCAAGCATCAAATCGGAAGAAGAAAGAACAATCTGACGAGAAGCTTTTACGTTCTGTGTTGTCAGCGGTCTCACACAGGCTGAGGCGCTTCGATCAGGGGTAGACCGGTTGTATTCCTTCTTCCGGGGTCCATGGGAAACGAACTCTCCTACGTCAATGCCACCGGAGCCGGATGCGTGATTTTCCGCGAAACCACCGGTCGGTATGTCGTGAGCCACGAGCAGCAACCGAGCCAGCGCCTGCGGGTCGCCACCCTGGCCGCAGCCCATGCCGCCTGCCGGAGTCTGGAGCGGCGTGACGAGGACGAGTGCCGCCAGGACGATTGCCGCCTCAGGGCCTGAGGGGCTCAGCCCAGGCTGATCGCCGGCGGAGTCGCATTGTCGGAGGAGCCACCGGAAGGAGGCTGGGCGGTGCCATCGGGCTGACGACGGTGTAACTCATGCAGGCCCTCCAGCTGGTTATGCACAGACACCAGTTGGTCGCGAATGTGCTCACTGTTGTCGATGCGGGAGAGGGTCAGCAGCATCGCCTCAATCTGGCTCTTGCAGCTGATCAGCACACGGCACTCGGGGGAACCGGGTTCGTAGGGCATGACTGATGGGGAGTGGCGGGGAGGAAAGGTGACAGTTCAACGCAGCGAAGGGGAGGCGGTTGTCGCATCGAATGCAGAAGTGCGGGCGGTGATCTCTTCCCTGCTCAACTCCTGCGGCGAGGACCACGCCCACCACCGGCGCCACCTGAACCACTACTGCGGCCCTGGCGGCCGCGGCCACCGCTGAGATCGAGCGGTGGCGCCGACAGCACCTTCGGCTCGAAGCCCGGCACCTCGCGCCGCGGCAGTTTGTCGCCGATCAACCGCTCGATCGCCCGCAGCAGTTCATGCTCCTCGGCAGCCACCAGCGAAACCGCATGGCCGGCGCAGCCAGCCCGGCCGGTGCGACCGATGCGGTGCACATAGTCTTCCGCCACATTCGGCAGATCCAGGTTGACCACGTGCGGCAGCTGCTGGATGTCGATGCCGCGGGCGGCGATGTCAGTGGCCACCAGCACCCGCAGCTCACCACTCTTGAAGCCCGACAGAGCCCGGGTGCGCGCCCCCTGGCTCTTGTTGCCGTGGATCGCCGCCGCTTCCAGGCCGTCGCGGCAGAGCCGCTCCGCCAGCCGGTTCGCACCGTGCTTGGTGCGGGAGAACACCAGCACTTGCTGCCAGTCGTTGCTGCGGATCAGGTGGCTGAGCAGGTCGCCCTTGCGGTCCATGTCGCAGGGGTGCAGCACCTGCTGCACCGAGGCGGCGGTCTGGTTTTCGGGGCTGGCCTGTAGCTGCACCGGCTGATGCAGCAGACCCGTGGCCAGGCGACGGATCTCCGCCGAGAAGGTGGCCGAGAATAGAAGGTTCTGTCGCTTCTGAGGCAACAGGGACAGGATGCGGCGGATGTCGCGGATGAAGCCCATGTCGAGCATTCGATCGGCTTCATCAAGCACCAGGATCTCGACCCGGTCGAGCCGCAGCGCTCCCTGCTGATGCAGGTCCATCAGCCTTCCCGGCGTGGCCACCAGCACATCCACCCCGCGCCGCAGCCTCTCGATCTGGGGGTTAGGGCTGACGCCACCGAACACCACCGCCGAGCGCAGATCGAGATAGCGTCCGTAGGCGGTGACGCTGTCGGCCACCTGGGCTGCCAGTTCACGCGTGGGGGTGAGCACCAGGGCTCGCACCACGCCGCTGCGGGCGTGGGCACCATGCAGCAGCCGCTCCAGAAGCGGCAGGGTGAACCCTGCGGTCTTGCCCGTGCCGGTCTGGGCGGCAGCCATCACGTCGCGCCCCTCCAGCACAGCCGGAATGCACTGGCTCTGAATCGGCGAGGGATGGCGATAACCCTTGGCGGCCACCGCCTTGAGCAGCGGCTCGCTCAGGCCCAGGTCGGCGAAATCAACCGCCAGTGCGGCCACCGGTGCAGCAACAGAAACCTCCTGCACCGTTGACACGGCAGCCGTGGGTGCAGGCGCGACCTCCGCTGCGCGGCGGCGGTCGTTGCTCTGGCGCGGCTGGCTGCCAAGGATCTCCAGCACTTCGATCCCCCGGCCGGCCGGGGCACCGCGGCGACCGCGGCTGGATCGGGACGGGGAGCTCTTGGCGGAGGGAGTGGCGATCGGATCCAGGGCATGTGCCCCAACCCTAGGTCGGCTGGTAGTGGACGCAGTGCTCGCAGGGACCCTCTGGCAGCACGGCACAGCGCAACAGTGGCGTCCGGGCGTTGTAACGGCAGCTGGGATCGCCGATCACCCAGCGACCGTTCCACCAACGGGCATCGCCGGGCTGACGCTGGGGCTTCACCTGCAGCGCCACGCTGGCCAGCTCGTAACGGCCGTTGCGCAACCGATAGCGGTGGCGACGCTGCAGCACCAGAAAACTATGCTCGCCGTGCTCCAGCCAGCGGCCGGGCTGGGGTACCGCCGCAAGATCCTCGAGCTCAAGGGTCTCGATCAGCTGATCGTTCTCGATCCGGCGCAACTCGATCCGCACGATTCCCCTCCTCAGGCTTCCTCGCTGCCCCGGCGTTGCGAGAAGCCCCATAAAAACAGCAGCGCCACGCTCGCCAGCAGGGCCCACTCCGGTGGCTCGAACTCCGGCAGACCGAGCCGCACAAGCAGCCGCATACCCACGAGCCCCACCGCCAGGTAACCGGCGGTCTCCAGCCGGGTGAACACCTCCAGCCAGCGGATGAACAATTCGGCGGTGAGCCGCAGCGCCACCACGCCGATCACGCCTCCTGCCATCACCAGGGCCAGCCGATCGGTGACCGCCACTGCCGCGGCAACGCTGTCCAGCGAGAAGGCCAGGTCGGTGAGGGCGAGGGTGATCACAATCGGGAACAGTCCGGAGAGGGAGCCGTCGCCCTCCGCAGGGACTGGCGCAGCGGCCGGCGAGCCTGGCTCCTCGACGACGGGGGCCTCGTCGAAACCGGCGAGATGGCGTCCGCACAGAAACAGCAGGTAACCGGCCGCAAGAAGCTGCAGCGGCCAGAAGGCCAGCACCCAGCGGGCCGCCACGATCAGGGCGAGACGGAATAACAGTGCCAGCACCAGTCCCAGGTTGAGCGCCTGACGTTGACGGGCCGGATCGTGCAGACGCCGTGAGATCGAGGCCAGGGCGATCGCGTTGTCGGCTGAAAGCACTGCCTCCAGCCCCACCAGCAGGGGTAGCAGCAGCAGAATTTCTCCCCACTGGTCGGCCGCCTGCAGCAAAGGCGTGAGGGATTCAACCGATTCGGCTTCCATGCTCCGGTGCCCGCCGCTCACCGGAGCGATCAGGCTTCACTCTAGGAAGGGGCCCCCTCAACCCCGGAGCGCGGATGGAGCTGCAGGCGCGATTGGTGCACGCCGAACCCGGCAGACGGGTGGTGCAGGTCAGGGCCCGCGAAGGCTCGCGCTGCCTGGGCAGCGCCCTGGGGGAAGCCGCTGATGCGGAACAGGCAGAGGAGCGCGCCCTCGCCCGCCTGCTGGCCCGCCTCCAGCCCCAGGCTCCACCGCCAGGAGCGGCGGCCGCCGCCGCACCCAGCCGGCCCGCTCCCGGGAAAGCCCCGCACGAACCAGCCCGGCCGGAAGCAACCCGACCGGAACCGACCCTGCCGGAACCGACCCTGCCGGAGAGTGCGGTGGCCATGACGGCCGAGCCGCCCCCCGATCCTGAGGACTGGAGCGATGAACTCGCCCGCATCGACCTGCAGATCCAGCGGCTCGGCTGGAGCCGCGAGCAGGAAGGGGTGTACCTCGAGCGTGCCTTCGGCCATCCCAGCCGCAGTCGCCTCACCAGCTGGGCCGACCTCAAGTCCTTCCTGCGGGCGCTGGAAGGCTTCGCACCAGCCATCGATCCCACCTCCGCACCCGTGCCGCTTCGGCGTCCCGACCTGTTGCACCAATGCGATGCCCTGCTCGCCCAGCTCGGCTGGAGCACCGTGGAGGCCCGCCGCTTCCTTGAGCGGCACCTGGCGCAGAGCAGCCGGAGCCAGCTCAGCGACGAACAGCT
>JBIIJS010000054.1:0-13935 GCA_044233605.1 Cyanobium sp. | reverse complement strand
CCGGAGAGTCCCACGGCGCGGCCGCCCACCAGGTTGAGACCATTGACGATCTGTTTGTTGACCCGACCCACCAGCACCATCTCTACAATTTCCATCGTTGCCTCATCAGTGACTCGCAGACCCTCGATGAATCGCGGCTCAATCGCCAGGCGACTGAGCCACTGGTTGATCTCCGGGCCGCCGCCATGCACCACGAGCGGTTTCACTCCCACACAGGCAAGCAGGGCCAGATCGCGGAACACCGCCTCACGAAGGTCGTGGCGCACCATGGCAGCGCCGCCGTACTTGACCACAATGCGGCGCCCGGCGAAGCGCTGGATGTAGGGCAGTGCCTCACTGAGTACGGAGACGCGCTGGGCGTCAGCGCTGCTGATCAGGGGATCGGGGCTCAAGCGGGCTTCAGGGTGTAGAGAAAGGGAAAAGGCGGGCCGGAGAGGTTGGCGCCGCCTCAGGAAGCAGGCCGCAGGCAGAGGCTGAGCCGGCCAGGCCCCGCCTCGGCCAGCTCGGCCCGCAGGCCAGGACCGAAGAAGCGGCCGAGCCGATCGCTGCGCTCTTGCCAGCGCTCCAGAGGCACGCCGTTGAGCTCGAACAGCAGCAGCAGACCGTAGCCGCCCTGATCCAGCTCCTGCACCGAAAGCAGCTGGGGGGGAGCGTCCTCATCCCAGAGCTTGAGGGCCTCAAGGGAACTCTCCAGGTGCGCCTTCTGGCCGTAGCGCCAGCGGGTGACATCGGCGAGCAGCTTGCGCAGGGGCTCGCTGCCGGGCAGCTCGCGCAACTCCCGCAGCTCGGCCGGCGGGGTGAGCCGCTCGGCCGGCGGCAGCTCCGACGACTTCAGCGCCAACCCGCCAAGCAGGATTGGAATGCCATAGAAAATCGTAGGCAGGCTGAGGTTGGCGTTGTCGTTGAGGTAAGCGATCGAGCCGATCACGGTGAGCAGGGCGCCGCCGATGGTGACCAGGCTGCCGGGGGAGAGGAAGGACTGCATCGCACCATCCTCCAGCAGCAGGGGGCAGGATGGGAGTCACTCCCGCGCAATGCGCCGAAGAGATGGCCAGCTCCAGCCAGTCCACCACCCCATTCAGCGAGGAAGCCGGCACAGCTGAGTTGCTGGAGCAGCTACGCCAGGACAGGCTCTGGCTGCTGCGACAGATCGACAGCGGCAACTGGCCCGAGTGGCGCCTCGATCTGGCCGCCCTCGAACGGGAGCTTGGTCAGTTGCTCGAACAGGCATCCGAGCGTATCGGCCAGCAGACCTGAGGGCGCCCACGCCGCACGGCTGGTCCGTGCAGCGACCTCAGAGCCATGGCGCGACTTCAGAAGGGGATGTCGTCCTCGCCCATCACGCTGTCTTCGGGCACCAGGGGGGAGGTGTTCCACACCGGCGGGCCCGACGGTGGAGGCACAGCGACGGCGGTGGTGGCTGCCGGGGCGGCGGCGGCGGCCGCGCCGGGGCGGGAGCTCCGTACCGGTGCCGGTGCCGGTGCCGGTGCGGCCGCGGCGGGACGACCGAGCTGGGGTTCAGCGGCGCCGCCGCCGAGGGGGTGAAAGCGCGAGAGGGTGAGCTCGGCGCGTTTCTCCTTGATGCCGTCCTGGCGGGTGACGGTGTTCATGCGCATGCGCCCCTCGAGCACGAAGCGCTGACCCACCTGCACCCGCTGCTGCAGGTCCTGGGCAAGATTGCCCCAGCCCACCACCTTCAGCTGGCCCGGCGGATCGTCGGGCCTCAGCCCATCGAGACGCACGGTCATCTCGGCGATCGGCGTCTGGTTGTCCTGGGTGTAGCGCAATTGCGGCGCCTCGAGAACCTCCGCCTCCAGTAAACAGTGATTCACGCCCCGTGCCGCCATATGGAACCCCCATCCTGATGCAAGGCCTCGCCCTTCACCAGGGCCGCCGACTGGCGGGCCGGCCGCGCATCTGGTTGGTGGCCGGCACCGGCGAAGGTCCGCCCCTGGCGCTCTGGCTGCAGGAGCGCGGCTGGGCCGTGCGGGTTTCGGTGGTGAGTGCGGCGGCGGCTCGGGCCTACCCGCAGAGTGGCGGGCTGGAGCTGATGGTCGGCGCACTGACGCCGGAGCGGCTCGCAGCGGAACTGGCGGGCGCCCCGTTCCGCTGGGTGATCGACGCCAGCCATCCCTTCGCCAGCCAGATCAGCGCCGAACTGGCCCGCTGCTGCAGAGACTGGGGCCAGCCGCTGCTGCGGCTGAGGCGGCCAGTCGAGCCACCAGGGCAGGCCACCCTGCTCGGTGGACTGGAGGAGCTGGCCCGGGCAGAACTGGACGAACGCCGGCTGCTTCTGGCGATCGGAGCGCGGCGGCTGGCCGAGGCGGTGGCCCGAACGCCCACAGCCGTGCACCACGCCCGCATCCTGCCGAGCGCCGAAGCCCTGCGGCAGGCGATGGCAGCGGGCCTGCCGCCGCAGAGGGTGGCCTGCCTGCGGCCACCGTCCGAAGCCACGGCGGCCGCGCTGGTGGAGGAGGCCCTGTGCCGCCGCTGGCGGATCGAGGCCGTGCTCGCCCGCCGCTCCGGTGGGCCGAGCCAGACCCACTGGCAGCGGATCTGTAGCCGGCTGGGTCTGCGGCTGCTGCTGCTGGAACGGCCGGCGGAGCCGGCGGGCCTGAGGGATCTCAGCCTCGAGGAGCTGCGGCAAAGGCTCAGCGACGCCGCTGAGATGCCGTACTGATGCCAGCCTGGGGAGTCTGCCGGCACCTGCCATGAAGGATGAGAGCCGATTCAGCGAGAGCAGCCTGGAGCTGGTGCTCACCAGCGAGGCCAGCCAGGAGCGGGCCGAGGTTCTCGCACACCAGCTGCTGGAGCGCCGCCTTGTGGCCTGTGCCACCCTGCTGCCGGGGCGCTCCCTCTACCGCTGGCACGGTCGCATCGAGCACGAGGCGGAGGTGCTGCTCCTGCTCAAGACCGAGAAGGCACGGCTGGCGGCCCTGCAGACGGCCCTTCTGGAGCTGCACAGCTACGAAACTCCCGAATGGATGCACTGGAGCGCAGCAAGCGGCGGTGGCTACGCCCTCTGGCTGGCGGAACAGCTCCGTCCCGACAGCCAATCAGGTATCAGCCCAGATGCCGCTTGACCAGCTCCGGCAGCGACGCCTGGGGACGGGGACCCAGCTGGGTGACCACCTCGCCGGCACAGAGGGAGCCGAGCCGGCCGCACCGCTCCAGGCTTTCGCCCCGGGTGTAGCCGTGCAGGAAGCCGGCGGCGTAGAGGTCGCCGGCGCCGGTGGTGTCCACCAGTTCGCCGAGGCGATAAGGCTCGATCGTGAGCGTCTGATCACCGCTGAGCAGCACCGATCCCTGCTCACTGCGGGTGAGGGCGGCGACGCGGCAGCGGCCGCGCACCTGGTCGGCGGCCTGCTCGAAACTGTCGGCCCTGTAGAGCGAGGTGATCTCCATTTCGTTGGCGAACAAAATGTCGACGTGACCGTCGACCAGCTCCTGGAAGCTGTCGCGGTGGCGGTCGACGCAGAAGGCGTCGGACAGGGAAAGAGCCACCTGACCGCCACTGTCCCGGGCGACCTCGGCGGCGGCGATGAAGGCGCGCTTGGCCTCGTCGCTGTCCCAGAGATAGCCCTCCAGATAGAGCATCCGGGCCTGACGCACCAGATCGAGATCCAGATCGCCCGGATCGAGCGCCGTCGAAGCCCCCAGGTACGTGCACATCGTGCGCTGGGCATCGGGGGTGACCAGGATCAGGCAACGGGCCGTGGCGGGCCCCGCCGTGGCCGCGGGGGTCTCGAAGCGGGCCCCTACCGAGCGGATGTCGTGGGCGAAGATCGCGCCGAGCTGGTCGTCACGCACCCGGCCGATGAAAGCCGCACGGCCGCCGAGCTGGGCGATGCCGGCCAGCGTGTTGGCGGCGGAGCCGCCGGATGTCTCCAGACCCGGACCGACACTGGCGTAGAGGCGCTCAGCCTGCTCGGCGTCGACCAGGGCCATGGTGCCCTTCGTAAGGCCATGGTTGTCGAGGAAGGCCTCCTCGGCTTGCACGATCACATCCACAATCGCGTTGCCGATGCCCACCACATCGAGGGTCTTGTCAGCGGTGGTCACGGCGGCGGTTGGCATCGAGGGGGTCAACGGAGGGGCATTCGGGGGGGCAGGAGCAGGTGCTGCGCCGGGGTGGAGCCGGGCAGCGCGCTGCCGGGCAGAGCGATTCAGGCGCTCAGCAGGGCCCGCTTGGGGCCATGGATCGGATCCTCCACCACGATCGTCTGATCCCGCTGGGCTCCAAGCGAGACGATCGCGATCGGCACCTCCATCAGCTCGGCCAGATAGCGCAGATAGGCCATCGCGGCGGGGGGAAGATCCTCAAGACTGCGGCAGTGGGCCGTGGAACACTGCCAGCCCGGCAGGGTCACGAAGAGCGGCCGACAACGGGCGAAGTCGTCGGAGCCGCTGGGGAAATGCTCAATGCGGCGGCCGTCGAGTTCGTAAGCCACGCACACCTGGATCTCGTCGAGTTCATCCAGCACATCGAGCTTGGTGATCGCCAGGCAGTCGAGCCCGTTCACCTCCACCGCATAGCGGCCGATCACGCCATCGAACCAGCCGCAGCGCCGCCGTCGGCCGGTGGTGGTGCCGAATTCGCCGCCGCGATCGCAGAGATGGTCGTTGAGGCTGCCCTCCAGTTCGGTGGGGAACGGGCCCTCGCCGACCCGGGTGGTGTAGGCCTTGGCCACACCGATCACCCGGTCGATCAGGGTGGGGCCGACGCCAGCGCCGATGCAGGCACCGCCACTCACCGGATTGGAGGAGGTGACGTACGGGTAGGTTCCGTGATCAAGGTCGAGCAGGGTGCCCTGGGCCCCCTCGAACAGGATGTTCTTGCGCGCCCGTGCCGCCTCATGGATGGTGCGGGTGCAGTCGACGATGTGGGAAGCGAGCCGCTCGCCATAGGCGCTGTACTCAGCGATCACCTGCTCGAGGTCGAGGGGCTCCATGCCATAGACCCTCTGGAGCAGGTCGTTCTTCTCCACCATGGGACCACTGATCCGATCGCGAAGCCGGCCGGAATCAAGCAGATCGATCACGCGAATGCCGTTGCGCTCCGCCTTGTCGGCGTAGGTGGGTCCGATGCCGCGGCCGGTGGTGCCGATGCGCCGATCGCCGCGGCGCTTCTCCATCGCCAAGTCGAGCAGGCGGTGGTACGGCATCGTCACGTGGGCGGTGGAAGCGAGCTTGAGACCCGAGACATCGATGCCGAAATCGAGCAGGGTGTCGAGCTCACTGAGCATCACCTTCGGATCCACCACCGTTCCCGAGCCGATCAGACAGGTGGTGTCGGGATAGAGGATGCCGGAGGGTATGAGGTGCAGCTTCAAAACCCGATCGCCGACAACGATCGTGTGACCGGCGTTCACACCGCCCTGATAACGCACCACCACATCGGCGGAGCGGCTCAGCAGATCAGTGATCTTGCCCTTTCCCTCGTCGCCCCACTGTGCACCGATGACGACAACGTTGGCCAAGGACACAGCGGCCCGTAGCCGCTTCAAAGCACAACGTGTGAGCTTCTCAGATCGGGGGCCTTTCCGTCAAAGGTTGAGGTCTGGCTGGTGCTTCAGGCGCCTCGGCCCGCGGTTGTTTCCGCCCGACGCAACTCATTCTCCAGCCGGGTGCGCAGTTCCTCGGGCAGGGGCCGATTGGCGTAGTTGGCGTAGTGGCCGGCCAGGGAATTCACCGCCGTCTGCATGGTGGTGAACGACGTGAGCGAGCGGATATCGCTGCGGGGGCGGTAGCGGGAGGTCCAGTCGTTGATCAGGGCCCTGGCCTGGGTCTCCGCTGCGGCGCGGCCGGGATCGTCGGCGGAGAGTGCGATCGTGCTCAGCAAGGTTCGGGCCGTGAGCACGGTGTCGTCGACGTAGCTGCCGCTGAGGCCGTTGGCCGATCCGCTGCAGGCGCCGAGGCTGAGGCTGAGACAGAGGCAGAGGGCAAGGCCCAGGCGGAACACGGTGCGGCGCAGGAAGGCGACCATGGCGGAAGCGGGCGGAGGGAGGGAGCGGGCAGGGCGCGGCTTCATCTGGGGCGGCAAGGGGCCGCAGCGGCAGAGACGCCACAATCAGCGGGTCTGAATGGATCCTAGAGGTGGATCTCGGTGTGGTTCAGAGCAGGCCGCGGCGCTGCTCGGGCAGACTCGCAAGCAGGCGCTTGACAGCCTCGCCGATCTCCAGCTCGGCCCTTGTGTCCGGATCGCGACGCTCCACGAGCTCCACCCGGCCCTGGGCAGCGGCGCGGCCCACCACCAGGCGCCAGGGAATGCCGATCAGCTCGGCATCCTTGAACTTCACCCCGGCCCGCTCGGGCCGGTCGTCGAGCAGCGCCTCCACGCCGGCGGCCAGCAGCTCGCCGTAGAGACGCTCGGCCAGGTCCACCTGGACCGGGTCCTGGGCGCTGGCGATCACCACGATCACCTCAAACGGGGCGATCGACACGGGCCAGCGGATCCCGGCAGCATCGTGGTGTTGCTCCACTGCCGCCTGGGCCAACCTCGAGACGCCGATGCCATAGCAGCCCATCCAGAGGGGTTCCTCAACTCCGGCTTCGTTGGTGAAGCGTGCCGCGAGTGCCTCTGAATACTTTCGGCCCAACTGAAAGATGTGACCCACCTCAATGCCGCGGGCCGCCTTGAGTCGCTGCTCGGAGTCGTGGAGGCAGCTGTCGCCAGGTTGGGCGGCGCGCAGCTCCACGGCATCGGGGAAAATTCCGAGTTCGTTCCAGCCCACGCCGCGACGATGCCGGTCGACGGCATTGGCGCCGCAGACGAAGCGCGGCAGCTGCGCTGCGGTGGGATCGGCCAGCCGAAGGAAGGCAGGCCGCCAGCCGCGGGCCCCCTGCAGCACCGCATCCGGCAGATCGGGCCCGAGGAAGCCGAAGGGCAGCGGGGCCAGCCCCTGGGCCGCCACCAACTCCGGGCTCAGCGGAACGACCTCCAGCAGGGCACCGGCGCCGTCCGGGGCCCGGGCTGTAAGTGCATTGGCAAGTTTCACCTCGTTGAGCTGCTGGTCGCCGCGCAGGCTGACCATCAGGGGCTGGAGGCTGCCATCGGCGAAGCGGGCCAGCAGCAACAGCACCTTGATGATCTGGGTGGGATCAAGGCCGTGGGCGGCGCTGAGCGCCTCGATCGTGGCCTGGCCCGGGGTGAACAGCTCACCATCGGGGCCGGAGGGCAAGGGAATCGCATCGGGCGGAACAGAGACCGCCCGCTCCTGGTTGGCGGCGTAGCGTCCATCTGGGCTGGCCAGGATCAGGTCTTCACCCGCCTCGGCCGTAACCATGAACTCCTGGCTGGCCGATCCACCAATGGCGCCGCTGTCCGCCTCAACCGCCACGGCCCGCAGCCCGCAGCGCTCGAAGATGCGTCGGTAGGCGCCATCCATCACCGCGTAGGTGCGGCGCAGGCATGCCTCGTCGGCATGGAAGGAATAGGCATCCTTCATGATGAATTCGCGGCCCCGCATCAGGCCGAACCGCGGCCGGATCTCATCGCGGAACTTCGTCTGGATCTGGTAAAGATTCACTGGCAACTGCCGGTAGGAGCGCAGCAGATCAGCCGCCAGGGCCGTGATCACCTCTTCGTGGGTGGGGCCGAGGCCGAGATGGCGCCCCTGACGATCCTCGAGGTGAAACATGATGCCCTCGCCCGCCGTGTAGCCGGCCCAGCGGCCGCTGCGCTCCCAGAGCTCGGCCGGCTGCAGCTGGGGAAGGAGGGTCTCAAGGGCGCCGGTGGCATCGAGCTCCTCGCGCACAATCGCCGAAATTCGCCGCAGCACCCTCCAGAGAAGCGGCAGATAGGCATAGATGCCGGAAGAGACGCGGCGGATGTAACCGGCGCGAAGCAACAGCTTGTGGGAGGGAATTTCCGCCTCGGCCGGATCGTCGCGCAGCGTCACCAGCATGAGGCGGGAGACGCGCATGATCCGGAGCCGCAACTGGTTAGCCGGACGCTATCACCGTCCCCCCGGAGACCCGGCGCAGCAAGCGGTCCCGTCCGGACGGCAAAGGCCTGACACCTCTGCTATGTTCCGCGCCTTGATCCCATACGTCCCGCGGTCGTCTCAATGCCTGCCCACCCCGGACCGTTTCTGAACGGTTCACGTTCACCGATTGCGGGCATACCCACTGGAAGCCTCCATGTCGATACCACCTCGGAAGTGATGGGTCTGACCGATGGCGCCAGCGCCGAAGCCGCGGCCGACCCGCTGATCGGCATTGAGGAGGTGCAGAAGTCGCTGAATCGTTCCCGCGCCTCCGTCTACCGCTACACCAACACCGACCCGCGCAATCTCAATCCTCCCTTTAATCCGCGCAAACTCAATCCTGAATACCGCAGCGACCAGAAAGAACCGCTTCTTTTCCATCCCAACGAGGTAGCCCGATTCGCCCGCGACATCCTCCGCATCAAGGAGGTCACCGTAGAGGTGCTCAACTCCCCCTCCACAGCCACCCAGCAGCTGCTCGGGGCGATCCTCGATGAACTGCGTTCGATCCGTCTCCACCTTGAAGGCAATGGCAACGTTCCAGACGCCGGCAGCGGTGCGACATCCACACTCGATCCAGTACCAACGGAACTCACCATGCACCGCCAGCAGCTCGAGCGCGCCCGCCCGGCAGCGTGAATCGATGCCACAATTCCACCGTCTCTTTTGATCAGCAACGGTGGCGCGGCTGCTCCGCACCACCCATCCATGGACCAGGTTTCCCCTCATCCGCGTTCGCTCGAGCGATCCATGGCTCCGGCTTCGCCCGGTGCCGCCAGCCCCGACCCCGGTGCCACCAACCCGGTCAGCGCGGAGCCGACCTCTGATCCCGGCGAAGATCCCTACAGTCCGGGCCCGATGCAGCAGGCCACGGTTGACCCCCTGGCTGAACCACTCGGCGCCCTGTTCGGTGCGCTGCTTGCCATTCTCACCCTGACCGTGCCACTGCTGGGAGTGCTCAGCGACCGCCGCGACGAAAACCTGCCGAGCAGTGGACCGGCCCGCAGCATCGAGGCCAGCACCCCCGATCGAGCAATGGCTCCTTAGCCGCGGCGTTGCAGCAGGAATCCCTGCACATCAAGGGCCTGGAAGACACTGGCTGGATCACTGAATCCCGCTGCATTCACCAGGGCGGTCAGGCGGGAGAGACCGACCGGATGCAAGCCTCCGGCGAGCTGCACCAAGGCTTCCGACGACTCACGCACGCCGCTGGCCCGCTGGAACCCGAGCCAGGCGGCCTCCACCTGGGTCTGCAGCGGTGATCGCTCCGACTTCATCAGGTCGACGAGCACAAGCTGACCGCCGGGGCGCAGGCTGCGGGCCAGGGCGGTGAGAAAGGCCAGCTTGCTGCCGTCATCCGGCAGAGACTGCAACACCAGCACCGAGAGAGCTCCTTCAAAGGCAGGCGCGCCGCTGAGCTGCTCGACGGTCTGACATCGCCAGTCGATGCCGGGAGCGTCTCCCAGGCGTGAGCGGGCGATGGCCAGCATCGATGCGGAGGGATCGAGGGCGGTGAGCCTCCAGTCGGGGCGATGGGCGCGGGCGGCCAGCAGCTCGGCGCCGGTTCCGCAGCCCGCCACCAGCACCGAGGCCCCCTGCGCCGAGGCGAGAGGCGAGGCGGCGAGCAATGCCACCGAAAGCAGGGCCAGGCTGGCGTAGCCGGGAATGAGTTGCTGGGCCACCAGGTCGTAGCCGCTGGCGGCAGGGTTCGTCCCCGGAGCGGCGGCGGGGCTGAAATCGGAACCGGACGCGGACGGTGGCAAGGAGCGTGCAAAGGCGCGTGATGAAGGGATCGTAGGCAGCGCCGCTGCAGGTTCATACCCGGCTGGTGGCGGGCGTGCCTTAAGTTGGGCAGCGCCCTCTGCAACTGAGTCGACGTGCCCACCATCCGTTTCGAACGCGAAGGCCAGCAGGTCGGCTGCATCGAAGGCGCCAACCTGCGTAAAGCCGCCCTCGACGCCGGAATCAACCCCTACTCAGGCCTCAACAACCTCAACAATTGCGGCGGCTTGGGCCAGTGCGGCACCTGCGTGATGGAGGTGCTCGAAGGCGAGCGCAATCTTTCCCCCCGCAGCGATGTGGAGCAGGTCTACCTCGCCGACCGCCCGGCCAATTTCCGGCTGAGCTGCCGCACCACCGTCAACGGTGATGTGACGGTGCGCACCCGCCCCAGCGACGCCGTGGGCAAGGGCTCCAACAGCCTGGTGGGCGCCCTCAAGGCCCTTGTGGGTAGGAAATAGTTTCCGCCGGTCCGATCAAGGCCCCACCAGCATGGAGCCCCAGATGGTTGCCGGATCCGCGCTCCCTACCCAGCTGCCCCGCCTTTACGGCTACGCAGCCTGTGGCACCTGTCGTAAGGCGATGGCCTGGTTGCGGCAGCGAGGCGTTGACATCGAGTCGATCGACATCACCCTGCAGCCGCCGGGCTCGGAAGAGTTGCGCTCTGCCCTCGCCCAACTGGGCCGCGGTCGGCTGTTCAACACCAGCGGTCAGAGCTACCGGGCCCTCGGTGCCGCGGCGGTGAAGGCCATGGACGATGATCAGGCCCTGGCGGCCCTGGCTGCCGATGGCAGGCTGATCAAGCGGCCCTTTCTCATCACCGCGGATGGCCGCATCATCACCGGCTTCCAGGAGGAGGAGTGGCAGGAACTGCTGGGCTGAGCGGAACTGCCTCGGCACGCACCATCAGCTGATCGAGTTCATCGATCAGACTGTCGATGCCGGCGCGGCTGAGCTGGCTCACATAGGTGCGCTTGAAGTCTTCCAGGGCCGCGCAGAGCAGCTGCTGGGAGCGCTCCAGCGCCGGTCCGCTCTCCAGCGCCAGAGCAAGCTCCTCCCAGAAGCGGTCGATGCAGCGCTGCAGCAGCTGCAGCTGCTGATCGTCGCGGCGGCCGAGACGCTCGCCGGTGCTGCGGCTGAGATCGATCAGGCTGTCGACCATGCCGCCGGCGAGCTGGCGGCTGAGCCCCTTCTCCACCTGCAGCAAGGGTGTGAGCTGTCGCAGGGGTGGCGGCACCACCGTGGACTGCAGGCTCTGCTGCAGGGCATGGCCAAGCACCCCCTGGAGCTCCGGTGCAAGCCGCGGCGCCACCTGGGCCAGCAGCAGCGGCGCCCAGATGCGCACCAGCTCCACCAGTTCGCGTTCATCGTTGCTGACCACGGTCTGATGGCTGCGCAGGGCGCGGATCCGCGCTGGCCAGCGGCGCGAGCGAATCAGCCCCTGCAGGCCATCGATCAGCTGCAGAGCCAGCACCTCGAACAGCTCCACTGCCAGCAGCGCCACCACGCCGCGACTGACCACGGCACGCAGCGGCTCGATCGAGACCAGACCGCTGCTCTGCAGGCGCTCGAGCACCGGCACCACCCGCAGCCAGCGCCAGAAGGGCAGCAGCAGGGGCCCATCAATCCAGCGGCGCAGGAGGGCCTCGCGCCAGCTCAGCCCCGGCAGACGGCGGCGCAGCCGCCAGGCCCGCAGCAGGATGTCGAAGGCGAAGACGCTCTGGAACAGCAGCAGGTCGTAGCGCCAGAAGTTGTCGGTGGGGCGGCCGTTCTCATCGATCGATCGCCAGTAGTTGGTGTCGATCAGCGGCAGAACCTGCTCGTACCAGAAGACTCGCTCCCGATCCCAGCCGCGCGGCGCCAGCCACTGCGGGCCCAGCAGGCTGGCGGTGGCCTCCTTCGAGGAGCTGCGCTGATGGCCAGCGGCCCTGTCACGCAGCCGGTTCTTGATCTTCTCCAGGGTGCCGGAGGCATTGGAGGAGGTGAAGGGATTGGTGTCGATCAGCTCCCAGGTAGCGCCCACCTGGCGCTGCAGGAGCTGACGCTGCGCTGCCGTCAGGGACTGGCCGGCCCGGTGGTCCGCCAGGGCGGCATCAAGTTCGCCGAACTGATCGATCCACGACTGGGTCTCCCGGTGGCGCGAAATCCCCTTGATCGGGTCTACCCAGGGCGTGATGTCGGGCAGAAAGGTAAGCGGCACCACCAGTGGCACCGAGGGGATCGGATAGAGGTTGCGCTGCTGCCAGAAGGTGCGCAGGGGGATGTAGGTGAGATCGAAGGCCACCCAGGCGAGATTGAGGGCCGCCCAGATCGCCACGAAGCGGTCCCAGCCACGGCCCACGCGGCTGACCGGCAAGGGGAGCCTCTCCTGCCAGCGGGGGCGGGCCATCGGATCAGAGGGACGGACGCTTGCCTAATCTGCCTGCCGTTCATCCCCGCTGCCGCACGATTGCCTTGAGCCCCACGGAACCCCGCACCAGCCAAGGCAGCCCCACCGGCACCACCCCCCTTCCGCCGGAGCCGCCCCAGGAGAGTCCCTGGTTGTTCTGGCGCAGCGTGCTGCTCACCCTGGCGGTGGCCCTGGGGATCCGCCAGTTCCTGATCGAAGCGCGCTACATACCCTCCGGCTCGATGCTGCCGGGCCTGCAGATCCAGGACCGGTTGCTTGTCGAGAAACTCAGCTTCCGCGCCCGCAAGCCCGAGCGGGGCGAAATCGTGGTCTTCCGCGCACCCCACCATTTCGATCCCACCCTTGTCGTCCAGCACCGCACCGGTCCCCTGGGTTGCCTGCTGGTCAACCTGCCCTTCATCGGCTCGCTGCAGGGCCTGCAGAATCCTGCCTGCGATGCCTACATCAAACGCGTGGTGGCCCTGCCGGGCGAACGGATCTCGATCAACCCAGCCGGAGCGGTGCGCATCAACGGCACCCCCCTTGCGGAGCCCTACGTGCGCAGCTACTGCCCGGTCGACAGCCAGGGAGCGGGCCCCTGCCGCAGCCTCGATGCGGTCGTTCCCCCCGACCACGTGGTTGTGCTGGGTGACAACCGCGCCAATAGCTGGGACAGCCGCTTCTGGCCCGGCGGCCCGTTCCTGCCGAAACGCGAGATCATCGGTCGGGCGTTCTGGCGCTTCTATCCGTTCCAATCGATCGGCCGGCTCGGACCGGCCAGTCCGCCGGTTCGCTGAATCCGCTCGCCACCACCCGGCCGGATGCGCCAGCGCGGAAGGCGGGCCAATTGGCCGCAAGCGAAGGGCCTTTCCTGGCAGGAGCGTAAGGGTCGAACAGGATCCAGCGGCGGCTGCCGGCGGCGAGGTGCTCCGGCTCCAGTCCCAGGAAGCGGGCCGGTCCCCAGCAGAGGCGGTCCCAGAGCAGCTCGGCAGCCCAGCCACGCCGATCCACCAGCTCGCTCCACAACCACCCCAGGGCCAGGCCATGGCCGGCCAGACCAGGCCGCCGCTGGTCGAGAGGCAGCAGCTGCTCCTCAGCATCGAGCGGCTGATGCTGGATTGCAACGGCAGCGATCAGGCCCTCCGCCAGGGCGGTGATCAGGGCTTCGCGATCGGCCGGACCACCCAGGCAGGGCACCAGCCGCCAGCCCTCATCCGCCGGATCGAGCCGGGAGCTGTCGGCCACCAGGTGCCACCAACAGACGCTGGCCTGAGGTGGCCGCTCACAGCGGCGCAGCTGGCTCACCGCAGCAGCCGTGGAAAGATTCATCAGCCGCAGCGCCCCACCCACCGGAGTGGCCGCCAGGGCCAGCAGCGCCTGCAGGGGAAGGGTCTCGCTGATCAATGGATCGGGCGGCCAGCCGGCTCGCAACGTCTCCACTCCTTCGCGCACGAAGCCCCGGCCGGCGAGACCGGCGTCGCGCGGGGCCACCAGCACCGGAGCGCCGCCCATCTCGGCGAGGCTCAGACCGCGCTCCAGAAGAAGCAGCGGCGGCAGATCGGTGCCGCAGGCCAGACCCAGGGCTCCGGCAGCGAGCTGCTCCGCATGGGGTGCCAGCTCCCGCTCCGCACCATCGAGGCTGAAACTGCCCCAGAGAGCTAGCCGCAGCGGATCGGACCAGCGCAGGTCGAGCCGCTCGGGACGGTCACGCCAGCTGCGAGCCCAGGGCAGAAGGGCCACCGTGCCGTAGCCACCGGCGGCTGCCGCCGCCGCCAGGCT
>JBIIJS010000248.1:0-3531 GCA_044233605.1 Cyanobium sp. | reverse complement strand
GGTGTGGGATCAGGCGATCCTTGAACACATCCCGCTGCAACGGGAGGGGCAGCCGCAGGATGTGGCTGCCTGCGTGCTCTACCTGGCCACAGGGGGCAGCTACGTCAACGGGCAGGTGATCGCCGTCGACGGTGGCCGCTACCTCGGATTCTGAGGCTGGCGGAAGCTCAGGCGATCGCCGCGAAGACGTCGCGGAAGGCCGCCAGGGTGGCGTCGATGTCGGCGTCGCTGTGGGCCAGGGAGGTGAACCCGGCCTCGAAAGCGCTGGGGGCCAGGTACACGCCCCGCTCGAGCATGGCGCGGTGCAGGCGGCCGAAGCGGGCGGTGTCGCTCGCTTTGGCCTGCTCGAAGTTGCGGACCGGACCTTTGCAGAGGAAGAAGCCGAACATGGCGCTGATGCTGCCACCGCTGAAGGGGAGGCCGGCGGCCTGCGCCGCTTCGCTGATGCCATCGCTGAGGCGGCTGGTGATCGCCTCAAGGCGCTCATAGGTGCCGGGCTTGGCGAGCAGGTCGAGGGTGCGGATCCCGGCGGTCATCGCCAGCGGATTGCCACTGAGGGTGCCGGCCTGGTACATCGGGCCCGCTGGTGCCACCATCGCCATGATGTCGGCCCGACCGCCGTAGGCACCCACGGGCAGGCCGCCACCGATCACCTTGCCCATGGTGGTGAGGTCTGGGGTGATGCCGAACTTCGCCTGGGCGCCGCCGTAGCTGATGCGGAAGCCGGTCATCACCTCGTCGAACACCAGCAGGGCTCCATGCTCCCGGGTGAGCTCGCGCAGGCCCTCAAGGAATCCGGGCTCCGGGGTGATGAAGCCGGCGTTGCCCACCACCGGCTCAAGGATCACACCGGCCACCTCGCCGGCGTTGGCGGCGAACAGCCGCTTGACCGCCTCCAGGTCGTTGTAGGGGGCGGTGAGCGTTCCGGCGGTGACCGCCCGGGGCACGCCGGGGGAATCAGGCAGGCCGAGGGTGGCGACCCCCGAACCGGCTTTCACCAGAAACATGTCGGCGTGGCCGTGATAGCAGCCTTCGAACTTGATCACCTTGTCGCGGCCGGTGAAGGCGCGCATCAGCCGCAGCACCGCCATGCAGGCCTCGGTGCCGGAGTTGACGAAGCGCACCATCTCCACCGAGGGCACCGCCTTGATTACCCGTTCGGCCAGCTGGTTCTCCAGTTCGCAGGGCGCGCCGAAGCTGGTGCCCTTCTCGAGTGCCTCGTGCAGGGCCGAGATCACCTCGGGGTGGCTGTGGCCGCAGATCGCAGGCCCCCAGCTGCCCACATAGTCGATGTAGCGGTTGCCGTCGACATCCCAGGCATAGGCGCCCTTGACCCGGTCGAACACGATCGGATGGCCGCCGACCGAGCGGAAGGCGCGCACCGGCGAGCTGACGCCACCGGGCATCAGCGTCTGAGCCGCCGCGAAGATCTCCTCGGAGCGGGAGGTGTTGAGCGCCGTGGCCGAGGCGGGCGCTGAGGGAGAGGCCGAACTCAAGGCGGAATCCGCGAACGGGGAAAAAACCATCGACCATCCTGACCCAGAGAAGGGAAAGGGTGCGAGAGCGAGGGGCGGGCGCGTGCAAATTGTGGGGTCGGCCGCCGCTGGGTCAGCATGGCGGCGGCCCGATCGATCGCCTTGACGCCTGCTCCCACCATCCCGGCCGCCGCTGGCATCGACTGGCCGCGGATCGCCCGCCTCTGCCGCACCCTGCTGCCGCACCGGGCGGTGGTGTCGGCACCGCAGGAGCTGCTCAGCTACGACTGCGACGGTCTCACCCTGCATCGCCAGGCGCCGCCGCTGGTGGTGCTTCCCGAAACTACCGAGCAGGTGAGCGCCCTGGTGAGCCTCTGCTCCCGCGAGGGGGTGCCGTTCATCGCCCGCGGCAGCGGCACCGGCCTCTCCGGTGGCGCCCTGGCAGAGCGCGAGGCGCTGGTGATCGCCACCAGCCGCATGCGGCGCATTCTTGCGGTGGATCTGGCCAACCACACCGTGACGGTGCAGCCGGGGGTGATCAACAGCTGGGTGACGCGGGCGGTGGCGGGCGACGGCTTCTATTACGCCCCCGACCCCTCCAGCCAGGTGGCCTGCAGCATCGGCGGCAACGTCGCCGAGAACTCCGGAGGTGTGCACTGCCTCAAATACGGCGTGACCAGCAACCACGTGCTCGCCCTGGAGGTGGTGCTGCCCGACGGCTCGGTCACCACTCTGGGCAGCGGCCTGGCCGAATCGCCCGAACTCGACCTGCGCGGCGTGTTCATCGGCAGCGAGGGCACCCTGGGCATCGCCACGGCGATCACGCTGCGGCTGCTGCGCGAGCCCAAGAGCGTGGCTGTGCTGCTGGCCGACTTCACCTCCATGGAGGCGGCCGGCGAGGCGGTGCGGCTGGTCACCTCGGCCGGGGTGCTGCCGGCGGGGATGGAGATGATGGACAGCCTCTGCATCGAGGCGGTCAACGACTACCTGGAGAAGGAGGAATATCCACGCGACGCGGCGTCGGTGCTGCTGATTGAGCTCGACGGCGGGATGCGTGAGGTGGAGGCCTCAGCGCAGATCACCAGCGAACTCTGCCGCCAGGCCGGCGCCCGCACGGTGCGCCAGGCCTGGGACGAGCAGGAGCGGGCGCGGCTGTGGAAGGGCCGCAAGTCGGCGATTTCCGCCCTCGGCCGCCGCTTCCCCAGCTATTACCTTCAGGATGGCGTCGTGCCGCGCCACGCCCTGCCGGAAGTGCTGCGCGAGATCCAGGCGCTGAGCGAGAGTCACGGACTGCCGGTGGCCAACGTGTTCCACGCCGGCGACGGCAACCTGCATCCCCTGATCCTTTACCGCGCCGGTGAGCCGGGCGTGGCGGATCGCGTGCAGGAGCTGGGGGCGGCGATCCTGCGGCTCTGCATCGATGCCGGCGGCAGCATCACCGGCGAGCACGGCGTGGGCAGCGACAAACGCTGCTACATGGACTGGATGTTCAGCCCCGACGACCTGGCCACCATGCGGCTGGTGCGCCATGCCCTCGATCCAGATGGGCTGGCCAACCCGGGCAAGCTGTTTCCCACGCCCCGCGGCTGCGCTGAATCGGACCGGCGGAAGGTGGAACTGCCCGGAGGAGAAGCCCTTGAGGTGTTCTGATCGGCTGATCCGTTCACGCCGCCCGGCTCGAGCGGGGGGGGGTGTTCGGCTGATGCTTCGAGACGAAGGTGGCAGTCGCTCAAGGCGTAGGCCTGGCAAAGATGGATGCTGCGTTCATTGCCGGCCTGGGAGGGGAGGGATTCCTTCCACAGGTCGACATAACCAGAGAGAATCCTGGCCCGGCAACTGCCACAAGCGCCGGAGCGGCAGCGGAAGGGCATGGCGACTCCCTGCTCGAGAGCGGCATAAAGAATGGGGCGATCATCGCGGCAGGCGAAGGAAACACCGTTTTCAAGCATGATCGTGTGAATCATCACCGATCCTCAATCAACTTCCATCCTCAGCGTTTCCGCCAAGGGCTGCAAGGCTGGGTGAGGGAGTGATGACGGTGTCTGCCGTGGCCTGC
>JBIIJS010000053.1:0-13937 GCA_044233605.1 Cyanobium sp. | reverse complement strand
TACAGTCCGCACCGGCCTGAGTCCCCCGTCCCCGAGCCGCCACGGATGACCATCGGCAAGCTGCTGATCGCCAACCGGGGCGAGATCGCCCTCCGCATCCTGCGCAGCTGCCGGGAACTGGGCATCACCACTGTGGCTGTGTACAGCACGGTGGATCGCAACGCCCTTCATGTACAGCTGGCCGACGAGGCCGTGTGCGTGGGCGAGGCGCCCAGCAGCCGCAGCTATCTGAACGTTCCCAACATCCTGTCGGCCGCCACCTCCCGTGGTGCCGACGCGATCCATCCCGGCTACGGCTTCCTGGCCGAGAACGCCGACTTCGCCGAGAAGTGTCACGACCACGGCATCACCTTCGTCGGCCCGTCACCTGCCTCGATTCTGGCGATGGGCGACAAGTCGACCGCCAAGGCCACCATGCAGGCGGTGGGGGTTCCCACCATCCCGGGCAGCGACGGCCTGCTCGAAAGCCACCACGAGGCCGCCGACCTGGCGGAGAGCATGGGCTACCCCGTGATGATCAAGGCCACGGCGGGCGGCGGCGGCCGTGGCATGCGGCTGGTGCCGTCGGCCGCGGAGCTGGAAAACCTGTTCAAAGCCGCCCAGGGCGAAGCGGAAGCCGCCTTCGGCAATCCCGGCCTTTACATGGAGAAATTCATCGACCGGCCTCGGCACGTGGAGGTGCAGGTGCTGGCCGACCGCCACGGCAACGTGGTGCACCTGGGCGAGCGCGACTGCTCGATCCAGCGCCGCCACCAGAAGCTGCTGGAAGAGGCTCCCGGTCCAGGCCTCGATGCAGAGCTCCGGCGCCGCATGGGCGAAACGGCGGTGGCAGCCGCCCGCCACATCGGCTACGAGGGCGCCGGCACGGTGGAATTCCTGGTGGATCGCAACGGCGGCTTCTACTTCATGGAGATGAACACCCGCATCCAGGTGGAGCACCCGGTCACCGAGATGGTGACCGGCATCGACCTGATCGCCGAGCAGCTGCGCATTGCCGGCGGCGCACCTATCTCGATGCGCCAGGAAGACATCCGCTTGTGCGGCCACGCGATCGAATGCCGCATCAACGCCGAGGATCCGCGCCACAACTTCCGCCCCGCCCCGGGCCGCATCACCGGCTGGCTCCCCCCCGGTGGCCCGGGTGTGCGCGTCGATAGCCACGTGTACACCGGTTACGAAATCCCGCCCTTCTACGACTCGCTGATCGGCAAGCTGATCGTTTGGGGGGTTGACCGGGAGCATGCCCTGCAACGCCTGCGCCGAGCCCTCTCGGAGTGCGCCATCACCGGCATCCCCACCACGATCGACTTCCACCTGGCCCTGCTCGATCGGCCCGAGTTCCAACGCGGCGAGATCTACACCAAGTTTGTGGAACAGGAGATGATCGGTAACGGCTGAGCTTCTTGCTCAGGCGAAGGAGCCGGAATGACGCAGCAACTGGGTGATCAGACCCTGCTGGCCCACCAGCAGCTCCCGTAGCAGGCTGATCACTCCCACCCACACCACCGGCGTCACATCAACGCCGCCGATCGGCTGGATCAGCCTCCGGGTGGGCACAAGCAACGGCTCGGTGGGCAGGGCGATCCAGCGCATCACCCCCTGGCTCAGATCGATCTGCGGGTACCAGGTGAGCACGATGCGGAACAGGAACAGCAGCGTCCAGAGCGCCAGCAGCAGGCCCATGGAGAGGTGCAGCACGGCCGGCAGCGAGGTCGGCAGAAGCGGGGCGGCCGTCACAAAGCTCTAAGCACAGAGGAGGCGATCGTAGGGAGGAGACCCCACTGCCTAAGATCGGCCGAGCCTGACGCCGTGACAGCCCGTCATGACCCCTTCCCTCTCCAACTTCCTCAGCAGCCTCTTCTGGGGAGCGGCGATCGTGGTGATTCCCATTTCGATCGCCCTGGTGCTGATCAGCCAGAACGACCGACTCGACCGCAAGCTCTGAGTCGGGTCGCTTCGGTGTGGAGCGGAGGGTCCTGACAGGGTCACTACAGTGGGTCAACCACTCCGCCGCCCCCCTAGCGCCTTGGTCAACGCCAGTCTCAACTGGGCCAGCATCGTCGGCATCGTGCTGGCGGTGGGAGGAGCCCTGCTCTTTTTTCTGCGCAATTTCAAGCCCGCCCTGGCGCGCGATACCGACGTCTTCTTCGCCGCCATCGGACTGCTCTGCGGAGGCATCCTCTTCTTCCAGGGTTGGCGGCTCGATCCGATCCTCCAGTTCGGCCAGTTCCTGCTGGCCGGCACCACGGTGTTTTTCGCTTACGAGAGCGTGCGCCTGCGTGCCGTCACCACCGAACAGGCGCGTCGCTCCTCCTTCTTCGACGACGAAGAACCCCTGCCCGCGCGGACCCGTGGCGGCCTCGGCGGCGGCTTTGACAACGACTACGACCGCTTCGATGAACCGGACCGGATCCAGCGCCGCATGCGCTCCCGCGACGACATCCCTGACGACGATCTCTACCGCCCGCGCCGCACCAGCCGCGCCGCGATTCCCGAGCGGGCCGCAAGCCGACGTGGCGAAACCGACGACTGGGACGAGGCGCGCCGCCCCGGCCGCCCTCCGGCCGATGACCTCGATCGCGATCGCCCCACCACGGGCAGCCGCTATGGCGCGCCACCGTCGCGGCCAGCGGGTCCTGAGTTCGGCGCCCGCCGGCGCGAGCGCGATGCGGGTTCGGAACCCAGGCGCGGCAGCCGTCCCAGCGCATCGGTCGACACCCCCCGCTCCAGCCGCCGACCGGCTCCCTCCGGCGGCTCCGCCCCGTCGAGTCCCGCTACCAGGGCGGGAGTGCCCCAGGGATCACCCATTCGCCCGGACGATGCAGGCGGCAGGCCCCGGAGCAGCGCTGAGGTGAGCGATGCCGACTTCGCGCCGATCAACCGCCCGCCCGCCTCGCCCAGCCCGGGGGGGGGCGCCTCCGGCGCAGGATCGGTGCGCCCCCGTGACAACAGTTCCCGCTTCGACGACTGACCCACCGCGCCTCCCCCGTCGCCAGGCCCCTGGGGCTCCTGCTGCTGGCAGTTCTGCTCGCGGGCTGCACGTCCGGGGGGCCTTGGGGCTCCGGCTGGGGTCGGCGCCGGCCAGCCCAGGCGGGCTTTGCCCGGGGCGACCAGCAGGATCCGGCCCTGAGCGGTGATGGCAGGGTATTGGCCAGCCTGATCGAACGGGACGGACGGCCCACGGTGTTGCTGCAGGAGCAACCATCTGGACGGCTTCTACCCCTGCGCCACCTGCAACGCGGCCAGCCGCACGCCTCGCCTTCGCTCAGCTGGAACGGCCGCTATCTGGCCGTGCTCACCCGGCAGGGGGGGCGGCCGCTTGCCCTGATCGAAGACCGGGCCAGCGGCCGGTTGCATCGCCTGCCCCTGCCCGGCGAGCTGGAGCCCCAGCGGCTCAGCCTCGCGCCCGATGGCCGGCGCCTGGCTCTGGAGGTGGTGCAAGGAGGTCGCTCGCGTGTGCGGGTGTTCGACCTGGCGGCCCTGCTCGAAGCCGATCTACCGGCAGGGCTGCCGGTGAGTCAGCCATGAGAGCCATCATGGGCCTGCCGACAACCTTGACGGGAGCCCTGCGCCTGACGCTGCCGGGCTTGCTGGCAGCGGCGCTGGGCGGTTGCAGCTCAGGCCTGCCGGCACCGGTCGCCGGCCTGGAGGGGCCGCTGGCCGCGGTGGCGCCGAGCCGCTCCCCCAGCCTGGCCGGCCGCTGGCTGGCGCTGATCGGCGAGCGCGGCGGCCGTGATCAGGTGCTGCTGATCGATGTGGAACGGAAGCTGCCGGTGCCCCTGAGCGGTCTGAACCGGCCCGATGCCCAACCCCTCAGCGTGGCGGTGGACGCCTCCGGAGAGAGGCTGGCGGTCGTGCGGCTGATTGAGGATCGCACCGAACTGGTGCTGTACCGACGGAGCCTGGGGGGCATCGAGCGGATTGGCATGCAACCGGCCGGAGTGCCGCGCAGGGTGTCACTGCGCGCCGATGGACGCGAACTGGCGGTGGAGGTGAGCCGTGACGGCCGCTGGCAGATCGATCTGATCGCGATGCCCTGAGCAGCCGCCGACAGGTTGGCGCTCAGGGCACCAGGCCGGCCCAGTGCAGGAACGCATCACCGCTGAGGGCCTCGATCAGCAGCACGGCGGCAAAGCCGATCATGGCGAAGCGTCCGTTGACCCGCTCGGCGTAGGCGCTCCAGCCGAAGGCCGGCACATCGCCGGTGGTGGCGCTGGTGGCCGGAGGGGCAGCGGCGGCATCCGTTTCCGGAGATACGGGGGAAGTGTCGCTCATCGACTCAGACCGGCAGGCCAAAGGTATAGCCGGCCGCCGGCAGCATGCGCCAGGCACCGCTGCCTTCGATCTCCAGCACGGTGTCGTGATAGTCCTTGAGGGTGGGGCGGTGACCCACGCTGACGAAGGCCATGTCGCGCTGCACCAGCAGCTCATAAAGACGCTTCTCGGTGGCCACATCAAGGGCGCTGGTGGCCTCATCGAGCACCACGAAGGCGGGCCCATTGAGCAGGAGGCGCGCGAAGGCCAGCCGCTGCTGCTCACCCAGCGAAAGCAGACGGGGCCAGTCCTGCTTGATGTCCAGGTCGGGATAGCGGCGCACCAGCTCACCGAGCCGCACCTCCTCCAGCACGTGCCGCAACTGGGCATCGGAGTAAAGGTCGCTCGGCTGGGGGTAACAGAGCTGCTCGCGCAGGCTGCCCAGAAGCATGTAGGGCTTCTGGGGCACGAACATCAGATCCCCCACCGGCGGACGGCTCACCGCACCCCGGGCCGGCGGCCACAGGCCGCTCACCAGCCTCAGGAATGATGTCTTGCCGCAGCCGGACGGGCCCACGACCAGCAGGCGCTGCCCGGCGGAGATCTCCACGCTCAGATCACGGATCAGGGTGCGATCGGTGCGCGGCGGCACCACATCGGCGTGGCTCACCACGATCGAGGTGGGACGCACCGCTCCGGCATCAGCGCCGATCGGCCCGGTAAGCACAGGCGGCTGCTCGGCCTCCATCAGGGCGGCCATCTCGCCGCTGATCTGCTCCACCTTGCCCTGGAAACCCTCAAGACGGCTGATCGAGGCGGAGAACGCGGCAAGCCGATCGATATTGTTGACGATGTAGCTCACCGAGAACAGTACCTGCGAGAAAGCAATGCTGGCCTGACCGAAGACGCCGAAATCCACCTCTTTAGCGAAGTAGATCGGTGCGATCACCAGCCAGGGGAGGAAGCGTGAGAAGTAGTCGTAAGAGCGCTGGATCACGCTGATCAGAGCCTCCCAGATGATCAGGCGGTTGTAGTTGCGGATCACGCCGCCCAGCCGGCGCTCACCTTCACGCCGCTCCTGGTCCTCGCCGCGGTAGAAGGCGATCGATTCGGCGTTGTCGCGAATGTGAACCAGGCCATAGCGGAAATCGGCCTCCAGCTTGAGCTGCTGGTAATTGAGCTGTACCAGCTTGCGGCTTGCGAACACAATCACGGCGGTACCTGCGAGCGAATAGATCAGCAGCCAGAGGGCCAGGCGCTCACTGATGCTCCAGAGCACAATGATGAAGCTGAAGAATGTGAGAAGAGCCGCCAGGATCTCCACCGTCACGCTCAGGCTGGTTCCCGTGAAGCTGGCCGCATCCTGGGAGATCCGTTGGTCGGGGTTGTCGATCTCCTCGACGCTTTCATCGTTGGGATTGAGAACGTAGTAGGCTCGATTGGTGAGATAGCGGCCCAGCATCCTGCCGCTCAGCCACTCCCGCCAGAGCAGGCCGAGCTTAGGGATCAGATAGCTCTGGATCGCCCTGATCGGCAGTGCCAGAACGAGACAGAAAGCATAGATTGCAACAATCTTCCAGAACTCATCCTGTTTGTACTGAACGAGAGCATTTTCAATATTTCGGGCGATGAAGCTGATGCCTACATTGATGCCGTTGATCACCAGGATCAGCAGGGTGATGATGCCCAGGAGCAACCAGGGCAGCCAGCGGCCCTGGCGCAGCTTGCCGCGGAAGGCACCGAAGCAGGCCACACCTGCCGCAAACAGCACCATCACCACCGGACCGATCCAGCTGCCCCAGATCCGGGCCACCTGCTCGGGCACCCCGGGCAGGAAAGCATCACGCAGCTTCGGGATCAGCGCACCAGCGAGGCTCACCGCCCCTGTGAGCAACAGCAGGGTGCTGCCGGCCACGACTGCCAGCAGCGCCAGCACCAAGGCGAGAAACTCCAGGGAGCTGCCACCGTCGCCGTCGGCCACCGGCAAAAAATAGGGCTGGGCCAGGCGCTGAAGCTTGCCCAGCTGCTCGCGGAAGGCCTTCAGGGGGGTCATGAAGCGGTTCTTTTCAGGGCATTGTCGCTGGCGGCCCGCTCAACCCGGCGGCCAGGCCAGCGGGCGCCCACCGATCACGTGCACATGCAGATGGAAGACGGTCTGGCCCGCCTCGGCGCCGCTGTTGATCACAGTGCGGAAGCCCACCAGACCCTCCTGCTGCGCCACCCGGGCCGCCACCAGCAGCAGGTGGCCGAGCAAAGGTTCATCGGCAGGGCCGGCCTCCGCCAGGCTCACCAACGGCTGGCGCGGAATCACCAGCAGATGCACCGGCGCCTGGGGGGCGACATCGCGGAAGGCGAGGCAGCGATCATCGCTGTACAACTGATCGCAGGGGATCTCGCCGCGCAGGATGCGGCCGAAGATCGTGTCGCTGGTCATGGCCGCACGGGAGACGGAGAACGGGGCAGAGCGATCGAATCAGAGCAGGCGCAGTCCGATGGGACAGCGGTGGAACTGGAGAGGCAGTGATCCGTCGGCTTGATGTTGGCACGCTGCAACAGTGCCGCCCTGCAGGGTCTGGAGGCCCTGCCGGTGCGGGTGGAGGTGGACATCACCCCGGGCCTGCCGGGACTGCTGATGGTGGGCCTGGCCGACGCGGCGGTGCAGGAGGCCCGCGAGCGGGTGCGCTCCGCCCTCCGCAACAGCGGCCTGAAGGTGCCGCTCACCCGCGTGGTGGTGAGCCTGGCTCCAGCGGACCTGCGCAAGGCCGGGCCCGCCTTTGATCTGCCGATCGCCCTCGCCCTGCTGATCGCCAGCGGCCAGCTGGCGCCGCAGCGGCTTGAGGGGGTCTGGAGTGCGGCGGAGCTGGGGCTCGACGGCCGGCTACGGCCGGTGCGTGGTGTGCTGGCCCTCGCCCTGACGGCCCGGCGACACGGCGCGAGAGCACTGCTGGTGCCGGCGGCCAATGCCGGCGAGGCAGCCCTGGTGGAAGGGCTCACCGTCTGGCCGGCCGAGGATCTGGCCGGGGTGCTGGCGCTGCTGGCCGATCCCGATCGGGCGCCGCGGGCCATGGCGCGGAGCGGCAGGGCCGCATCAACGCCACTGCCGGATCTGGCCGACGTTCGCGGCCAGCACCATGGCCGCCGCGCCCTGGAAATCGCCGCAGCGGGCGGCCACCACCTGCTGCTGGTCGGGCCTCCGGGCAGCGGCAAGACGATGCTGGCTCGTCGGCTGCCGGGTCTGCTGCCGCCCCTGCAGCGGCAGGAGGCGCTGGAGATCACGGGGCTGCATTCGGTGGCGGGCCTGCTGGCCGATGGCGGTGCCCTGGTGGAGCGGCGGCCATTCCGCAGCCCACACCACAGCTGCTCGGCCAGCGCCCTGATCGGTGGTGGCGGCCTGCCCCGCCCCGGCGAACTGAGCCTGGCCCACCACGGCGTGCTGTTTCTCGATGAGCTGGCCGAATTCCGTCGCGAGGTGCTCGAGACCCTGCGCCAGCCCCTGGAGGAGGGGGAAGTGTGGATCAGCCGCGCTCGACAGCGCTGCCGCTTTCCCTGCCGGATCACCCTGGTGGCCGCCACCAACCCCTGCCCCTGCGGCTGGCATGGGGATCCGGAACGAGCCTGCGTCTGCGGCGAAGGGGAACGGCGCCGTTACTGGAACCGGTTGTCAGGGCCCCTGCTCGACCGGCTGGATCTGCAGGTGGTGATGCGTCGTCCGTCGGCGCGCGATCTGGTGGCGGTTACCGGATGCCGGGCCGCCCCATCAGGGGCTGACAGCGAGGCGGCTCCAGAATGCAGCAGCAAGGTGGCCGCCCGGGTGCGTCGCGCCCGCCGGCGCATGGAGCGCCGCAACCCAGGCGGCGCTGCCAACGCCATACTGCCGGCGAAGTCCCTGGCGGACGTGCTCACCATCGAGACCCGGGCCGCCCGTCTCTGGGAGGCAGCCCTGGAGCAGCGTCACCTCTCGGCCCGCGCCGCGCTGCGGCTGCTCACAGTGGCGCGCACAATCGCCGATCTCAACGGCAAGCGTGAGGTGGGTGCGGAGACGATCGCAGAGGCGCTCACTTACCGCAGCTTTGACCTGCTCGGCCAGGGCTGAGCATCCACCGACGGAGGCTGATGCAGCGTCTCCCCACGGGGATTGCCGAAGGCATGGGCCCTGGCCTCGGCCGATCGGTGACCGAAACCGAGCAAACCGGTGCTGGAGGAGAGACCCGTGGCAGGAAAGGTGGTGCTTCCCCTGGCTGGCTCCTACATAGCGGGGAGCCAAGAGGTAGGAGCACCGATCTTTCGGTTCAGAGGAAACCTCAACGCCGGCGGCGGCGCTGCTGGGCTTTGCGCTTGTACTTCTCGGTGGGGGTTTCGTGGTGCCGCAGCCGCTTCAGATCCGCAAAGATGCCGGCCTTGGACACCTGGCGCTTGAAGCGGCGCAGCGCCGATTCAATCCCTTCGTTTTCGCCGACGGTGACCTGGGTCATGAAGTGGTGCGGAGACGTGCGCGATGGATGACACTAGCAAGGAGCGGTCAGGAAGGTCAGCGCATCGCCGCGCGGGTGGTGCTTGAACGGGTGGTGCGCCCGCCGGAGGGGGAATGGGCAGGGGGCTGGGAATCACCACTGCCTGCAGCCGGGGCGGCGCCGCCTGGGAAGGCGTCGGTGTAGAGATACACATGCCCCAGCGAGCGGCCGCCAAACTGGCGGCGCATCAGGCGCCAGCCCGGCTCGAGCTCGAAGCGCACGAAGCCATTGGCGATGCCACCGGTGCGGGCTACCACCATCTCCGGGCCTGCACCACGGGTGGGGATGGCCAGCAGCAGCGTGTCGTTGCCGGAGCGGGTCACCATCACGCGGTAGGTGGTGGCCAGGTCGGTGTCTCCGACCCGCACGGAGTAGCCATTGGCGTCGATGTAGCGGCTGCAGATACCGGTGAAATCAAAGGTGCTGAGCAGTGGGTTGACCGGCGCCGGCTTCCCCTCGCCCACGGCGTAGCAGGGGCGGGAGGGCTTCACCTGCTCGTAGATGTTCAGCTGGGCTCGTTCGCCGCTGCTGCCGATCGGGGCTGCCACCAGCAGAAAGCGGCTCTGATCGAGCTCAGCCGCCTGGAACAGGGCCCTGGCCTGGGCAGGAACGGTAACCAGACCAGCCGCACCGCCGCCTGCGATCACCAGGCCGGCGAGCAAGGCAAGGGGGGCCCGGGTTCCAGCCAGGAATGGGATCACGTGGGTCACCGCAACGAGCGCAGAGACGTCTCATCGTATGGAGTGCACCGGGCTGACGACCAGACGCCATGGCCCAATCCGAGCGCTGGCCAGGAACTCAGCCGGGCCGGTTGAGACGGATCGCCACCAGCAGGCTCAGCAGCGTGGCGGGCAGGGTGGCCGCCAGGATCCACTGGGTGGTGCTCACACCAAGGTCAGGGTCGCCGTAGGCCAGCTCAAACACGCTGCCGGTGGCTGCGATGCCACTCACACAAGCCAGGGCCAGGAACAGGCCGGCCAGGGGTTTCATCGGCATCAGCGGATCGTGTTCACATCGGTGCGCCGGAAACCGTGCTGCTGCAGCTCCTGGTTAAGGCTGAGCTCATCGGTGACGCGATCCACGAACAACACGCCGTGGAGATGGTCCATCTCGTGCTGGATGCAGCGGGCCATCAGGCCATCGGCTTTGAGACGGCGCGGCCGACCGAGCTCGTCGCGGAAGCTCACCTCCACCACCGAGGGGCGCACCACATTGAGATACACCTTCGGGATGCTCAGACAGCCCTCTTCGTAAGTGTTGAACGAAGCCCCGGCGGCGGTGATCTCGGGGTTGATCATCACCAGCGGCGGAGTGGCGGCCTCCTCAAGGTCGAGGTCGATCACCAGGAGCTGGCGGTGCACACCTACCTGGGGAGCCGCCAGGCCGATGCCACGGGCCGCATACATGCTGCGCAGCATGTCGCGGGCCAGTTCGCGCACGCTCTCATCCACCTTGCTGATGCGCCGGGCCGAGGTGCGCAGCTCGCGGGAGCCGAGGGTGTGGATCGGAAGCGGCGGCTGCTCAAGCGGTTCTTTGGGTACGAGCACCGTGCTCCTGCCCTGCTCGGCGGACCGTGCCATCTGGGCGAAGCTGCGCGCCAAGGCATCACCTGAAACGATGGATTGATTCTAGAAGCCGTGCGTGGGAGCAAGGGTGAGCAGGGCGCTGAACGGTCGGTCCCGGCCAGATCCGCTGTCGGTGGAGGCGGTGGTGGCGGGACGGGCAACGTGGAAGGAACCCGGCTGGTGGCGGGGGCTGCCGCTGTGGCTGGAGCAGCGGCCCCACGAGCGGGGCCGCACCACCCTGCTGCTGCGGCCAGGGCCGGAGGCGCCGCCGCTGGAGCTCACCCCCGGCGACTGGAACCTGCGCAGCCGCATCCACGGCTACGGGGGTGGGGTCTGGTGCCTGGCGGGCGACACGGTGGTGTTCGTCGATGACAGCGACCGGGGCCTGTGGCGGCTGGATCTGCCCGCCGACCCGGAAGCCATCACCGGCCCCGCTGACGGCAGCCTGCCGACACCCCGGCGGCTGCTGCCGCCGGCGCCGCCGGAGCGGGAGCGAGCCTTGGCCGACGGCCTGATCGATCTGCAGCGCCATCGCTGGATCGGCGTGTTGGAGCAGGACGGCCGCGACCGGCTGGTGGCCGTGCCGCTGGCCGGCGGCGATCCCGAGATCCTTTGGGAACCGGCCGACTTCTGCGGCTACGCCGCCCTGAGCCCCTCGGGCAGCCATCTTGCCTGGGTGGAGTGGCAGCAGCCATCCATGCCCTGGCAGCGCAGCAACCTCTGGCTGGCTCGCTTCGACGAACGGGGAGCAGTGGTGGAGGCCCGGCCGATTGCCGGTGCGGGTGCGGGCAGTCGCCGTGAGATCTCGGTGTTCCAGCCGCTCTGGGCCGGGCCCGATCTGGTGCTGGCCAACGACCGCAGCGGCTGGTGGAACCTGGATCGGCTGGCCGATGCTGAATCGCTTGAGCCGCAGGCGGTGCCGGACTGGCAGGCGCTGCTGCCGATGGAGGCGGAGTTCGCCATGCCCCAGTGGGTGTACGGCATGCGCACCATCGCCTGGGACGGTCGGCAGCTGCTGGCCCTGGCCTGCCGCCAGGGTTGCTGGCAGCTGGGCCGGGTGGAGGCGGACAACAGCGAGCCCTGGCAACCCTTCGATCTGCCCTTCGACGATCTGGAGGCTGCCGTGGCCGCCGACGGCAGGCTGCTGGCGATCGCAGCCGGTCCCCGGCAGGCAGGCGGCCTGCTGGAGCTCGACAGCTCCACCGGCAGCTGGCGCCACACGGCAGCGGCTCCGGCTCCGCTGGCCGCGGAGGTGATCGTTGTTCCCGAAGCCCTCTGGTTCGCAGGCCACGGCGGCCTGCCTACCCACGCCTGGCTCTACCCGGCCCGCGGCGGCGACGGCCCGGCCACGCCGCTGCTGATCCGAGCCCACAGCGGCCCCACCGGGATGGCCCGCACCGGTCTGAATGCGGTCGTTCAGTTCTGGACGAGCCGCGGCTGGAGCGTGGTCGACGTTAACTATGGCGGCTCCACCGGCTTTGGCCGCGCCTACCGGGAGCGCCTCGACGGCGGCTGGGGCGTGGTCGACGTGGCCGACTGCGCCGCCGCCGCCCGCAGCCTGGTGGCCGCCGCACGGGCCGATGGCGATCGGGTGGCGATGGAGGGCGGCAGCGCCGCCGGCTTCACCGTGCTGGCCCTGCTCTGCTTCGAGACGGTGCTGCGGGCCGGCGCCTGCCGCTACCCGGTCACCGACCTGGCAGCCCTGGCCGGCGGCGATCACCGCTTCGAAGCCCGCTACTTCGACAGCCTGGTGGGCCCATGGCCTGCAGCAAGGGATACCTACGCGGCCCGCTCGCCACTGCAACATGCCGAACGCATCGCGGCACCGGTGATCCTCTTCCATGGTCTCGACGACCGGGTGGTGCCCCCGGACCAGAGCGAACGGCTGGCCCTGGTTCTGAGCGAGCGCAACGTGCCGGTCGAGCTGTATCTGTTCCCAGGTGAAGGCCACGGCTTCCGCGACAGTCAGGTGCAGCACCAGGTTCTGGAAGCCACCGAGCGCTTCTTCCGCCAGCGGCTCGGCCTTTGAATCTCCCTCTGCCGCCCGGCGCGCTCACCCTGCTGACCCACCTGCTGGCCGGCCTGCCGAGCTTCGCCCTGGCGATGGTCCTCCTGGTTGTGCTGCTGACCATCGGCACTGCGCTGGCGCGCGGCGTGGGTGTGCACCAGTGGGGCATCCCCGAGGCGCTGATCGCCGGCAGCCTCGGGCTGCTGCTGGCCCCAGGGGGGGCGCTGCCGCTGCTGCCGCCCGCAGTGATCGACCTGTGGGAGCAGCTGCCCCTGGTGCTGCTCACCCTGGTGTTCGGCAGCTTGCTGGTGGGCAAGCCGCTGCCGAAACCCGCTGGCCTGTGGCGACCGCTCTCCGCCCAGGTGCTGCTGGCTTTGAGCCTGGCCTTCGGCCAGTTCTTCGTGGCGGGCCTCACCGTGCTTCTGGTGCTGCAGCCTCTGCTGCACGTAAGCCCGGTGCTGGCCTGCCTGATCGAGGTTGCCTTCGAGGGGGGGCCGGGTGGGGGGGGGGGGTGGGCCCCCCTTACCGACGGGGGGGGGGGGGGGGGGGGCACGGAGCTGGGCCTGGCGATGGCCACCGTGGGGCTGCTGGCCTCAACCCTGGTGGGCGGATTGGTGGTGGTGCTGGCTCGGCGGCTGGGCTGGCTGGAGGTCGCCCCCGCATCCCCCGCGGCCGCAGAGCCAGGCTCGGCTGAGGCGGCCCCGGCAGACCGGGCCCCTTGGGCAGGCCTGTCTATGTGGCTGGTGAATCTCGCCCTGGCCGGCATCGCTGTGGCGATCGGCTGGGTGCTGCTGGAGCTGCTGCGGATGCTGGCTGAGCGGGTAGGCGGCGGCTTCGCTGTGGTGATCGATGCGCTGCCGGTGTTTCCGCTGGCCCTGATCGGCTCGCTGCTGGTGCGGCTGGCGTTGGAGCGCAGCGGCCAGGCCGGCAGGGTGTCGACGCCCATGCAGGCACGCATCGGCACGGTGTCGGCTGATCTGCTGATCGTGGCCGCCACCGCCTGCCTGGATCTCTCGCTGCTGGCGCGCGACTGGCTACCCCTGGCGGCGCTGGCGCTCGGGGGTCTGGCCTGGAACCTCGCGGTGGTGCTGCTGCTGGGCCGGCGCATCCTGCCGGCGCCCTGGTTTCAGCGGGGCATCATCGAGTTCGGCCAGGCCACAGGGGTGGCGGCCAGCGGCCTGCTGCTCCTCTCGATGGCCGACCCTCACGACAGCGGCGACGCGATCACGCCGTTTTCGATCAAGCAACTGCTGCTGCAGCCCCTGCTGGCCGGCGGGGTGATCACGGTGGTGGCGCCGCTGGCGGTGAACAGCTGGGGGCTGCCTGCCTGGACCGGCTGCTGCGCCGGCCTGGTGCTGATCTGGGGCGTCCTGGGGCTGTGGCTGGCGAAGGCCGCGCCCCCTTAACGCACCATCGCCGCCACGTTACCCCCGTCCACCGTGAGCACCGCGCCGGTGGTGCGCGGCAGCTGGGCCAGGGCGACGAATGCCTCGGCCACGTCCTCGGCGCGCACCTCCTGGCCCAGCAGATTGCCGGCCATGTAGAGCTCCTCGCTGATGCCACGCGCGGCGGCGCGCTCGCGGATCATTCCATCGTCGA
>JBIIJS010000247.1:0-3585 GCA_044233605.1 Cyanobium sp. | reverse complement strand
GCGAACTGCTCTCCGCCCTCGCGGGTGAAGTTGAGGGTCACATCCCAACCGTTGCCAGTCTGCTCCTGCTGGCGGCCCGCCGTCTGGAGCTCCTTGCCGGTGAAGCGGGTGGGTCCGAAGAGGGCAAGGATGCGGCGATTCACCTCCTGGGCCAAGGTCTCGAGTTGCTCGATCTCGCCACTGCCCGGAGCCACCTCCACCCCCAGGGCCTGGAGGGCTTCTGCCCGCTGCTGATCGCTGAGCTGCGGGCGCTCGGGGGCAGGTTGGCCGGGAACATCCGGTTCGCGCACGCCAACGGGGCGACGGGCCGCCAGCACCGCCTGGAGCTGGCGTTTCAGCGGCAGCAGACTCTGCATTTCCTGTTCGGTGCCCGGTCGCTGCGAACGGAACTCCAGCAGGGCGGTGGTGCCGAGCACCTTGGCAGCCTGGCTGGGGTTCTGTTCACCAGGAAGCTGCAGCACAAGCTGGTCGTCTCCGACCGTCTGCAGAGTGGACTCGGCTACGCCCAGGCCATTGATACGTCGCTCCAGCACCTCCTTCACCGCCTCGAGCTGCTCAGGCTTGACGGTGCGCACATCGCCGGCCGGCATCACCTGCAGGGTGAGCTGGCTGCCGCCGCGCAGGTCGAGGCCGAGCTTGAGGCCGAGCGGATCGGTTGGGGTATTCCAGCTGGCCAGCAGGGCGCCGGCGGCAATCGCCAGCGACAGGATCAGGGCCAGCCACCCCTGTGGTCGCGACATGTTCAGACAGCTCCCTGCTTGAGCTGCTGGGCAGCGGCAACGATCTGATGCGGCTGGATGATGGTCAGATTCTCGAGATTGCCGTTGTAGGGGGTGGGGATGTCCTGGGATGACAGGCGCACAGGCCTGGCATCGAGGTCGTCGAAGCACTCCTCGGTGATCAGGGCGATCAACTCGGCGGCGATGCCGCCGGTCTTCATGCATTCCTCCACGATCAGCACCCGGCGCGTCTTGCGGATCGAGCGGCTGATTGTCGCCATGTCGAAGGGCTTGAGGCTGATCAGATCGATCAGCTCCACATCCACACCCTCAGCTTCGAGCTGCTGCACGGCCTTGAGACAGTGGTGGCGCATGCGCGAATAGGTGAGGATTGTCACGTCCTTGCCCTCGCGCACCACGTCGGCTTGGTCGAGAGCACAGATGTAATCACCTTCCGGCAGATCCTCCGAGAGATTGTAGAGCAGCACATGTTCAAAGAAAACAACAGGATTGTTATCTCTGATCGCCGCCTTCATCAGGCCCTTGGCATTGGTTGGAGTACTGCAGGCAACGATCTTGATACCCGGGATGGCATGGAAATATGCCTCCAATCGCTGGCTATGCTCCGCACCGAGCTGGCGTCCCACACCACCGGGTCCGCGCACTACCGCTGGAATTGTGTAATTACCACCGCTTGTGTAGCGCAGCATCCCCATATTGTTGGAGATCTGATTGAAAGCCAGCAGAAGGAAGCCCATGTTCATGCCCTCCACGATCGGCCGCAGACCTGTCATGGCGGCACCGACAGCCATGCCTGTGAAGCTGTTCTCGGCGATCGGTGTATCGAGCACCCGCCACTGGCCGTATTTCTCGTAGAGGTCTTTGGTGACTTTGTAGGAACCGCCGTAATGGCCGACGTCCTCGCCCATCACACAGACGTGGGGATCGCGAGCCATCTCCTCGTCGATGGCTTCGCGCAGAGCGTTGAAAAGAAGGGTTTCGGCCACGGAGCTGGAGCCTGCCTGTGCGCGGTCAACCTATCTCAGGCCCTGCCGGCCCGAAGTTCTCAGCCGCCGGCCGCGAAGGTGCTGAGCACCAGAACCGAAAGCAGCATCCCCGGCAGCAGCAGTACCACCAGCAGGCCGAGGTCGTGGGGGGTCATGGTGGGATCTGGATGGGGAACGGAAGCGCACGCAAGCCGGGCATGGAGCAGCGCCGCTCAGGCAGCTTAGGGAGGGGAGGCGGCTTCAGACTGCCGCACCAGGCTGCGCAGAAAGGTGAGAAACAGACCCAGACCGATGAAGGCAAAACTGAAGGTGGCCAGGAAGCACATGCCAACGATCAGGGTCTTCATCGCCGTGGCAATGCTCTGGGCGATCGCCGAGCTGTAGTAGGGGGGATGGGACGCGTACCAGACCAGCACCCGCTGGCTCAGACCCAGGCAGAGCCATCCCAGCAGTGCGCTGGTGAGGGCGCCGCTGAAGAAGCTGAGCGGCCCCTTGCGCGGCGGCCCGGCGGCTACCCGCGGCTCGGAGGCTGTCGAGGATGAAGGATCCGGCTCTGGGATCGGATTGCTCATAGGGCGGCGGCGGACGGCTCCAGGCTGACACCCGAAGCGGAGCAACGGCAGAGCCAGAACGCGAACCCGGCGTCGCTGAGCGACTCGCCCAGAGCCACCGCAGCCTGGCTTCCCGCCTCCCTATCGGGGAACAGTGCGAACAGGCTCGGGCCCGATCCGCTCATCGCCACCGCCAGTGCCCCCTCGGCCCGGCGCAGCAGATCAAGGCCCTCACGCACCTGCACCACCTCGGCAGCGACCACAGCCTGCAGATCGTTGCGCAGTGGTGGGAGGGGCGCCTCGCCCCGCAGGGCGGCCAGCAATGGACCCTGGCGCAGGGCCTGGCGACGCACCTCGAAGTCAGCCTCGTCACTGAGGTAGAAGTCGCTTCGTTGCTCGCGGCAGCGGCCGTAGGCCCAGGGTGTGGAAACGCTCACCTGCGGATGCTTCACCAGCAGCACCGCCAGGGGCAAGGGCTGTTCCACAGCTGGCTCCTCCAGCCGCTCTCCCCGGCCGAAACACAGACGGGTGCCTCCCTCAAGGCAGTAGGGCACATCCGAACCCAGCTCGGCTGCCAGGCCGTGTAGGACGCCGTCGTCGAGATTGAGCCCCCAGATCTGGTTGAGGCCCACCAGGGCGGCGGCGGCGTCGCTGGATCCGCCGGCCAGTCCGGCCCCCACCGGGATGCGCTTCTCCAGCCTCAACCCGGCTCCGAGTTCCGGAAGGCCCACGTGAGAGCGCAACCGCTCTGCTGCCCGCACGATCAGGTTGTCGCCATCTACGGGCAGATCGGCATCGTCGCAGCTCAGCAGGATCGTGCCATCGGCCCGGTTGGCCAAGTGCAGCCGATCGCAGAGATCGAGGCTCTGCATCACCATTGCCAGCTCGTGGTAACCGTCGGGCCTGAGCCCCAGCACCTCGAGGTGCAGGTTGATCTTGGCGGGAGCGAGAATAGTGAGTTTGGCCATGGGGTCGTCGGGCATCAGGCGATCGCACCGGCGGCATCGGCGCTGGAGCGATTCAAACCGGCGGCCAGCGCCAGCCAGGCCTCTGGGGCCAGCTCCTGGGGGCGTCGGCGCAGGTCGATCCCCACTTCCGCCGCCAGCGGGCCAAGCTGATCGATGGGCACAAGCGAAGCCAGACTGTTGTGCAGCATTTTGCGCCGCGCCGTGAAAGCGGCCCGCAGCAGCCGCTCAACCGTGCGGCAGAGATTCGGTGAAGGACGTTGATCAGCAGGCAGCGGATCGATGGCGATCACCTCGGAATGCACCTTCGGCGGCGGACTGAAGCATCGGGGCGGCACTAAGC
>JBIIJS010000052.1:0-14183 GCA_044233605.1 Cyanobium sp. | reverse complement strand
AGCCAGGGCAGCTGGGCCACCGGCGCCCAGCTCAGCAGGCTGACGCCAGCGGCCAGAGCGATGAAGGCGGCAGCGCGCAGCACCGCCAGGGCCAGCACGCCGCTGAGGGCAATACCCACCCGGCGACGCAGGCGGCGCAGCTCCTGCTCCGGCGCCAGAAAGGTCTGCCGGCAACCCTCACTGCAGAAGTAATAACTGCGCCCAGCTCGCTCGGCCGACAGCGCTGTGGCCGCGGGAACGACCATGCCGCAGATCGGATCCTTGGCCATGGCACCGGGTGCCGGGTGGGTGTGCATGGTGCCGGCCTAGGCCCCATGGCCTTAGGACCATCAGGTTGACCGTTGCTGAATTCAGCCGCGCCAGGTAGGGCGCCCGCCGCTCTCCAGGGTGCCGCGGTTACGCCACAGCATTTCCGGCGTCACATCAAGACCGTGCTCACAGACCAGTCGTGCCGCCTCCTCGGTGGTGTCTGTGCTGCGAAGGGCCTCGGCAAAGCCTGCATCCTCCTCAAGCAGTTGCTTCAGGTGATGGAGCTCGTCGGTGGCAGATACGGCTGCAGGCGTGTTGGGTGGATGGCAAGTAGCCATGACAACCTCTTGGGGATAGTGAACTGAGTCTAAGAAGGGCTGCCACTGGGCCGGGGGACTGCTCGCCCAGCGGCATCAATCGTTACATAAAAAGCGCGGCTCCCGTCAATTGCTGATTCTCCGGGATGCGCAGAAGGTTTAAGCTGATTTCCCAGAAAAAACGAAATTAGCTTGCCTGAAGGTGGTGAACCTATCAGGTCCTGCGGGCTTGATCTGCGGGGGATTAGGCAGACATGCTTCGGACCAGCATGTCGCAGATCATGGTCCTGCTGCAGGAGACTCTTTCCTACTTTAACAAGGCTGGTAGAGGCTTCGGTTTCTGATCACGGAAGCCTCGCATCAAACTTGGCCGCCAATATGGCATCAGCACGCGTCAGCCCCTGAGCTTTGTGCGTAAAGATCTTGACGTCCACATAACCCCAACCCACAGCGAAATCGGCGTGGTGACCCTGTTCTTCACAAATTTCACCCGCGCGATTCAGCCAAGCGAGGGCGCTGGAGAAATTGGGAAACTCCATCCGCTTGTGGAGATACCTGGCGTCGACCACCTCCCAGCCAGGCAGCTCCTTCTTCAGCTCTTCGAGCTCGCCTGGCCCAAGGGTGGGACCTCCGTCGCGGCAAGGGATACAGGTTTCATCGCTTAAAGCCATGGAAATGCCTTTCTGAGCCAATGCTTTTCATCATGCCGCCGTCATTCGCATGCAACAGCTATGGAGACAACTCTTTATGGAGAGGCGCTCCTTGCCAAAACTACGAATGAGACGCGATTGCAAAAACGAGTGGATTGCTATTATAACCGCAAGCCGTAATGCAGCCGATAGGGATAACCGCCCGCCAAGTCTTGCAAAGATGTACGTTGTGGGGCGAGCAAGGCGGCAAGGCCGAAGTGGATGGGAGGGAGACAGAGCCATCCTGTTGCAGACGGCACAACAAAAAGTGTTTCATGTGGCTGTTTCATACGGGGATCATTCAGCTTCAAAGACAGGAGTTCCAGATCATGAACGACAGCAAGGGGTATCTCGCAAACTGCACGCTGGTCTACGCTGGCATCTATAGACAAGTTTTGATTTTATTGCTTCTTATTTTCCTCGGTCTCGCTTCCGGCCTTGCTCTACTTACTGGAGCGCATTGCATCGCTGAATCCGTTGTGATCGTCATATTCTTTATTCCCTCACTGCCCTTCATTTCATTTGCTGTCATCACTACCTTAGCCAACCATATTGGTCTTGTCCAGCGAACCTATGCCTTGCTTTCTCTAGGGGGTAGATTGCAAGTGAGAGCTCCTAACAGAGAGCGAAGCGGGTCTTCTACTGCCCGCCAAAGATCCTGCCGCAGAGCCGCCAATCGCCCTCGAGATCACCAACAAAAATGGAGATTGACAGAAAAAGATTTGTCTTTAGCTAATCTTGCTGCAGTTAAATCAATCGATAGGGCTGGCAAACACCTGCATTGCTCAGGTCAAGCCCGACAAATAAAAGTCCGATCACGGCGGCAATTCATGAATCATAGTCTGCTGTTGCTTGCAGGCAGCGCGGTGGTGCGCACGGTATTCGAATAACACAGAAAAGGCATTCATTTGATATCACTACTCAACGGCAAATAGCAGTCCAGACTTTAAGAGTTTAACAACCACCTTTCTTTATGCTTTCGGCGGTGCCCAGGCGACAGCGCCTGGGCTGGGATCAACCTTTCGAAGCTGGGCTTCCGGCCATGCTCCCAACACCCATAGCGGTCCTGCCTGTCCATGCGCCAGCGGCGGCCTCAAGGCGGAAGAAATGGCAAGCCTGATCCAGCCAGGGCCAGTCCTCGGCCATCTCAAGGCACGACAGCTGAAGGGCGCTGAGCGGAACCGGCACCGTGGCAACACCGAATGCGCACACCTGTACTGGCCAGATTGCTGTATCGGGCGCCGGGCTTCCTGCAGTTCAGGCCAGCGCATCTCTGGAAAGCTCGCGGAAGGTGTCGTTCAGCAGCACCACCTCGGAGAACGATTGCTCGAGAGCAGCGAAGCGCTGGGGGTCGTACAGTTGACCTAGATCAAAGTTGAGAATCGGCCGAATTCGATCCGGCACGCTCAGGAAGTCGTACAGCTTGCGCAGCATTTGGTCGGCGCTGCTGTGGGCTTGCTGCAACTTCGCCTGTTCTGCCTCAAAGGTACGCAGGGCTTCCTGAAGCTGCGGGATGGCCGATTCAAGCAGCTCATTTCCTTCCGCCTTGGCCAGGGTGTTGATCAGCGCCGCGATGAGTTCCCTGATCTTCCCCAACGCATCTTCAGACCAGGCTCGCTCCCGCAGGCACTCCATCGCCGCCCGAGTGGCCTTGGCTTCCACTGAAAGATCCTCCAGCAGCGTGATGCCTCCGTCTTTGAGCCAGTAGCGGATGCCGCTCACGCTGCTCAACTGCTGCAGCTCGGGCGGGGGACTGAGGCTGATGCACTGTTCCTCGGCTTCCAACTGGCTGCCGCTCGCTGCCAGCGTGCGACAACGGATGTCGAGCCTGGGGGTGGCGCTGTCACCCGCAAGGGTGATGCCCTGGATAACGCCAAAGCCATCCCGTACCCCGCAGGGATCATTCCGAACACGGCGATCGGCCGCATCCACCAGCGCCTTGAGCTGCCGCCTGTTGTGTTCCAGCACAGCGTTGGTTACCAAAAGAATGAAGAGCACCAGCAGTCCCATGGTCAGGAACACCGGCCAGTAGGCGAGCAGAAATCCCATGGCCATCAGGGCGGCCAGGCAGCCGCAGCCTGTGCTACATCCGCTGTTCTGTTGAGTCATTGACCTTGTAGGCGGTGCTGGTCTGCGCCAGGTTCGCTTCAGCAGTCTGATGCCACCAGGCAGCAAGGTGCAGCCCTCAGATCGATGCGCAGACTGCACAATAAGCGCTTGCTGACTTCGTGCTGCTGATAGCGGCGGCGGCTGAAAATTGCCTCTGGATTGATTGAGACGCTCAGTTTTTCCTGTCCAACGACAGGATGGGGCGATCTGCACCCGATCTGCTCAGGACCAGCGCCTCTTCTCGCTCTTCCATCCGCCAGGCTGCCGAAGCCGGAGCCTCGTCGGTGTCGGCAGGCTCCAGCCGGGGGTAGGCCTGCGGGATGCGCTCCCAGCTGCAGGGCTTGACACCCGCCAAAGCGGAATCGTGGCTGATGCGGGGATTGGAATCAGGTGTAGCACCTGAAACGCATGTTCCAGCCGTGGAGCCACGGGTTGGGAAGGCGGTCTTCATCCGGTGCGCCCTTGCCGATGCCTCTAGAAAGACCAGCCCCAGACCCCAGAACCCAAGTCCCACCTGCCTTTCCGTGATGCGCGATGCCGGATTCGAACCAGCGACATGCTGTGTGTAAGACAGCTGCTCTACCGCTGAGCTAATCGCGCTTGTGCTTGATTCTGCCGGAACGGCGGCGAGGCTTGGAGGGACGCCGCAGGGAACTCCCTGCATCTGCATGAAATCTGCAGGCGACCTCCGTAACCTGGCCGAGCCCTGAGCGGAGGCTTTCATGCCCTCCCAGCAGATCCGCGACCTACCGGAACCGCGGCACCACCTGCTCCAACGCGGGGACCGGCAACACAATCGCAGCCTGCACCAGCTTGCCCAGCGGGTGCTGCCCTGAGCCGATGGCCAGCGGCCGCAGCCACGACCGTGCCACCGGGCTGCTGGCCCTGCCCTTCGGGCTGCTCTGCTGGCCGGTGCTCGGGCCCACCGCGGCGCTGGCGGCCGGCCTGGCTTTCCTGGTGGGCGGCCTCTGGCTGTCCCCCGACCTCGACACCCGCTCCAACGCCACCCGCCGCTGGGGGCCGCTGGCTCTGCTGTGGTGGCCCTACCGGCGTGTTCTCAGCCACCGCTCCGCCCTTTCGCACACGCCACTGGTCGGCAGCGCCGGCCGCCTTGTCTACCTGGCGACAGCCGCGGCCCTGGCCGTCCAGCTGCTGCACCCATTCGGGGGCCCGTCGACAACGGAGGTGGTGGCGGCCCTCGGCGGCCTCTGGCACGAGCAGCGATCCACGCTGCTCGCCACCCTGGTGGGGCTGGAAGCCAGCGCCTGGCTGCACCTGCTGCAGGACGGCGACCCCTGGCCCCGCCTGCCGCGGCCGCTGCGCCGGCTGTGGCGCCTCAGGCGCCGCCTTCGCGGCTGAGCCAGACCAGCAGGATGGGTCCAGCCCCGCGCCGCCCGCGATGTCGATCCCGCCAGCCCATGACCCGGGCCCGCCGCCCAGCCTCGAGGCCCTGGCCGAGCTGATCGCCGTCGTCGACCGCCTGCGCGACCCCGAGGGCGGCTGCCCCTGGGACCTGGAGCAGACCCATGCCTCGTTGATTCCGTATGTGCTGGAGGAGGCCCACGAGGTGGCCGACGCGATTCGCCACGGCGATGATCGCCACCTGGCCGAGGAGCTGGGCGACCTGCTGCTGCAGGTGCTGCTGCATACCCGCATCGCCGCCGAGGAGGACCGCTTCACGCTGGAGACGGTGGCGCGGGATATCCGCGACAAGCTGGTGCGGCGCCATCCGCATGTGTTCGGCGATGCCGAGGCGGCCGACAGCGCCGCGGTGCGGCAGCACTGGGAGGCGATCAAGGAGCGGGAGCGTCAGGCAGCCGGCGCCGGCAGCACCGCCGCCGTACCCTCAGCCAGCCCCCTCAGCGACGGGCTGGCAGGCAAGGTGCGCGGCCTGCCGGCCCTGGCCGGCGCGATGGCGATCTCACGCAAGGCGGCCGCCGCCGGCTTCGAATGGGACGACCTCGACGGGGTATGGGCGAAGGTGCACGAGGAGCTCGATGAGCTCAAGGAAGCGGTGACCGCCGGCGACCGCGCCCACGCCGAAACCGAGCTGGGCGACGTGCTGTTCACCCTGGTGAACGTGGGCCGCTGGTGCGGCCTCGATCCGGAGGAGGGCCTGGCCGGCACCAACCGCCGCTTCCTGGAGCGCTTCGCCCATGTCGAGGCGGCCCTAGGCGGCGAGCTGGCCGGCCGTGGCCTGGCCGAGTTGGAGCGGCACTGGCAGGAGGCCAAGGCCCGCCTCCGCGCCGAAGCCGGCGAAAGCTGAACCAGCTCGTTCATTCCTGCGAATCGCGCCGGCCGGCGCGCCGATCTGCCTTGAGGGAGCCGCGCTGACGCTTGGCCGCCAGGCGCCGCTGCTGCGAGGCCCGCGTCGGCCGGGTACGGCGCCGCGGTGGAGGCGGCGGAGCTATCGCCAGGGCCAGAAGCTCCGCCAGCCGCCGACGGGCCGCCTGGCGGTTACGCCACTGGGAGCGGTGCTCGGCTGCCACCACCGTCAGCTCACCGCCCGCCAGCCGCCCCCACAGCCGCGCCAGGGCCCGCTGCCGCAGCGGCTCCGGCAACGACGGACTACCCGCCAGATCAAACACCAGCTCCACCCGCGAATCGGTGGTGTTCACACCCTGGCCGCCGGGCCCGGAGGCGCGCGAGAAGCGCCAACCAAGCTCCGCCGAGGGAATCACCAACGTCGCGGTCACCGGCAGGTCTTCGCCACTCACAGCACGCTCACCCGGCCGCTGCCGATGTCGGCCACGGCGGCCTCGATCCGCAGCCGGCCGGCCGCCTGGGCGCCAGCGAGCAGCTCGCTGCGGCGCGGCAGCGCCCGAGCCGTGGCGCGGGCATTGGCCGACACCGCCGCCGCCAGATCCAGGCCCGGCCGCAGGGCGGCGCGGATCGGCGTCAGCAGCTCCTCCAGCAGCGGCGTCAACGGCGCACTGCCCATGGCGGCGGTGACGGCGCCGCAGCCGCTGTGGCCCATCACCAGGATCAGCGGCACCTGCAGTTCGGCCACGGCGTACTCCAGCGAGGCAACGCCGGCATCGAAGGCGGTGTTGCCTGCGCAGCGCACCTCGAACAGCTCGCCGGAACCGGAGGCGAACAGCCACTCCGGCGCCACCCGCGAGTCGGCGCAGCCCAGCACCGCCGCCCAGGGGCGCTGGCCGCTCGCCAGCGCCTCGGGCCGCACCTGGCAGTGCAGGGCGCCATGCTCCTGCAACAGCCGCGCCCGCTCCAGTGGATCGCCGCTGGCCGCCGCCTCCTTCCACACCGTCGCGAAGGCCTCGTTGCGCCGCAGCAGCTCCGCCAGTGGATCCCCCGGCGGCCGGCAGATCTCCAGCCGGCGCCGCAGACGGGCGGCAGCCTCGCCGTCACCATCGGCTCGCGCCGCGGCGGGCAGGGCACCGGCCAGGCCCAGGGCGGCACCCAGGCGGAGCCCGGCGCGGAGCATCGAACGGCGGGCGAGGTCCATGGGTCCGTGACAGAGGGTGCTCCCTGCGGTTTAGCTGGATGCGGTTCAGCTGAAAACGACGGGCCTGCCCCATGCACGACACGAACACCGCCCCGGGCGGCTGGATCGATGAGGAACTCGATGGGGTGCGCTACGGCCTGGCCGGCCGCGTGATCGCCGAGGAGCGCTCGCCCTTCCAGCGGGTCACGATCATCGAGAGCGACCGCTATGGGAGAGGACTGCTGCTCGACGGCTGCTGGATGACCGCCGAACGGCAGGAGCGCCACTACCACGAGGCGATCGTGCATCCCGCCCTGTGCGGCGCGGCATCGATCGAGCGGGTACTGGTGATCGGCGGCGGCGATGGCGGCACCGCCCGGGAGTGCCTGCGCCATGCCGGCGTGCGGCAGCTCGACCTGGTGGAGATCGACGGCACGGTGGTGGAGCTGAGCCGCCGCCATCTTCCCTCGATCGGCGGCGACGCCTGGAGCGATCCGCGCCTGGCGCTCACGATCGGCGATGGCATCGCCTGGGTCGCCGCCGCCCCCGCTGCCAGCTACGACGTGGTGATCGTCGATGGCTCCGACCCAGCCGGACCGGCCGAGGGGCTGTTCAACCGAGCCTTCTTCGCGCACTGTCGCCGCATCCTGCGGCCAGGCGGCGTGTTCGCCACCCAGAGCGAATCACCGGAAGCCTTCCGCGACGTCCACTTAGAGATGGTGAGGCTGCTGCGCGAGGTGTTCGGCCACGCCGATCCCCTGTATGGCTGGGTGCCGATGTACCCCAGCGGCTGGTGGAGCTGGACCTTCGCCGCAACCGACGCCCCCCGCTACCGCCAGATCGATCCCGGCCGTGCCGCCGCGGTGGCGGACGGCTGCGAGATCTGGAGCCCCCGCTGGCAGCAGGGCGGCTTCGAGGTAATGCCCGCCTTCATCGAACGCGCCCTCTCCGCATGACCCTCCACCTGTTCGACACCGACGGCGCCCTGTACATGGGTGCCCGCCGCGATCCGGCTGGCTGCCGCGTGGGTCTGCTCGGGGTGCCCTACGACGGCACCACCTCCTTCCGCCCCGGCACCCGTTTCGGGCCGGCGGCGATCCGCGAGGTGAGCAGCGGACTGGAGAGCTACTGCCCCCAGCTCGACCTGGATCTGGAGGATCTGCCCTTCGCCGATCTGGGGGCGGTGGAGATCCCCTTCGGTGCCCCGGAACCGGTGGTGCAGGCCGTCCGCCAGGCCACCGAAGCGGTGCTGGCGATGGGCCTGCACCCGTTGATGCTGGGGGGGGAGCACTCGATCAGTTCCGGCGCCGTCGGTGCAGTGGCTGAGCGGTATCCGGATCTGGCGCTGGTGCAGCTCGATGCCCATGCCGACCTGCGTCAGGAATGGCTGGGCGCCCATCACAGCCACGCCTGCGCCATGCGCCGCTGCCTGGAGGTGCTGCCCAGCGGGGAGCTGCTGCAGATCGCGATCCGCAGCGGCACGGGCGAGGAGTTCAGGGAGCTGCGGGCCACCGGACGGCTGGTGCCGATCGGGCGGATGGCCGAAGCCCTTCGGCCGCTGCGCGGCCGCCCCCTCTATCTCACCGTGGATCTCGACTGGTTCGATCCGTCGGTGCTGCCTGGCACCGGCACACCCGAGCCGGGCGGTTTCCGCTGGGACGATTTTGCCAGGCTGGTGGAGGAGCTGCGCCACCACCGGCTGGTGGCCGCTGATGTGGTGGAACTGGCACCCCAGCTCGACAGCAGTGGCGTGAGTGCCGTGCTGGCGGCGAAGGTGGTGCGCTCCCTGCTGATGCTGCTCGGCGCGGCGGCAGCCGGCTCTCAGTAACAGCACGCTCCGCTGGCCCGCTGCTCGCGCAAACGGTCGTGCTGCTGACCGATCAGCAGAATCGCCAGGGTGGGGTGGTTGTGCAGCAGGTTGAGGAACCGCAAGCGGTCCAGCCGTAGGATCTCCACCGGAGTGAGCGCCACGGCCTCACTGCGGTGCAACCCCTCGCGCCAGACGATGTCGAGGTAGAGGAAGAGCTCACCGGGGCGGTAGCAGGTTTTCTCGCCCTGCTCGCCCACCAGTTCCACCATGCCGCGGCGCACTGCGTAGATCGCATTGGCACGGGCCCCACGATTGAACACCCTGGCTCCGGTGGGCAGTGTGATCACTTCGCAATCCACCTGAGCGGCCATCAGCTCGATCGGGGTGGTGATGGATGCGGGGCTCGCGACCAAGGCGGTGCACCTCCAGGGTTTGTGGTGACATCGGGCTGATCGGCCTGATGGGGATTTCAGCTTAATTGAAGGGACTCGTATGTCCCGCTGTCGTAGCGATGGCTGCTTTTCCGCCCTTCAGCACCTGGCGGAGGCCATCAGCCTTCCTCGCGCAACATGCCGGAGAAACTGAGCTGCCGATTGCCGGATGGGCCCTGGGTGCCGGCCAGTGGCGCCATCACCGGCAGCTTCGGCGGACGGGCCGTCCAGTGATGGCACCAGAGCTCCGTCACCAGCTCGGGATGGATGGGCAGCTGCCGCAGCTGGCACCAGCCCAGCTCTGCTCCCACGGGCGGGGAACAGTGGCGGCAACTGCGGCAGCTGGGGCGATTGCCCATCGAGCGAGGAAAGTGGTCGCTCAAGGTAGTCAGACTTCGGCCGATCGGCTGCGGTGAAAACCGGAATGTCAGCCTTTCTCCAGACTTCCTGCATGCGCCCGCAGACAGTCGCCCTCCATAGGATCGCGCCAACCACCCATTGCCACCGCCATGGCCACCCACCCCACCGCCGCGGAACCGCTGGCACGCACCCCGCTCTTCGAGGCGGCACGGGCCGCCGGTGGCCGCATGGTTCCTTTCGCAGGCTGGGAGATGGCGGTGCAGTTCACCGGTCTGGTGCAGGAGCACCAGGCTGTGCGTAGCCGCTGCGGCTTGTTCGACATCTCCCACATGGGGGTGCTCACCCTGCGCGGTGACGGAGTCAAGGACGCCCTGCAGGCCCTGGTGCCGAGCGATCTGTTCCGCATCGGGCCCGCTGAGGCCTGCTACACGGTGCTGCTCAACGACGCCGGCTGCATCCGCGACGATCTGATCGTCTACGACCGGGGCCGCAGCACGGTGGACGGGCTGAACAGCGACGAGCTGCTGGTGGTGATCAATGCCGCCTGCGCCGAGGCCGACACCGCCTGGATCCGCAGCCAGCTCGAACCCCGCGGCATCACCGTGACCGACCGCAAAGGCGATGGGGTACTGCTGGCCCTGCAGGGCCCGGAGGCGCCAGCGCGGCTGGAAGCGCTCACCGGCACCGATCTTTCCGGCCTGCCCCGCTTCGGCCACCGGGATCTGAGCCTGAGCGGCGGCGCCCTCGAGGGGGTGCCGGTGTTCGTGGCCCGCACCGGCTATACGGGGGAAGACGGCTTCGAGCTGCTTCTGAGCCGTGAGGCGGGGGTGGCGCTGTGGCAGCGGCTGCTGGCCGAGGGAGTGGCGCCCTGCGGTCTTGGCGCCCGCGATACCCTGCGCCTGGAGGCGGCCATGCACCTCTACGGCAACGATATGGATACCACCACCTCACCGCTGGAGGCATCCCTGGGCTGGCTGGTTCACCTGGAGATGCCGGCCGCCTTCATCGGCCGCGAAGCCCTTGAGCGCCAGAGCGCCGAGGGGGTGCACCGTCGGCTGGTGGGCCTGAAGCTGCAGGGCCGGGCCATCGCTCGCCACGGCTACCCGGTGCTGCACGACGGACAAGTGGTGGGCGAGGTGACCAGCGGCACCTGGTCTCCCTCGCTCGGCGAAGCGATCGCCCTGGCATACGTGCCCACCGAGCACGCGAAAGTCGGCACCGAACTTGCGGTGGAGATCCGTGGCAGGGCCGAGCCGGCCCGGGTGGTGAAGCGCCCCTTTTACCGGAGGGGCTGAGCCGTGGACACGATCCGCATCTCCGGCATCCGTGGCTACGGCTATACGGGCTTCTTCGCGGAGGAGCAGAGCCTCGGCCAGTGGTTTGAGGTGGACCTCGCCATCGACCTCGACCTCTCGCTCACCGGCGGCGACGACGAGCTGGCCCACACCCTCAACTACGCCGATGTGGTGACGAAGGTGAAGACCATGCTCGAAACCTCCCGCTTCCGCACGATCGAGCGGCTGGCCACCGTGATCGCCGACGCGGTGCTGGCCTTCCCGCCGGTGCGCGGCGTGTGGATCCGGCTGACCAAGGTGGCAGCACCGATCCCCGGCTTCGACGGCCGCATCGCTGTGGAGCTGAACCGCGGCCGCGCTGATGGCGACTGAGCGCGCCGCCATCGCCCTCGGCTGCAACCTCGGCGACTGCGACACCACCCTGGAGGGCGCCCTGACCCAACTCGACGCCATGCCCGGGGTGCGGCTGCTGGCCCGCTCCGCCTGGTATCGCAGCGCCCCGGTGGGCCCGCCCCAGCCCAACTACCTCAACGGCTGCGCGCTGCTGGAGGTGTTGCTGGAGCCCGAGGCCCTGCTCGACCGGCTGCAGGAGATCGAAGTCCACTTCGGGCGGGTGCGGGCCGAGCGCTGGGGCCCGCGCACGCTCGATCTCGACCTGATCCTGTTCGGCGGGCGACAACTGACGAGCGAGCGGCTGGAACTGCCCCATCCCCGCCTGCGGGAACGGGCCTTCGTGCTGGTGCCGCTGGCGGAAATCGCACCGGACTGGATCGATCCGGTGAGCGGCCGCAACGTCGCCGAGCTGGCCGTGGCGCTCACCGACCGGGGCGGGCTGGAGCGGCTGGGGGAGACAGAGCGATGAGCGACTTCTTCCAGAACGGCATCGTCTCCACCCTCCACGACCTGGGCGAACGCGACACCGGCGCCCTGCTGGCGGAGGTGGCCTGCCTGGCCCAGACCACGCCGATCAGCCTGGTGCTGCCCTGTCTGGCCTCGGAGCTTGAGGGACCGGCCCTGGAGCCGTTCGTGACCCAGCTCGCCGGCCTGCCCTGGCTGGCCGAGATCGTGATCGGCCTCGACCGGGCGGACGCGGACGCCCATCGCGCCGCCCTGGAGCTGTTCGGCCGGCTTCCCCAGCCCCATCACGTGATCTGGAACGACGGAGCGCGGGTGGCAGCCCTGGTGGAGGAGTTGCGGGCCGAGCGACTGGCGCCGGCGGAGCGGGGCAAGGGGCACAACATCTGGCTCGGCCTCGGGCTGGTGCAGGGCCATGGCCAGGCGCAGGTGGTGGCCCTGCACGACTGCGACGTGCTGAGCTTCACCCCACGGATGCTGGCGCGACTCGTGCAGCCGCTGCTCCATCCCGACAGCGGCTTCGTCTTCGCCAAGGCCTACTACCCCCGCCTCGGCGACGGCGTGATCTACGGCCGCGTCAGCCGCCTGTTCGTCACCCCGCTGCTGCGCGCTCTGCGGCGCTGCCTGCCGCCCAGCCGCTACCTGGAGTACCTCGACAGCTTCCGCTATTCCCTCGCCGGGGAATGCGCGATGCGGCTGAGCGCCGCCCGGCGTCTGCACCTGCCCTGCGACTGGGCCCTGGAGATCGGCGTGCTCACCGAGATGTACCGCGACCACTCCACCCGCCAGATCTGCCAGGTGGACATCGCCGCCGCCTACGACCACAAGCACCGCGCCTTCAGCGTCGAGGCTGGAGCCGACAGCGGGCTGGGGCGGATGAGTCGCGACATAGCCCTGGGGCTGTTCCGGGGGCTGGCCGCCCAGGGCCAGGTGCTCGACCTGGGGCTGGTGCGCAGCGTCGTGACCGCCTACCAGCGGATCGTGCTGGATCTGATGGACTCCTACGCCGCCGATGCCGCCCTCAACGGGCTGCGGCTCGATCGCGGCGCCGAGGCCCAGGCGGTGGAGTTCCTGGCCGCCAGCCTGTTTGAGGCCGGCCGCAGCTTCGTGCAGGAGGATCGCCAACAGTCCCTCACCCCCACCTGGGACGAGGTGAGCCGCCGCCGGCCAGAGGCCCTGGACCGGCTAGCCGCGGCCGTGCGGGCGGACCGGGCCGACCACGAACCCGGGCTCCACCCCGCCGTATGAGCCGGCCCCGCCGCCACGCCCCGTCTTCTCCGCCCTGCCGCCGATGTCGCCGCCCGCCCGTCCCACCCTGCTCGGGGTGATCAACCTCTCGCCCGAATCGATGGTGAGCGATTCAGTGGTGAGCGGCAACGAGCAGCTGCTGGAGCGGGCCGCCTGGCTGAGCGCCCAGGGCTGCGCCCTGCTCGACCTCGGCGCCCGCTCGATCACCCCCACCGCGCCGATGATCGACGACGCCGAGGAGCAGCGCCGGCTGCTGCCCCCCCTGCGGCTCCTGCGCGCCAAGGGCTACCGCGTGTCGGTGGACACCTGGAGCTCAGCCACCGTGCTGGCGGCCCTGGAGGCCGGCGCCACCGACATCAACTTCACCGGCGCCGAGCTCGCCCCTGAGGTGCTGGCGGCCACGGCGGCGGCGGGCGCCTCGCTGATCCTCACCTACATGCCCTACGGCGACGCCTACCGCATGCGCGACACCGCTCCGGTGCCGTACCGGCTGCAAGGTCTGCTCGACCATCTCGGCCCGCGCGTGGAGCAGGCCCGCTCCGCCGGGGTGGCCGAAGTGATCATCGACCCCAACCTCGGCATCATCCACCCCTCCACCGACGAGGTGGGGAAGGTACAGCTGCAGAACAGCGTGCTCTGGAACCTCGGGCGGCTGCGCTCCCTCGGCTGCCCGATCCTGCTCTATGCCGCCCGCAAGCCTGAACGGCTGGCCCGCATCCTGTTCGCCTCCAACGTGCTCTTCGCCGGGCCCGACATCATCCGCACCCACCATCCTGACCTGATCCAGGCGCTGCTGGCGGCGGACACAATCGAGAGCGGGGAGGGCGGCGCGTGAGCGGAGGCAGCGGCGAGGGAGCGCTTCCCCTGCGGGACCGGGTTGCCCTGGTGACCGGCGGCGCCCGGCGCACCGGCCGCGCCATCGCCCTGGCCCTGGCCGAGGCCGGCGCCGATGTGGTGGTGCACTACCAGCACAGCGAGGCCAAGGCGCTGGAACTGGTGGAGCAGCTGCGGGCCGGCGGCCGGCGCGCCATGGCCCTGGCCGCAGACCTGGCAGACGCCGCGGCCACCGAGGCCGCCTTCGCCGCAGCGGCCGAAACCCTGGGAGGCTTGCACATCCTGGTGAACAACGCCTCCGGCATCGTCTGGAAACCGCTCGAAGCGATGGATGTGGCCGATTGGCACCGCAGCGTCGAGCAGACCCTGCACATCACCCACCACGCCTGCCGGGCGGCACTGCCCTGGATGCGCCGCCAGGGCTTCGGCCGGATCATCAACCTGATCGACGTCGACGCCGACTCGCTCAAGGCGGTGCCGATGGTCACCCCCTACAAGATCGGCAAGACCGGCGTGCTGATGCTCACCCACACCCTGGCAG
>JBIIJS010000246.1:0-3629 GCA_044233605.1 Cyanobium sp. | reverse complement strand
AGCCGCAGCGCCTTGCGATAGCCGCCGGGGGAGGCCATGCCGAAGTTGCGGGCCACGTTCTCCTTCATGTCGCGGCCCTTCTGGTGCCCCAGCAGCACCACCGCCTGATCGCCGATCCGTCCGATGCCCCCCACCAAGGCCTGGTCGTCGGAGCCGCGACGATCGCCGTGCAGCTCCATCCAGGCGTCGGTGATCACCTGGATGTAGTCGAGCGTGCTGGGCCGCTGGGGGTGGCGCGCCACCTGGATTTTCTGCGCCGGGGTCAGGGCGCGGAAGATGTCCTCGCGGCGGCGGGTGGCGAGGGTCTCGAGCTGCAGCAGCTGCTGGCTCACATCCACCTCGGAATCGCGTGCCAACTGGCGGATCTGTTCGATCTGCTCCTCCAGTTCCACCAGGGGTTTCTCGAATTCGAGCAGGGCGCGGCGGGCCATGGCGTTTGCGGAGCGGAACTCAGGCGAGGGAGAGAGAGGCCTCAAGGCCGAGGGCACGGAAGCCGTGGCGGAGTGAGGCTGCGCCGATCTGATCCATCCGCTCGAGACGGATGTTGTTGCGCCCCCAGCTGAAATTGGTGTGCCAGCCCTCAAATTCGAGAAGCATCGCCTCGGCGAAGCAGGCGAACATCTGACGCTGCGGCCGCTCCATCTCCGCCGCCAGCGCCACAACTTGCCAGTCGATGTCGCGATGAAACTCCACGATGCCACCCTTGAGCACGTGCACGCCATCGCCGGCGGCTTTGCTGTCGAGATTCTTGGGGTAGCCGCCATCGATCATCAGGCAGGGCTTGCGCAGGGTCGCCACATCGATGCTCAGGCTCTCCGGCAGGCTTGCCACCCACACCACCACGTCGGCCTCTGGCAGGGCCTCCTCCAGGCTGAGGATGCGGCCGCCGTCCAGGGCGCCCTGCAGATCGAGCAGGGGCTGGGGCTTTCGGGCCACCAGCAGGAGTTCGGCCACGCCGGTGCGCTGGCTCAGCCAGTGGCAGACGGCGCTGCCGATGTCGCCGGTGGCTCCCACCACCGCCACCCGTGCGCGCTTCAGGTCGATGCCAAGCTGGGGGGCGCTGGTTTCCACCTGCCTGCAGATCACCCAGGCGGTGTGGGTGTTGCCAGTGGTGAAGCGCTGCCAGTCGAGGGTGGTGGCCCGCACCTGCTGCTCCCGCAGCAGGTTCATGTCCTCGAAGATGATCGAGGTGAAGCCACCCAGAGCGCTGATATCGATGCCGCTTTTCTGGGCCAGCTCCATGGCGTTGAGCACCTTGCGCTTGGCGGTCTTGAAGCGCCGCAGCATCTCCGGCACGAACACCGAATCGATGTAGGCCCCTTCGATCCGCCTGCCGGTGGCGCTCTCCACCTCAAACCGCTCAACCAGCTGGGGTGGAGCGCTGCACCACATGTCGAGATCGCCGGCGGCGTACTCCGTGAAGCCGAGCCGTTGGGCCAGCCGGCGGGCAGCCTCGAAGCTGGTGGAATGACCGATCAGGCCGAACATGCGGGAGGTCGGGGCCGGGAGCGAGTGGACCGGTTGTCGCCGGCGCTACATCTTGCCACGCGTGCCCCGTGATCCCTGAGCTCAGCCCAGCAGAGCTGCAGCGGCCATGCGGGCGATCTCGCGGGGCTGGAAACCGATCTCGGTGAGCGCCTCCTGGTAGGCGATCAGGAAGTCTTCGATCAAGTCTTCCTTTTCCATGTGCAGGACGGCGGCGTCGTCGGCGACCCTCTCGAGCATGCGGCGCACATGGGGCAGGTTGTCACGGTTGGCCTGCTCCAGTTCATCCCGGCTGGCTGCAAGATTGGCCTTCAGCCACTCCTGGCCGTAATTGAGATGGGTGTATTCGTCTTTGACGACGCCCTCAGTGATCCTGCGGGCAAAGGGATCGGCCACAGGTATGTAGATGTGGTACGCGGCGATGGCGAACGCCTCGATCAGCAGAGCCTGGATCAGAAGACACGTGACCACCTTGCCCTCGGCCAGAGCAGCCTGGAAGTTGTCGCGCAGGGGGGAGAAGAACGCGCGGGCGAAATCCATGTCGGCGGTCACACCGAGGTTGGTCCCACAGGCGGTGAAGCCCTTCATGTGTTTGAGCTCCATCCGTGCCAGGCGGCTGAGCTCCTCGGCCTGGTCTGGGATCAGGGTGCCGATCGAGAGATAGTTGTCGTGGGCTTCCTGCTCTCCCTCAATCACGATCGCGTTGATGCGGCTGTAGGCGTCTTTGTAGGCATCACTGCTGAAATCGGGCAGACCATCCACCTGCAGGGTGGCGGCGCAGCCGCTGGATTCGAGCGGGGTAGGGGATTCGATGGTTGGCATTGAGGCCCGCAGGGGTCAGGATTGCAGGACTTTAATCAAGACGCCCCGGATCCCGGCGGCCAGTCGCTGCCCAGGAGGGCCTCCAGCCGCCGGCTCCAGCCATCGACCAGGCGCGCGTACAGCAGCGCCCCCAGCTCTGCCGTGGCGGCTGTCGGATCGCCGATCACTCCGGAGTGGCTGACCTCCCGGGTGAGCCAGGCGCAGGGCGCCTGGCCCTCCAGGCTCCAGCCTGGGGGGATCGGCGCACCCTCCAGTCCGTCGGCCCGGCGTTCCGAGCCGGTGAGTTCCGGCGCCAGGTGCAGCATCAGCGAGGTCTCGGCCAGACCGGCATGCAGACCCTGGCTTCGTTCCGGTTCCGGGATCAGCTCCCCGACTCCTTCCGGCCCGCGCCAGAGGAAGCAGGGCAGCACCGCCAGCCGGGGCTGGCCGGCGCGCAGCTGGCGCGCGGCCACCTCCAGCAGGCCGATCTGCCCACCGTGGGCATTGAGCAGCACCAGCCGCCGGAAGCCCGCGGCGGCCAGATCCCGGCCCACCGCCCCCACCAGATCGATCAGCAGCTGGGGCGGCAGGCTGAGGGTGCCGGGAAAGCCCTGGTGCTCCGGCGAGAAGCCCAGGCTCTGCAGCGGCAGGCGCCAGATCGGAAGCTGCGGCGGCAGCCGCTCCAGCAATGCGTCGGTGACGCGATCGGCGAACAGGGCATCGGTGCCCAGGGGCAGGTGAGGCCCGTGCTGCTCGATCGCCCCGAACGGCCAGATCACGGTGCTGCCCGGCCTGCTGGCCTGGGCGGCCAGCTCGGGCCAGCACAGCTGTTCGAGACGGCGCGGCGGCGGTGAGGGCGGGCAGGGGGCGCCGGCAGGTGGATGAGGCGTGGGAGCGGGGTCCATCGCGGGTGTGGCCGGGCGGTGGGGGGCGCTGGCATTCGCATTGCGCTCCCTACAGTGTGGAATCCCGTGCGAACCCGAGCACATGGCCGGATCCGGCAAGCCCGCGCCCCGATCAACTCGCAATCCGGTCGTCCGCTCTCCCGAATCCGGCGCTGCACAGCCGCCGCGCCGCCCCCCCCAGGTGCTGATGATCCGCAAGGAGGAGGGCAGGCAGGACCCGCCCGCTGACGAGGCCGCGGCATCCCAGGCGGTGCCTGACCATGCAGCCGCCCCGGCCCTTGCCTCCCCGCCTGCTGCGCCGGCTCCGATCTCCGAGCCGCCCGCCTTTGACCGGGCCGATTCTGACGGCCTCGAGGGGCTGACGATGGCCGACCTGCTCGGCCCCGAGACGGGCCGGCAGCCTCGGCAGCCTGCCCGCCGTTCCTCGGAAGCCGCCGC
>JBIIJS010000245.1:0-3646 GCA_044233605.1 Cyanobium sp. | reverse complement strand
GAGGCACAGCCAAGCGAAATCCAGGTTCGTACCCTTCTGGAACGCTGGCTTACTGCAAAAACCATCGTTCTCAGCGGCGGCGCCATGCCGGAGGGTATTGATGCCATCGCCCGCCCCGAGCAGGTGAGCCGCCTCGCCAATGAGCGCAGCAGCGATTCCGTGCGCGGCGAGAGCCAGACGATTGAGGTCAGCATCACCAACCTTCGCGTCGACCAGACCTCCCCCGGCCGCATCGCCGCCACCGCCGAGCTGCGTTACAGCGACAGCCGCCGCACCGCCGATGGCAAGGTGCTGGATCGGACCCCCGAGAAGACGATCCGCAATGTCTATGTCTTCGGCCGCGATGGGGGCCGATGGCGCTTCGCCGCCCAGACACCTGCCTCCTGAGTCCGTTTCCCCCCGCCCCCCTTCTTTCTCAGATGTTCGACGAGCTCTCCCAGCGTTTCGAGGATGCCGTCAAGGGCCTGCGCGGCCAGTCGACAATCTCGGAAACCAACGTAGACGGCGCCCTCAAGGAGGTTCGCCGCGCCCTGCTGGAGGCCGATGTGAGCCTGCCGGTAGTGAAGGAGTTCGTCGAGGAGGTGCGCCGCAAAGCGGTCGGCTCCGAAGTGGTACGCGGCGTCAGCCCCGACCAGAAGTTCATCCAGCTGGTGCATGAGCAGCTGGTGGAAACGATGGGCGGCGAGAACTCTCCCCTGGCCCGGGCCGAAGGACGCCCGACCGTGATCCTGATGGCCGGCCTGCAGGGCGCCGGCAAAACCACCGCCACCGCCAAGCTCGGCCTGCACCTCAAGGAGCAGGGCCGCCGCGCGCTGCTGGTGGCCGCCGACGTCTACCGTCCCGCCGCCATCGACCAGCTGCGCACGCTGGGCGATCAGATCGGCGTGGAGGTGTTCAGCCTCGGCGCCGACGCCAAACCGGAGGCCATCGCCGCCGCTGGCGTGGCCAGGGGCCTCGAGGAGGGCTTTGACACGGTGCTGGTGGATACCGCCGGCCGCCTGCAGATCGATGAATCGATGATGCAGGAAATGGTGCGCATCCGCGAGGCGGTGCAACCCGACGATGTGCTGTTGGTCGTCGACGCGATGATCGGCCAGGAAGCGGCCGATCTCACCCGCGCCTTTCACAACCAGGTGGGCATCACCGGCGCCGTGCTCACCAAGCTCGACGGCGATTCACGCGGCGGCGCGGCCCTCTCGATCCGGAAGGTGAGCGGCGCGCCAATCAAGTTCATCGGCACCGGCGAGAAGGTGGAGGCGCTGCAGCCGTTCCATCCCGAGCGGATGGCCAGCCGCATCCTCGGCATGGGCGATGTGCTCACGCTGGTGGAGAAGGCCACCAAGGAGGTGGAACTGGCCGATGTGGCGCGCATGCAGCAGAAGCTGCAGGAAGCCAGCTTCGACTTCTCCGATTTTGTACAGCAGATGCGCCTGATCAAGCGCATGGGCTCCCTGGGTGGGCTGATGAAGCTGATCCCGGGCATGAACAAGATTGACGACGGCATGCTCAAGCAGGGCGAGCAACAGCTCAAGCGGATCGAGGCGATGATCGGCTCGATGACCGAGGCTGAGCGCCGCGATCCCGACCTTCTCGCCTCCGCACCCTCCCGCCGTCGCCGCATCGCCTCCGGCAGCGGCCACAGCCCCACCGACGTCGACAAGGTGCTCGCTGACTTCCAGAAGATGCGCGGCTTCATGCAGCAGATGACCCGCGGCGGAATGCCCGGAATGCCTGGGATGGGAATGCCCGGGATGCCAGGAATGCCCGGGATGCCAGGAATGCCCGGGATGCCAGGAATGCCCGGAATGGCGCCCCCCGCCGGCGGCCACGGGCGGGGTGGGGCGCCAAAGCCGCCGCGCCCCAAGAAGTCCCGCAAGGGCTTCGGTGATCTTTGAGCCCCTCGGATCCCGACGGAAGCGCTGGTCAGCCGCGAAAGGAGCGGCGGCGCTACCGCCGTCGGCGTCAGGGCAGATCCACCCTTCCCGGCTGGCTCCAGAACAGTCCTCGCGAGGAGAAGCAGGAACTGATTGGGGAGGGGCAGACGAAGACCCGCGGTGGCACGCAGCCTGGCCTCCGCCTCGCCTGGCGCATGCAGCGGCAGATCCGCCATTTGCTGCGCGGGCTGCGCAAAGAATCCGGCAAGGTCAGACCTGGGATGTCCAGCCACAGTGGCCATCGGCACAATCGCCACCGAAAGCGCCATCGCACGCCCGCCCCGATCCGCTGGCTCCGCAATGGCCCGGCGGGAGAGCTGGCGGAGCTGATCTCCATCCCCTTTCGGCGCCATCCCCTGGCCCTCTCGCTCGGAGCCGCTTCCACTCTCTGGTGGTTCTGGCCCTGGATCAGGCCGCAGATGCCCCTGCCCGTGGACAGCAACGGATACAGCACGGAGATCATCAGCGTGGACGCGACGGATCCACGCCGCACGGAAACCGCCCTGAATATCTGGGCAGGATCACCTCGCGCCATCCTGGTGGTGATGATGATGGCCGGACCATCCCACGAACTGAGCGCCCGGCTGATCCAAAACTCCACCCTGGTGAAGGGTCGCAGGCATCAACTGGTGAATGTCTGGTCCTGCGGCGACACCCTCACCCAGGGCGCAGACATGACGGACTGGCTGGATACCCGCAAAGGGCCGGGACACTTGATGGTGGTGACCAGCCCTGAGCACATGCCACGCATGAGAGCCATCAGCGAAGTGATGGCGGGAAGCCGTGGCTGGCGGGTGCAGGGCGTGGGTTCGCTCACCTCCGAGCAAAAGCCGGAATCGCCGCTGCGCCTGCTCCGCGATCAGCTCCGCGCCCAGATCTGGCGCGCCACAGGCTGGAGCGGTAAGAACAGCCTGATCTGCCCCGGCCGGGCACAGGGCCTGTTGTGACCCCCCGCACGCCACCGGCTACACTCGCTGTTTGCTCACTTTCTTGGTTAGGCCTCAATGATCAAGCTCCGCCTGAAGCGGTTCGGCAAGAAGCGGGAAGCGAGCTTCCGCCTCGTGGCCACCAACAGCACCTCCCGCCGGGATGGTCGGCCGCTCGAGGAGCTCGGCTTCTACAACCCCCGCACCAAGGAAACCCGCCTCGACACCGAGGCGATCCGCACCCGCCTAGGCCAGGGCGCCCAGCCCACCGATACGGTGCGCGCCCTGCTCGAAAAGGGCGGCCTGATCGAGAAAACGATCCGCCCCGCTGAGGTGGTGGGCAAGCTCAAGCAGGCCGCCGCCCGCGACGCTGCCGCCGCTGAGGCCAAGAAGGCTGAGGCCGAAGCCAAGGCGGCAGCCGCTGCCGAAGCCGCCGCCTCTGCCGAAGCCGCCGCCTCTGCCGAGGCTGAGGAAGCCTCCGCCGAAGCCTGAGCGAAGTCCTCGCCAGGACCATTGCCCTGCCGGCCCCGGCCTCTGCCCAGGCCCTAGCGGGTCCGGGCGAGGCCACCCTGCGGAGGCTCGAAGCCCTCACCGGCACCACACTGGTGTTGCGTGGGCTCGACCTGCTGATCCAGGGTCGTCCCTCCCAGATTGAGCGGGCAAGCAGCCTGATCGATTTGCTCAGCCCCCTCTGGGAGGCCGGTGAACCGGTTGCCCCCGTCGACCTGCAGACCGCCCTGACCGCCCTCAACACCGGCCGCGGCGAGGAGCACCGCGACCTAGGCC
>JBIIJS010000244.1:0-3669 GCA_044233605.1 Cyanobium sp. | reverse complement strand
TGCGCTTCTTCTCCGAATCACCGCTCGACATCCGCAGCGATTCGCCCAAACCCACCACTCCCTGAGGCGTACATTCGTCTTGGCCTGTCGCTGACTCCAGACCTGTGCTCCAAGTGCTGCGGCGTCTCGTGGGTCCACGCGCCACGATGCACGACTGGCCCGGTCTGATCGAGGCCTATCGCCCCTGGCTGCCGGTGAGTGCCGCCACACCGGTGATCACCCTGCGCGAAGGGGCCACACCGCTGATCCCGGCGCCGGTGATCAGCGAGCGCATCGGAGGCGGCGTGCGGGTATTCCTGAAGTACGACGGCCTCAACCCCACCGGCTCCTTCAAGGACCGGGGCATGACGATGGCCATCTCCAAGGCCCGGGAGGAGGGCTCCGAGGCGGTGATCTGCGCCAGCACCGGCAACACCTCGGCCGCGGCGGCGGCCTATGCACGGCGCGGCGGCATGCGCGCCTTCGTGCTGATCCCCGATGGCTATGTGGCCCAGGGAAAGCTGGCCCAGGCCCTGCTCTACGGCGCCGAGGTGCTGGCGGTGAAGGGCAACTTCGACCGGGCCCTGGCAGTCGTGCGCGACGTGGCCGACCGCTTCCCGATCACCCTGGTGAATTCGCTCAACCCCTACCGGCTGCAGGGGCAGAAGACAGCCGCCTTCGAGGTGATCGACGCCCTCGGCGACGCCCCCGACTGGCTCTGCATCCCGATGGGCAACGCCGGCAACATCAGCGCCTACTGGATGGGTTTCCAGGAGTATCACGGAGCGGGCCACAGCAGCCGGCTGCCGCGGATGATGGGTTTCCAGGCCGCCGGTGCGGCGCCGCTGGTGCTGGGCCACACGGTGGAGCAGCCCGACACCATCGCCACGGCGATCCGCATCGGCAACCCGGTGAACCGCGACAACGCCCTGCGGGCTCGCAGCCAGAGCAACGGCGACTTCATGGCCGTCAGCGACGCCGAGATCATCGAGGCCTACAAGCTGCTGGGCAGCGGAGAGGGGGTGTTCTGCGAACCCGCCAGCGCCGCCTCGGTCGCCGGCCTGATCAAGCGCCGTGAGGAGGTGCCCCCCGGAGCCACGGTGGTGTGTGTGCTCACCGGCAACGGCCTCAAGGACCCCACCACGGCGATCGAGAACAACGACGCACGCTTCCACACCGGCCTCGATCCCGACACCGACACCGTGGCCCGCGTGATGGGTTTCTGACGGCAGCGCCGTAGGCCCGTCGGAGAACGCGCCGGCCGACCAACCGGCCCATGGAAAAACTGAGGAAAGCAACCGTGGTCAGCGGGGAGAACGCGGAGATGGGCCCCTCGCCTTCTGGGGGCTGGTTTTCCCCTGCCCTGGGATACGGGGGAAACGGGCAAAGCAGCTGGGCATCCGGTGCAGCATTCCGCAGGGATCAGCACTGCAGACCCCTTGTTGGAACAGGGAAAACCATCGCTTTTCCGGTTTTCCCCCGCCCCTACTACGACGATGTTCTTCTTTGTTCTTTGAACTTCAAATCTCTAGAGAGCAGAGCCGGATCAAACCGGCCGTGCCGACCGGCCGGGCGTTGCGCTTTCGCTCGCCGTGTGAAACCGTGGTGCCCGCTTGCCTGACGCGTCGCGTCTCCGAAGTCCGCCGCCATGAAGCTGGTTTGCTCCCAGGCTGAACTCAATGCCAGCTTGCAGCTGGTGAGCCGGGCGGTCGCCGCGCGACCCACCCACCCGGTGCTCGCCAACGTGCTGCTCACCGCCGATGCCGCCACCGGCAGGCTCAGCCTCACCGGTTACGACCTCAGCCTCGGCATCCAGACGAGCCTGAGAGCCAGCGTCGAGAGCAGCGGAGCCATCACCCTGCCCGCCCGCTTGTTCGGAGAAATCGTGAGCCGCCTGCCCGGCGACAGCCCCATCACGCTCAGCTGCCCTGAAGGAGAAGAGCAGGTGGAGCTGAGCAGCCTCTCGGGCAGTTACCAGATGCGCGGCATGCCGGCTGAGGATTTTCCCGATCTGCCCCTGGAGCAGGGCGGCCGGCCGATCCGCCTCGACGCCGAGGCCCTGGTGCGCGGCCTGCGCGGCACCCTGTTCGCCAGCAGCGGCGATGAGGCCAAGCAGCTGCTCACGGGCGTCCACCTGAGCCTTGAGGGCGAAGGGCTTGAGTGCGCCGCAACCGACGGGCACCGCCTGGCGGTGCTGCGCCTGCCCCACGCCCTGGATGCCGCCTCCACTGAAGCTGATGCCGAACCGTTCGCGGTCACCGTGCCGGCCCGTTCGCTGCGCGAGCTTGAGCGCCTGCTCTCCGGTCGTCCCTCCGAAGAGCCGCTCAGCCTCTTCTGCGAACGCGGCCAGGTGGTGGTGCTATGGGCCGATCAGGTGCTCACCACCCGCAGCCTCGACGGCACCTATCCCAGCTATGGCCAGCTGATCCCCCAGACCTTCAACCGCCGCATCATCCTCAACCGCCGCGGCCTGGTGGCGGCGCTGGAGCGGGTTGCCGTCCTCGCCGACCAGCACAACAACGTCGTCAAATTCAGCAGCGATCCGGCCGCCGGCCGGGTGGTGATCCGCGCCGATGCCCAGGACGTGGGCAGCGGCAGCGAGGATCTGGCCGCCGTGATCGAGGGGGAGGAGATCGAGATCGCCTTCAACGTGCGCTATCTGCTCGATGGCCTCAAGGCGATGGCCGCCGAGGAGGTGGTGCTGCAGTGCAACGCCCCCACCACGCCGGCCGTGCTGGCCCCCTTCGGCGAAGATGAAGCCTTCACCTATCTGGTGATGCCGGTCCAGATCCGCACCTGAGCGCTTGTCCCTCCCCGAGCAGCTGCTGCTGAGCGACCTGCTGCGACGGCGTGTCCGCTGCGACCGGGGGCTCGACCACGGCAGCGGTGCACTGGCCTGGATGCATCCGCCGGTGCACCGCCTGCTGGGTTGGGTCAGCCGTCCTTCGGCCTTTTCCCAGGGCCGGCTGGTGTGGCGCCTCGATCAGCTGCGCGGCCTGGCTGAGCAGGAGCTGTTCGTGGTCGGCGAACCCGCCGTCAGTGATGGCGCCACGATCGAGCGATTGCCCACCCTGATCGATGCCGCCCTCATCGGTGCCGGCGGCATCCTGCTGGGCAGCGTTGCCGATGCCGCTGTGGAGCTGCGCAGCGGCCGCATCCGCCATTACCTGGTGGCGCGCAGCGATCCTCGCCTGCCCGGTAGCAGCCGCTGGCGTCTCAGTCCCGATCGCATCATCGACCAGCAGCCTGGTCGGGTGATGACTGCCCTCGAGGGTCTCGACGATCTGCCCCTGGCTCGGGCCAGCGTTCGGCAGGAATGGCTGCGCCGCTCGCGGCGCTGGCGCGACCAGGTGGGGGAGGGGACGGGGCGGCTGCGGGAGCAGCTGCAGCAGGCGGGCGGACGGCTGGAGGATCGCCTGGAGGGCTGGATGGAGGATGTCCCCCGGCCCGAACCGTCCGACGGCGGGGATAGCCGCTGGTCGGCGGGAGAACCCGATCCGCTCGAAGACTGGGACGAGCCCGATCGCCCCCGGCGGCCGCCGGCGCCACCCCGCTACCGCGGACGCAGCGAGCGGCCGGAGGAGGACGACCCCTGGATCTGATGCGGCCGGATCAGATACTGGAAGTCGACGCCGCCCCACCCCTGTGTCCGCCTCCGCTGCCCCCGCCTACGACGTGCCCGAGGCGCTG
>JBIIJS010000243.1:0-3683 GCA_044233605.1 Cyanobium sp. | reverse complement strand
GGCGCGCCTCGATCCCCAGGCCGGCCGCGCCACCGCCGACTGGGATCAGGCGGTGAATGCTCTCCAGTTCCGCGATGCCTGCGAATTCGGCATCGGCCACAACGTGGGCGTGGAGGCAGACCGCGCCGCCGATGGCAGCTGCACGCGGCTGCGCACCACCTGGCTCCCCCAGGCCACGGTGGAGAAGGTGGCCCCTCGGGAGGATGTGGGCTGCGAGCTGGCCATGGAGGCGCTCGACCGGCTGGCGGGCGAGGGGTTCATCCCGCTGCGCGATGCCCTGATGCCCCTGGTGGACCGCTACACAAGCTGGATCGAGGAGCAGGCCGCCACCTCAGACCTCAAACCCAACCAGCAGGCCACCGCCGAGCAGCTGCTGGCCAACGCCCGCAACCAGGCCCAGCGCATCAAACGCGGCATCGAAGCCCTCGCCGAGCCCGACATCCGCATGGCCTTCGCCATTGCCAACCGGGCCATGGCCGCCGCTGCCCGCCAGCGCTTCGGGGTGATGCAGGGCAAGAAGGCCCACGACCCGAGCGTGCGCCCTCCGGCTTGGCGCCCCTTCCAGCTGGCCTTCGTGCTGATGAATCTGGTGGGGATCGCCCGCCCCGATCACCCCGACCGCGAACGTGACGGCGTGGACCTGCTGTTCTTCCCCACGGGCGGTGGCAAAACCGAGGCTTACCTGGGCCTGGCCGCTTTCACCCTGGTGATGCGCCGCCTGCGCCACGACGGCTCGCTGCAGGCCGGTGGCCTGAGCGTGCTGATGCGTTACACCCTGCGCCTGCTCACCCTCGACCAGCTCGGCCGGGCCTCCACCCTGATCTGCGCCCTCGAACTCGAGCGCCAGCGCCAACCCGAAACACTCGGCAGCTGGCCGTTTGAGATCGGCCTCTGGGTAGGCCAGGCCGGCACTCCCAACCGCATGGGCGGCAAGGGCAACAGCAGCGACACCACCGCCCGCATCCGCGTTCTCAAGTACATCGACAACAAGGACGACCGCAAGCCGATCCCGATCGACACCTGCCCCTGGTGCGGCGTGGAATTCGGCAAGCGCTCCCTCAACGACCCCACGCCCACGCGCAACCGCGGTGATGTGTTCAAGCTGCTGCGCGCCGGCCGGGTCGACACCGACAACCCGGAGGAGCTGCGGGTGGCCTGCCTCAACCGCAGCTGCCAGTTTCGCGGCACCACCCCCAACAGTTACCTGCCATTGGTGGCCGTCGACGACATGATCTACCGGCGTCTGCCGGCGTTCCTGATCGCCACCGTCGACAAGTTCGCATCGCTGCCTTGGGAGGGCCGCACCGGCAAGTTGTTCGGCAAGGCCAGCCATGTGATGGATGGCCACGGCTTCTACGGCCCCGCCGATGGCGATGACGCCAGCAAAGGCGTGCGCCTGGCCGATCGCCTCGATCCCCCCGATCTGGTGATCCAGGACGAGCTGCACCTGATCTCCGGTCCGCTCGGTTCGATGGCCGGTCTGTATGAGGCGGTGATCGACGAGCTCTGCAGTCGCGATGGCCCGCGGCCTGATCAACCACTGCGACCCAAGATCGTGGCCTCCACCGCCACCGTGCGCCGCGCCAGCGAGCAGATGCAGGCGCTGTTCGGTCGCCCCCGCTCCTCGATCTTCCCCGCACCCGGCCCCGACCGGCGCGATTCATTTTTTGCCGTCACCGTGCCTGCCGATCAGGTGCCGGGCCGGCTCTACGTGGGCCTTTCAGCCCCGGGCCGCAACATCAAGGCCCTGCTGCTGCGGGCCTCCCTCGCCCTGATGAGCGGCGCCCAGCTGGCCTGGAGCACCGCTGAGAAGCAGCGCACCGCCCAGCGCCGCCGCGGCGAACCCCCCGGCCCCAACCCAGCCGATCCCTACATGACCCTGCTCGGCTACTTCAACACCATCAAGGAGCTGGGCATCAGCCGCCGCTTGATCGAAGAAGAGCTCACCTCCCAGCTCGCCACCCATGGCGACCGCAAGCGCGTGGGCGACAGCGTGCAGCGCTTCGCCAACCGCAGGATCAGCAACATCCCCCTGGAGCTCACATCCCGCGTGTCCACCTCCGAGGTGAGCAACACCAAAGACCGCCTCGCCCGCAGCTTCGATGAGAAGGACAGCCGGGTGGATGTGGCCCTGGCCACCAACATGATCTCGGTGGGTCTGGACATCACCCGATTGGGGCTCATGCTCATGCTCGGCCAGCCCAAGACCACGGCCGAGTACATCCAGGCCAGCAGCCGCGTCGGCCGCGATGCCGCCAGACCCGGGCTGGTCGTGGTGCTGCTCAACCCCAACCGCCCGCGCGATCGCTCCCACTACGAACACTTCGCCCACAGCCACGATGTCTTCTACCGCGATGTGGAGGCCACCAGCGTCACCCCCTTCTCCGAGCGGGCTCTGGAGCGCGGCCTGCCGGCGATCACCGTGGCCCTGGCCCGCCACCTCAGCGATCGCCTCACCCATGCCCGCAATGCCGGCGATCTCCAGGCCCTGGCCGAAGCCCGCCAACCTGTTGCCGCTGCGCTCCAACAGCGTGTGGCCACCTCCCTGGTGAACCACAGCGATCCCGATGCCTACGCCAGCTGGGTGGCCGAACGGGTGCGGACGATCATTGACGACTGGTGCGCCATCGCCGAGCGCCGCGGGCGCATGGAATACGGCCGGGAAGAGGGTGAATTGCCGCCGTTGCTGCGCACGCCGCTGGATCCTGAGCTGCTCGAACTCGACGACGCACGCGAGCGCCAGTTCAAGGCCAACCGCAGCCTGCGCGATGTGGAGCCCTCCGCCCTGCTGCTCAAGGACCGCTACCAGAACACCACCCGAGGCTGACCACCATGAGCGCATCTCAAGCAACCAGCAATCACCCGGTGGGTGAAGTGCGCCACGGCCAGCTGATCACCACCTACGGACCTGGGGCGATGGTGGATCTGCCCGATCGCTCCGTTGTGGTGGGCGGGCTCAACCTCTGGCACTACAGCTCAGCGGAGGACAGCTGTTTGATCGATGAACAGCGGCTGGTCGCCAAGCTGCGCAACCTGCTCAATGTGGGCACCCTGCTGCTCAAGCGCCCCCCCAGCGAAGACGACGATTTCGCCCAGAAGTTCAAAAGCAGCAGCGGCATCCGTTCCCCTCAGTTCCCGCTCTGGTTTGTCGCCCAGCCCAGAGAGCCGATCTTCCATGAAGAAGCGGGCAAGCGCTACCGCTCCCGGCCGTTGATCCACAAAGACCGCCTGGTGGATGAGAAATACCCCTGGCGCGAACCTGGGGGCAAGTTGCAGCGGCTGGATGTGGTGCCAGTGCGCTTTGTGCAGTGCTGCGCCAATGGCCACCTCAGCGACATCGACTGGGATCGCTTTGCCCATGAAGGCAACAGGAGCCGCTGCCAGGAAGACCTCTGGCTCGATGAGGCCGGCGCCGGCAACGACTTCAACGAGATCTTTGTGCGCTGCCCCCAGTGCGGCAAGCGCCAGGCCCTGGCCAGCAGCAAGGGCGAGAACGGCAAGTCGCTGCTGGGCCCCTGCCGCAGCCATCGCCCCTGGCTCGGCAACTTCAGCGATGAAGCAGGCGATTGCACGGATCCCGAAACGGGCAAGCGCCGCTACAACCGTCTGCTGGTGCGCTCCGCCAGCAATGCTTATTACCCGGAGACGGTGGGGGCGATCTCTATCCCAGCGGCGGAGGATGC
>JBIIJS010000255.1:0-3272 GCA_044233605.1 Cyanobium sp. | reverse complement strand
CCGCATCGGCCCATTCCGTGCCGATCCGCTCACACACGTTCAGCCGGGCCAGGGGCCCCACCCGGTAGATCCCCTCGGGATAGCCCAGCGGCTTGTAATAGGGAAACTTCAGGTAGCTCCAGCTCTCCACCGCCTCGCCCAGAAACGCGGCGTAGTCGTCTTCGCTGAGGCCATCGGCCACGATCCGGCCCGACGAGTCCAGGAAGCGGATCGCCCCCTCGATGCACTCCCAGCCGCCATCGGCCGCCACCAGGCCCATGAACAACGAGGGGAAATCGCCAAACGTGCGCTGCTCCCGCTGCAGCGGCCCATCCAGCAGCCCCTTGTAAAGCGTCAGCGCCGTGGCCACCGTGGCCTTGGCCTCCGGCAGCCGCGACCGGATCCAATCGCGAGCCTCGGCGCTGAGGGGCGTGCGCACCCCGCCGGGCACCGCCCAGGCCGAGTGGATCTTGCGGCCGCCCAGCAGCTCCAGCACCGGCTGGCCAAACTGCCGCAGGCGGATGCCGGCGCGGGCCAGCTCCGGGTCGGCCGCCATCAGGCCGAACACATTGCGCTTGGCCGGATCGCTCTCCCAGCCCAGCAGGAAATCGGGGCTGCTCAGATGGAAAAACGAGAGCGCGTGGCTCTGGCACAGCTGGGCCAGGTTCAGCATCCGCCGCAGCTTGCGCGCCGCCGGTGGCGGCTGCACCGCCAGCAGCTTGTCGCCCGTTTTCGCCGCCGCCAGCAGGTGGCTCACCGGGCAGATGCCGCAGATCCGCGCCGTGATGCCCGCCATCTCCGTGAACGGCCGCCCCTCGCAGAAGGTTTCGAAGCCGCGATACTCCACCACGTGGAAGCGGGCATCGGCCAGGCGGCCCGCCTCATCCAGATGCAGCGTGATCTTGGCGTGCCCCTCGATGCGGGTCACCGGGTCGATCGTGATCGTGCGGGTCATGGCGGGAGGCGGGTCATGGCGGACGGCGAATCAACCGAAGCGCAGCTGCTCGCTGCTCTCCTGCGGCGGCCGCTCGCCCCGCAGCAAAGGCTCCAGAAAGCCGCGGATGCGCTCAGCCGAGGGCGGGCAGCCGGGCAGATAGAAGTCCACCGGGATCACCTCATGCAGCGGCTGCACCCGCTCCAGCAGCTCCGGCACGATGCCGGGGGCATAGGGATGCTGGGCGCCGGTATCGGCCAGCTCCAGGTAGCCGCGATCCAGCACGCTCTGGCGCGAGCCCCCATCCACGTGGGCCCAGAGGTTGCGCAACCCCGGCACGTTGGCGCTCACGGCGCAATCGCCGAACGACACCACCAGGGAGCTGCGCTTGCGCAGCTGCAGGGCCAGCTCCAGATTGTCGGCGTTGGCCACCGCCCCCTCCACCAGACACACATCCACTCCTTCGGGGAAGGTCTTGATGTCGCTGGCCACCGGCGAGAACACCACCTCCACCTTTTCGGCCAGCTCGAACAGCCACTCGTCGAGATCGAGAAACGACATGTGGCAGCCGCTGCAGCCGGCCAGCCACACCGTGGCGAAACGCAGTTTGGTGGTCATTGATTGGCTGCTCACTGGTTGGTCCATTCGTGGCTGTCGCGGGCGAGGCGCAGCTGGCGGATGCGCTCAGCGCGGGGGTGCTTTTCGGCGGTGGTGTCCTCCTTGCGGAACAGGGCGCCGGTGGGGCAAACCTCCACGCACTTGCCGCAGGAGGTGCAGGCGTTCACCTCGCCCCAGGGCTGGTCGAGACCGGCGATGATGCGGCACTCGGCGCCCCGGGCCGCCACGTCCCACACGTGGGCGCCCTCGATCTCATCGCACACCCGCACGCAGCGCGTGCAGAGGATGCAGCGGTTGTGATCGAGCCCAAACAAGGGATGCGAGGCATCCACTTGCCGCTGCGGATACTGGTAAGGGAAGCGGGAGTGGTCCATGCCCACCGCCACCGCCGCGTCCTGCAGTTCGCAGTCGCCGCTGGCCACGCAGAAGGCGCACACGTGGTTGCCCTCGGCGAAGAACAGCTCCACCGCCATGCGCCGCCATTCGCTCAGCTGCGGCGAATCGGTGCGCACCCGCATCCCCTCGGCCACCTCGGTGGTGCAGGCCGGCACCAACCGGCCCATCCCCTCCACCTCCACCAGGCACAGCCGGCAGGCCCCCACTGGCGTGAGGCCGTCGAGATGGCAGAGGGTGAGCAGCTCCACGCCGGCGGCGCGGCTGGCCGCCAGCAGGCTCGATCCGGCCGCCACCGCCAGCTCGGTGGCATCGATCCGCAGGGTCACCACACTCATCGCCCACCTCCCGCCCCGACGCACCGGGCCGGCTGGCGGCAGGCCGCCTCGTATTCATGGCGAAACCAGCGCAGGGTGCTGAGCACCGGGTTCGGCGCCGACTGGCCCAGCCCGCACAGGCTGGTGCCGCCCACCATGGCGCAGAGCTGCTCAAGCCGCTCCAGATCCGCCGGCTCGGCGCGGCGCTCCACGAAGCGATCGAGCAGCTGGGCCAGTTGCACGGTACCGGCCCGGCAGGGCAGGCACTTGCCGCAGCTCTCGTTCACGCTGAAACGCATGAAGTGGCGTGCCACCTCCGGCATCGAGGTGGTCTCGCCCATCACCACCATGCCGCCGGAGCCCATCATCGAGCCCAGCGCCCGCAGGCTCTCGTACTCCACCGGCGTATCCAGGTGGCTGGCGGGGATGCAGCCGCCCGACGGCCCGCCCGTCTGCACCGCCTTCACGGCGCCGCCCGGTACGCCGCCGCCCATCACCTCCACAACGGTGCGCAGGCTGGTGCCCATCGGCACCTCCACCAGGCCGGTGTGGCGCACCGCGCCTGAGAGGGCAAACACCTTGGTGCCCTTGCTTCCCTCCGTGCCCATGGCGGCGTACCAGTCGCCGCCCTCGCGCAGGATCGCCGGCACGGCGGCGAAGGTTTCCACGTTGTTGATCAGCGTCGGCGCCCCCCACAACCCGCTCTGGGCCGGGTAGGGCGGCCGGGTGCGCGGGGTGCCGCGCTGGCCCTGGATCGAGGCCAGCAGCGCCGTCTCCTCGCCGCACACGTAGGCGCCGGCCCCCACGCGCACCTCGATGGTGAGGTCGCGGCCGCTGCCGGCGATGCCCCGGCCCAGCAGCCCGCGGCGGCGCGCCTGCTGCAGGGCCAGCCGCAGGCGCTCGATCGCCAGTGGATATTCGGCCCGCACATACACATAGCCCTGCTCTGCACCCACTGCGAAGGCGGCGATCGCCATCCCCTCGATCAGCCGGTGCGGATCGCCCTCCAGCACGCTGCGGTCCATGAAGGC
>JBIIJS010000242.1:0-3709 GCA_044233605.1 Cyanobium sp. | reverse complement strand
GGCATGCCGGCCGGCCGCTGCGGCGCAGCTGGATTGATCGGCCCTATGGAGAAGAGGAGATCGCGCGGCTGGAGGAGGAGGTGCTGCCGGTGATCCAGCAGTGTCTAGGAGCCTGTCGCGCATAGATCGCGCCAAGCCTTTCCATAGACGCCACTGAATCTGCCCAGATCCCAGTGACTGCAATGGGTCTGGACGAGAGAATGGGGCATGCAGAAGCGCAAGACCTTCCGTCCCTGGCAGCCGGAGCAGACCACCCTGCTGCCGCCATCACCGCGTGAGTGGCTCTCAGAAGACCATCAGGTGTATTTCCTGTTGGACCTGGTGGACGAGCTGGATCTCTCCGAGATCCTGATCCCGGCTCTGGCCAAGGATCCCCGCGGCGAGAAGGGATTTGACCCGCGGATGATGACGATGCTGTTGCTCTACGCCTACTGCGTGGGCGTCGTCTCTTCCCGCAAGATCGAGCGGGCCTGCTACGAGGACCTGGCCTTCCGGGTGCTGACCGGCAACCAGCAGCCGGACCACAGCCGGATCAGCGAGTTCCGGCGCCGCAACCTCGATGCCCTCAAGGGCCTGTTTGTGCAGATCCTGCGGCTGTGCCAGAAGGCGGGGATGGTGAGCCTGGGCCATGTCGCGCTCGACGGCACCAAGGTGCAGGCCAATGCCAGCAAGCACAAGTCCATGAGCCACGAGCGCATGCTCAGGGCCGAGAAGGAGCTGGAGAAGGAGATCAACGCCTTGATCCGCAAGGCGGAGATCCTGGATGCCCAGGAGGATCGGCGCTACGGCAAGGGCAAGCTCGGCAGTGAGCTGCCTGATGAGCTGCGCCATAAGCAGGGCCGCCTCGCAAAAATCCGTCAGGCCCGCAAGGAGATGGAGGCGGAGACCGCTGCAGCTGCTGCGCGGCAGCGGCAGGAGGAAGCCGAGAAGGCCAGCGCCAAAGTAACGGAAGCAGAGGAGGCGAATGCTCCGGCAGCCGAGCAGGCTGAGCTGAGGAAGAAAGCCGAGGCGGCAGCAGCCAAGGCCAAGGCAGCCAGGGAGAAGGTGATTGAGGCCGCCGAAAACGCCGGCTTGGAGTCACCAGATCTGGAGCCTCTCGCCTCTGATGCGATGCCCAGACGCGGCCTGACCAGGAAGGCCGATGGCTCACCCACCAACAAGTCCCAGCGGAATTTCACCGATCCAGACAGCCATCTCATGCAGTCCGGTGGCTCCTATCTGCAGGGCTACAACTGCCAGGTGGCGGTGGACAGCGATCACCAGGTGATCGTGGCGGTGGGCGTCAGCAACCAGCCGCCGGACGTGGAGCACCTGGAGCCCATGCTGGAGCGGATCGCCGTCAGCGCCGGTGAATTGCCGGATGTGATGACGATGGACGCCGGTTACTGGAGTGAGGACAACGCCAAAGCCTGCGCTGATCAGGGCATCGACGCCTACATCGCCACCGGCCGCCTACCGCATGGCCAGCCACCACCGCCGAAACGCGGCCCTATCCCCAGAGGTGCTGATGCCAAAGCCCGCATGGCTCGCAAACTCAGAAGCAAGAAGGGATCAGCGATCTACGCCCAGCGCAAGGCGATCGTCGAGCCGGTGAACGGTCAGATCAAGGAAGCCAGGGGCCTGCGGCGGCTTCTGTTGCGGGGCCTTGAGAAGGTGGACGGTGAGTGGCACCTGATCGCTGCCACGCACAACCTGCTGAAGTTGTTCCGATTCCAGCGATCCCAGCAGCGAACCTGGGCGGCAGCGACGGGGTGAACGGAGGATGGCCCTGGCGATGCCAGCCATGGAGGTCTGAGCCCACCCAGCGTGGATGGGGTTCAGTGCCAGCTGCCGGAAAGCTGCAGTGGTTCAGCACACCCGAATGCCGCTGTGATGGCTGCGCGGGAGCCTTACGGGCAACAAACTCCTAGCCCCGAGACCAAGGCTTGGGGAAGACCGCCGCTGCTACGCCATCCCTCATCATTGCCCCAAATAGAAGGGCACCCCATGAGGAGCGCCCTCGAGCCTGTTGCCGGACCCTGGCCTCAACCCCTCACTCTCACCCCCGCCACCAACCTCTCCACCCACCTGGCCCCCTGCTGTTCCTGCCGCACCACCAGCCACAACACCTCCCAGAGCGGATCCGCGGCCTGCTGCCCCCGCAGCTGGCGGCCTTCTCCCAGGCTTTCCGCCGCGCCTTCCAGGTGCCCTCCGAGATCCCCTCGATCGCCGGGCTGATCACCGAGCAGCGCCACCAGCTCTGGATTCAGCGTTACCTCAACCATCCCCAGGCCAACGGCAATGGCACCAGCCAGCTCCAGGCCAGCGCCGCCTGATCCGGCCAGACTCCTCCCACCACCGCGGGGCCGCCTCCGGCCCCGCTTCCCCTTCCCCCCATCGCACTCCCGACCATGCGCCATCACCTCGGCCGCGTCGTCGCCACCGCCGCCGTCGCCGCCGACGTGCCCCATGACCAGATCACCGCCCTGCTCGATCGCCATGCCGCCGGTGACTGGGGCGACCTCGATGCCGACGACAAGGCTGCCAACGACAACGCCGCCCGCAGCGGCAACGGCCGTCTCTTTTCCAGCTACGCCACCAGCGAGCACGGCACGATCTGGATCATCACCGACGACATCCGCGGCGAGGGGGAGGGGCCGATCACCACGGTGCTCTTCCCGGACGACTACTGAGCAAAATGGAAGGGTGACCAGCACCCTCCCATCGATCGAGCAGCGGATCCCCGCCATGGCTGCGCACATCCACCGGGCGATTCCCGGCTGCGAGGTGCGGCTGTTCGGCTCTAGGGCCCAGGGCAGCGCCGGGCCTGATTCCGACATCGACCTGCTGATCACGGCGCCGGACGATTGGATGGAGTGCCATCACCGCTTCCAGGTGCTCGCCGATCTGTGGGGGGCACTGTCTCAGGCCGATGTCTCTCTCGATCTGTTGCTGTATTCCCGCAGCGAATGCGAGGAGCGGCAGCACTGGCTCAGCCATGTGATCGGCCGTGCCTACCGGGAGGGAGTGCTGCTCGATGGTGCTCTCTGAGGCTGACGGACTGCTGCGCATCGCGATCGCGGACCTGGACACGGCAATCGCCTCCTCTGACCCAGCGGTGTTCCGCGAGGGCGCCTGGGGCTTCTGGCTGCAGCAGTCCGTTGAGAAAGCACTCAAGGCCTGGCTGGTTCATCTCGGCGAGATTCCGCCTCCGACCCATGATCTCAACCGCCTGTTGCGCCTGCTGGAGCAACAGGCGGTGGATACCGGCCGCTTCCGCTCCCTCGCGCGGCTCACCCTCTTTGCGGTGCAGGTTCGCTACGACGCCGACCCCCAGCCGCTCGGCCTGGATCGCGCTGCTTTCCAGAATCAGGTGCGCCAACTGATCGAGCACATCGAGGGGATCATGCGGCAGGCCCATAGCTGAGCAGGAAGGGAAGACGCCAGCGGAGGGCACCTCTGCGGAGGAGCCTCTGCACGGGGGATCACCTCAGCAGGCGTAGAAAACCTCAGTGAATAACACTCCCCCCCCCAACAATCCCCGGGGCCGGAGCCGGGGACACCGCGACGGACCGATCCCAGACGAGGCCCGACGCAGGAGGGACTCAAGCTGGAGAGGACCGGAGCAAGGCCACGGCGGGGGGAGCGTTCTCTTTCCCACGCTGGTCTTGCCATTTTGAGTGAATGTTCACACCTTGTCCTATTGCGCATAAGAATTGAACGACTCTTC
>JBIIJS010000050.1:0-14560 GCA_044233605.1 Cyanobium sp. | reverse complement strand
GGAACCATCGCAGTTCCAACGCACCGCCTCAGACCCCTCGCGAGCGCTGAGGCTGATCAGCTCCACCTGAGCTGCCACCATAAAGCTCGAATAAAAGCCGAGGCCGAAGTGGCCGATGATCGCGTCGCCTTCGCTCTTGTACTTCTCCAGGAAATCTTCGGCACTAGAGAAGGCCACCTGGTTGATGTAACGCTTCACCTCATCGGCGTCCATGCCGATGCCGTTGTCGGAGATGGTGAGCGTTTTCGCCTGGCGGTCGATGCGGATGCTGATCAGGCCCTCCGGCCCCTCGCTGCAGTCACCGGCCATTGCTGCCATGCGCCGCTTGCTGATGGCATCGACGCCGTTGCTCACCAGCTCGCGCAGGAACACTTCATGGCCGCTGTAGACGGCCTTCTTGATGATCGGGAAGATGTTTTCGGTGTGGATCTGGATCTGACCCTTTTCTTCCAGCACCGCCATGATGAACTTGATCGCTACCTATGAACCATAGATGCGGCTCGTGGCGCCGCACCAGGTCCCGGCTGGTGGGGTCTCCGAACCTTGCGGCGGATCAGCGGGCCCGTTGCCCGGTTCAGCCGGCGCGCTGCAGCTCGCCCCTCTCTTCCGGCAAGATCGCGCCGGCCACCGGACACACCTGCAGGCAGATGCCGCAGTCGATGCAGGTGTCGAAATCGATCCAGTAAAAAGCGGTGCCCTTGCGGTTAGCGCCCCTGCCGGGGTGGATGCAGGCGACGGGACACGCATCCACGCAATCAGCCACCCCTTCGCAGACATCGGTGACGATCGTGTGGGCCATCAGCAGCACGGTGTGTGGAGCGATCCTAGGCAGGCAGCCACTGCGCACCGCGGCAGCCCCGCTCGGCGGCGATGCGCTCAGCTTCGGCCAGGCTGGGGCATGGTTCCGGACAGAGTTCTGCGGCTTCCCCAGCGCCATGGAGTTCGGCGATGCGGGCCAGGGCGGAGACCAGTCCGGTTTCGCTGAGCGCGGCCACCAGCCAGGGAGCACCGGCCGCTCCGGCGGCCGGCTGGGGATCGAGCAGCTCGCGAATCGCTTCGACGGCAAAGGCGAAGCCGGTGCCGGCGCTGAGCTGGGGATCCGTGCAGAAACGGCCCACAAGGCCGTCGTAACGGCCGCCGCCGGCAATCGCCACCGGCGCGTCTGTGCCGCGGCATACAAGTTTCAACACCAGACCGTCATAAAGGTCGAAGTGGGGTTGAAAAGTGGGGTCGAGCTGCAGCCTCACACCCACCGCTTCGGCCGCCGCCGTGACGCTCTCCAGGGTGCGGGCCAGGCTCTCAAGCAGAGGCATCGGCCCCAGCCACTGTTCGATCTGATACAGAACCTGCGCCGGCGCGCCGCGCAGGGCCAGCAGTGTCGCCAGCCGTTGCCGCTCTGCAGACGGCAGGTCGAGGCGATCGAGAGCGAGGGCGTCGAAGTCGCAGAGGGCGTTGCGCACTGCCGCCCGTCGATCGGACGGCAGCTGGCAGAGGAGGGCATTGAGGATGCCTTGATGGCCCACCAGCAAGGTGGGGCGATGCTCGGGTCGCAGGCCGAGGGTGGCGACTGCCGCCAGCAGCAGGTGCATCAGCTCGCTGTCGGCGGCCGGGGAGGGCACCCCAAGCAGCTCCACGCCGCTTTGCAGCTCCTCGCTCACCCTCTGACCGCCGCTTTCGGCAATGGCGCTGCGGAAGGTGGTACCGCAAGCCCAGAGGCGAAGGGGGCGTGGCCTGTCGGCCATGCGGGTGCTGGCGGCCCGGGCGATCGAGGCGGTGAGTTCAGGACGCAGGCCGAGGGGTTCATCGGCCACGAGCCGCACAAGCTCGCGCTCATCGATCGCACCACCGGCCTCGAGGGTGTCGAGCCGCTCGATCGCAGGCGGTGCAACCTCCTGATAACCCCACAAGCGGTACACATCCGCCAGTTGCTCGCAGAGCCGCCGGTTGCGGTCAACCTCGCGGGGATTGAGGTCGCGGACGCCGGCAGCAGGTTGCAGGGCCATGGACGAACTTCAGCGTGGTGGGTGTGGGAATTCAGTGTTGGGTGTGCGAATCAGACCCCAGAGGGCGTCACGTCCAACTCCGGTGCTCCATAGCTGGAGCCGGGTAAGGGCCGGCAGCGGGCCAGATTCTCCAGGAGTTCGCCGTGCAGGCCCGGCGCGCAGGCGACCAGGCGACCCTCGCTGATCGCGAGGCGACTGCCGTCATAGCCGCTCACCACACCACCAGCCTCCTCTACCAGCACCACCGCTGCCGCCAGATCCCACGGGGAGAGACCACGCTCCCAGTAGCCATCCAGGCGCCCTGCAGCCACATAGGCCAGGTCGAGTGCGGCTGCCCCCGCCCGGCGCACCCCATGGCTGCGGTGCGTGAACCAGGCAAATTCCGCATAGTTGTTGTCGCTCCTCGTGGTGCGGTCGTAGGCGAAGCCGGTCGCGAGCAGGGCATCGCGGACGTGCCCGCAGTCGCTCACTGCCAGCCGCTTGCCATTGCACCAGCTCCCCAGGCCGGCCGCCCCCCAGAATGACTGCTCCAGGGCAGGCGCCTCCAGCGCACCGAGCAGCGGCAGCCCGCGCCAGAGCAGACCCACCGAGGTGGCGAAGAACGGAAAGCCGTGGGCGTAGTTGGTGGTGCCATCGAGGGGGTCGACGCACCACTCCAGATCACCGCTGCCGCTGCGTCTGCCGCTTTCCTCCGCCAGCACCCCAAAGTCGGGTGTGGCTTCCGTCAGCACCGCCAGCACGGCCTGCTCGGCGGCCAGATCGGCCTCGGTGACCAGGTTGCCGGCGCTCCCTTTGCTGCGGATCCGGGTGATCCTGCCGAACAGATCGCGCAATTCATGGGCGCCCGCCAGGGCCGCCCGCCGCGCCAGCATCGAGAGCTCCTCGACCCGGCCCTCATCCAGGCCAGCGCCGGCCCGGGCCGCCGCGCACAGATTCAAGGCGGAAGCCCCGGTTTCGTCGCTCATTCGTCCTCCAGCGGTAGGCCGGGCCGTACGTGGCCCCGGCCGAAGTGACGGCCGAACTGGAGGTCATAGACCTCATCTTCCTCCTGAGTTTCGACCTCAAGTGGACCGATCGCCCGCGCAACGCACAGCAGCCCATAGCCGCGGCTGCGCAGCTCGCGGGAGAGTCCGAGTGCCTCGCGGTGGTCAATCGTGCCATGCAGCACGCGCACCGCGCAGGCGGTGCAGCAGCCATTGCGACAACTGAAGGGCAACGGGTCTCCCTGGGCCTCGAAGCTGCGCAGGATGTATTCACCATCGGGCACCTCATGGCGGATCACCCGGCCGTTCTGGCGCCAATGCACCGTGATCGTGTGCGTAGTGGTGGGGGTGTTGTCGGGACGGCGACTCGGGCTGATGGTCATTCGGATTGGGGCGGCGGTCGGGGCGGCCGAGGCACAGCAGCGCAGGCATAGGTTGCACGCAAAGCCTGCCTGCTACATTGACATGAGCCCCATTACGCCCCTGGAGAGGTGGCCGAGTGGTTGAAGGCGCAGCACTGGAAATGCTGTATAGGGGCAACTTTATCGAGGGTTCGAATCCCTCCCTCTCCGTAGCAAAAACCGGCCCTCTGGGGCCGGTTTTTTATTTTCCACAAGCTGCCGCTCATTGCAACGCAGCTCTGGCCTCCTTGCTGCCGGGATTAGCCGAATCGGCCGCTCACGTAGTCGAGGGTGGCCTGTTCTCCAGGGGAATTGAAGATTTTTTCTGTTTCACTGTATTCCACTAGGTAACCGAGCTTACCGCTGCCCCCTTCCACCGCTTCGGCATTAAAGAATGCGGTCATGTCAGCAACTCGCACGGCCTGCTGCATGTTGTGGGTAACGATGATGATCGTATAGCTGCGCTTGAGTTCATGCATCGTTTCTTCGATCTTCAAGGTGGAGATCGGATCGAGAGCGGAGCAGGGCTCGTCCATCAGGATCACCTCCGGCTCAGTGGCGATCGCCCGTGCGATGCAGAGCCGCTGCTGTTGGCCGCCGGAGAGGGCGAAGCCACTCTCCTGCAATTTATCCTTGCATTCATCCCATACGGCTGCCTTGCGAAGGGAGCGCTCCACCAGCTCATCCATGTCACCGCGGAAGCCGTTGATGCGGGCTCCGAAAGCGATATTTTCGTAAATTGTCTTTGGGAAGGGGTTTGGTTTCTGGAACACCATGCCAATGCGGCGCCTCACCTCCACCGGATCGATCCTCGGCTCGTAGATATCCATACCATCGAACACCACCCGGCCCTTGAGGCTGCAACCCGGGATCAAGTCATTCATCCGGTTCAGAGCCCGCAGCACCGTGCTCTTTCCACAGCCGGAGGGGCCGATCAAGGCGGTGACCCGACCTCGGGGTATGTCCATGAACACCCCCTTCACCGCTTCGAAGCTGCCGTAGGAGATGGTGACCTCCTGCAGCGACATGCAGATGTCTGTGCCGCGGTTGGGGGAGGAGGTGGTGGTGGCGGTCATCGGATCAGTCGGCTTTGGGTTGGAATTGGTTCGGGAGTAGGCAGATTGGGGAGCAGGGGAGGCATGATCATGCCTTCCCGATGCGACCGATCCAGCGGGCTAGCAGGTTGGCCAGCAGGATCATCACCACGAGCACGAAGGACGCGGCCCAGGCGAGTGCGTTCTGGGCCTCGTAGGGCATGATCGCGAAGTTGAAGATCAGCACCGACATGGTGGCAATCGGCTGGAATACACCCTCCGGCCAGAAGGGCGAGAACAGAGCGGTGAAGATCAACGGTGCCGTCTCACCAGCGGCGCGCGCGATGCCCAGCACCACACCGGTAGCGATCGGCGTCATGGCAGCCGGCAGGACGATCCGGGTGATGGTGACGAAGCGCGAGGCGCCCACCCCGTAGGCACCCCAGCGCATCTCCTGAGGAACAAGCTTGAGCCCTTCGTTGGTGGTTTTGATCACGGTGGGCAACATCAGCACCGCCAGGGCGATGCCGCCAGCCATGGCGCTGTAGCTCTGGTCGAAGAAAAAGCGCGTCGCCACCACTGCGCCATAGACGAACACACCGCTGACGATGGAGGGAACGCCTGCCAGCACGTCATTGCCAAACAGTACGAAGTTGGCGAACCAGCCCTTACTGGAGTATTCGCTGAGGTAGATCCCACCCCCCACTCCCACCGGGATTGCGATCAGCGATGCCAGCAGGGTTACCAGAATGGTGCCCAGAATTGCATTACCGATACCGCCACCATCAAAACCGGGCGCCGGCGGCAGATCGGTGAACAGCCCCAGGCTGATCAGGCGACCACCCTGTAACAGCACGTAGAGCAGCACCAGCACCAGCGGCAATACGGCAATCACGGCGAAGACACCGGCGATGCTGGTGAGCAGCCGATTGTTGCGATTGCGAGGGAGGGAGCGATCAAAGAACAGCGAGTTGCGTTCAAAAAGATCGCTACCCCCTGGAGCTTGTGAATGGGTGTTCATCACAGGTTGGGCTCGGGGCAATGATCAGTAACGGAGGCTCAGTCGGCTGACAACCCAGCGGGCCAGCACATTCACCGAAAAGGTGAGAACCATCAGAATAAGTGCGGCATACATGAGGGCTGAAACCTGAATCCCATCGGCTTCGCCAAATTGGTTGGCAAGCATGGAGGCAATCGTGTTACCGGGAGCCAACAGAGATGTGCTGAAATTCATCGAGTTGCCGATGATCATCGTCACTGCCATAGTTTCTCCCATCGCCCTACCAAGGGCGAGCATCACACCTCCGGTGATCGCTGAGACAGCTGCCGGCAGGATCACGCTGAAAATTGCTCCCCAGCGGGTGGTCCCCACTCCATAAGCACCCTGTCGAAGCTCTTCGGGCACCTGCCGTAACGCATCGCGGGAGATTGCCGTGATGATCGGCAGCACCATCACCACAAGGATGAGGATCGCCGGGGCCATGCCCGGTCCCAGAGGCGGTGTGGAGAACAGTGGGATCCAGCCCAGCAGCTGATGCACCAGCGAGAGAAGCGGCCGCAGCATCGGCTCCATCACGAAGATGGCCCAGAGACCGAGCACAACAGAGGGAATGGCAGCGAGAAGCTCGACCATCAGTCCGATGGCTTCGCGCACCGGAATCGGGATCAGGTCTTCGGTGATGAAGATTGCCGTACCCAGCCCCAAGGGGACGGCGATCAGCAACGAGAGCAACGAGGTGACCAGCGTGCCGTAGATGGCTGTGAAGGCTCCGTAATTGTTGTTGACCGGATCCCAGGCCGATGTCGTGAGAAACGAAAGACCGAAGGTCTTGATCGCTTCCCGGGAACCGTCGAACACCGTGAGGATGATGCCGAGCAGCACCACGGCCACCCCACCGGCGAGTACCAGCGTGAGCTGGCGGAAGCCGTTGTCGAGGAGTTTTTCAGCGGCAGGCCGTCGGCGCAGCGTGAAGGCATCCTGAAAGCTGTCGCGCAGCAGTGGATCGCTGCGGCCGCCAGCCATGGTCGAACTGTCCGATCGAATCATGCGGGCGTCTGCTGAGGGTCCGGCAGGCCGGCAATAGCCGACTCCCATAACTCTAGGAAGCACCCCCCGAGCGGGCGTTTAAGCTCCGTTTAACGGCTGGCGGAGCCCGGTAGCTTGGGTGCTCCACCCGGCGACGGGTGGCATGGCTCTCCTTCTCCCACCGTTGGTGGGTACTCAGCCGTCCCCCGGGGGCGGAATCTTTCTCTCTGCATGGGGCGGATCGTCGGCATCGACCTGGGCACCACCAACTCGGTGGTGGCGGTGCTGGAGGGCGGACGGCCCCAGGTGATCGCCAGCGCCGAAGGTGGACGCACCACCCCATCGGTGGTGGGCTTCAGCCGTGAGCATGAGCTGCTGGTGGGCCAGCTGGCCCGCCGGCAACTGGTCCTCAATCCCCGCAACACCTTCGCCAACCTCAAACGATTCGTAGGCCGCAGCTGGGATGAGCTCGACGAGGGCAGCCTGTCGGTGCCCTACATGGTGCGCGCCAACGACCAAGGCAACGTGCGCGTGGTCTGCCCAGCAACCGAGCGGGAGTATGCCCCCGAGGAGCTGGTGGCCAGCATCCTGCGCAAACTCGTCGACGACGCCTCCACCTACCTGGGGGAAGCGGTGGAGGCGGCGGTGATCACCGTGCCGGCCTACTTCAACGACGCCCAGCGCCAGGCCACTCGCGATGCCGGGCGCCTGGCCGGCATCGCGGTGGAGCGCATTCTCAACGAGCCCACGGCGGCGGCCCTGGCCTACGGCTTCGACCGCAGTGCGGTCAAACGGGTACTGGTGTTCGATCTCGGTGGTGGCACCTTCGATGTGTCGGTCCTGCGCATCGCCAATGGCGTCTTCGACGTCAAGGCAACCAGCGGCGACACCCAGCTCGGTGGCAACGACTGGGACCGCCGCATCGTCGACTGGCTTGCCGATGCCTTCGAGAAGGAGCACGGCCTCGACCTGCGCCGCGATCGCCAGGCACTGCAACGGCTCAGCGAGGCGGCCGAGAAGGCCAAGCAGGAACTCTCCGGCGTGCGCAGCACACCGATCTCCCTGCCGTTCATCGCCACCGGCTCTGAAGGGCCGCTGCATATCGAGACCACCCTGGAGCGCGCCATCTTCGAGAGCCTCTGTCCTGATCTGCTCGACCGTCTGCTGCGGCCGGTGCAACGCGCTCTACGCGATTCCGACCTGGCCGCCGAGGACATCGACGACGTTGTCTTGGTAGGCGGTTCCACCCGTATGCCGATGGTGCAGGAGATGGTGCGCACCCTCATCCCCCGGGAGCCCTGCCAGTCGGTCAACCCCGATGAGGTTGTGGCGATCGGCGCTGCGGTGCAGGCCGGCATCCTCACCGGTGAGCTGCGTGACCTGATGCTCAACGATGTCACACCGCTGTCGCTGGGCCTTGAGACCATCGGTGGAGTGATGAAGGTGCTGATCCCTCGCAACACGCCGATCCCGGTGCGCCGTTCAGATGTGTTCAGCACCTCTGAAGCCAATCAGAGCTCGGTGGAGATCCATGTGCTGCAGGGAGAGCGGCAGATGGGAGCTGATAACAAGTCGCTCGGCCGCTTCCGTCTCTCCGGCATCCCGCCGGCGCCGCGGGGCGTGCCCCAGGTGCAGGTTTCGTTCGACATCGACGCCAATGGTCTGCTGCAGGTCTCGGCCACCGACCGCACGACCGGTCGCCAGCAGAGCGTCACGATTCAGGGCGGCTCCAACTTGAGCGAGGAAGAGATCCAGAAGCTGCTCCAGGAGGCAGAGCAGAAGGCCGCCGAAGACCGCCGCAAGCGGGCTGACATCGACCGCCGCAACCGGGCACTCACGCTGGTGGCCCAGGCGGAGCGCCGCCTGCGTGATGCGGCCCTCGAGCTTGGTCCCTACGGAGCCGAGCGCCAGCAGCGGGCCGTGGAGCTGGCCGTGCGCGATGTGCAGGATCTGCTCGGCAATGACGAACCAGCCGACCTTGAACGGGCCGTAAGCCAACTGCAGGAGGCGCTGTTCGGCCTGAATCGGAGGTTGATGAGTGAGCGTCGCAGCGAGGCGGGGCCGCTACAGGGTCTCAAGAGCACGCTCGGCTCCCTGCGCGATGAGTTCTTCGCTGAAGACGACTGGGATGACTGGGATGGTGCCCGCCGCAATGATCCCTGGGCCACCCCACCGGGGGGGGGCGGCTACGGCCGTGATCTCGGCCGCTACGCCGAACGCGACGACGCGATCCGTGATTACCCCGACCGTCCTGATTCCACCTACGACTCCCCCTACGGCCGCGAGCCAGCCCGCCCCCGGGCCATGCCGCAGCGCCGCCGGGACGACGCCCCCGTCTTCGGCGATGACCCCTGGTCGGATAACTGAACACCGTGGCCAGATCCATCAGCGCCGAAGCGGCCCGGGATGCCCATCCGGATTTCTGGCAGGTGCTCGGTCTCGAACCCGGTGCCGATGCGGCAAGCCTCAAGCGTGCCTTCCGTCAGCAGGCACGGCGCTGGCACCCCGACCTCAACGGCAATGATCCCCGGGCCGAGGAGCGCTTCAAGCTCGTCAACGAGGCCTATGCGGTTCTCTCCGATCCGCATCGGCGCCAGGCCTGGGAGGGGGGCTATGACGAAGCCGATGCCTCAGATTCCGCGCGCGATCCCTTCGCCGTCGGCTTTCCCAGCTTCGAGGACTATCTCGCCACCCTGTTCGGGGAACCGGTCGCTGAGAGCGCCCAACCGCCGCAGGATGATGAGAATGCCGGGGAATACCAAGGGGAGCGCCAGGTGGGCCAGGTGGCAGCCCGCCCCGCCTCGCCGCCGCCGGTGCAGGCGTCCAGTGATCTGGAGAGTCAGATCGAGCTGAGCCCCGAACAGGCCCTGGCCGGCACCCGCATCGAACTTGATCTGCCTGACGGCACTGTGGTGGAGCTGTGGACGCCGCCCCTCGCCGGCGACGGCTGGCGCCTCCGGCTGGCCGGTGTCGGACCCGGCGGCACCGACCACTTCCTGCAACTGCGCGTGCGCACCGAAGAAGGTCTGCGAATCGACGGGTTGCGTACGCATTATCTGCTCGACCTCTCCCCAGCCGATGCGGCCCTGGGCGTTCAGGCGGTGGTGCCCACCCTCGATGGCCCCGTGCGGCTGCGGGTGCCGCCCGCCTCCTCCAGCGGACGGTTGCTGCGGCTGCGCGGCCGCGGCCAGGAACGTGACGGCCGCCGGGGGGATCAGCTGGTGGAACTTCGGATCGTGTTCGACGACAGCCCCGATGAAGCGGATCAGGCCCTCTACCGGCGCCTGCGCGAACGGGCGGAGGAGCGCCGCAGCGGCGATGGATGAGACACTGAGCGCCAGCGTTCTTCTGTTCTTCCGTGAGTTCCGATCCGGTCCACGTGCTTCTGTTCGATGCCGGCGGCGATCAGGAGGGCATCCACTCCCTCGAAATTCAGGGGCGCACCGTGGTGCTGCTGTTCGAAGATCCTGACGACGCCGAGCGCTATGCCGGACTGCTGGAGGCCCAGGATTTTCCGGTGCCTTCCGTCGAGGCCCTCGACCGCCAGGAGATCGAGTTGTTCTGCCGTGAGGCCGGTTACGAAGCACGTCACGTGCCGTCGGGCTTCCTGCCCAGCAGCGATGAGGATCGACTGTTGATCGCCCCACCGGTGCAGAACATGGATGTGAGCGACTGGCGCGAACAGGCCGCAGCTGCCGAAATGGAGACCAGGGTGGATACGGCGGCCAGCACGGATCCCCGGCTGCCGGATCCCGGCCGATCCGATCCAGAGCTGGAGGCCTTCCGGCGCCGGCTGGAGGGGCTCCTGTGAATCCTGCCGCCGCCGTGCAACCCTCCGCCAGCCGCGGTCACCTGCTCACTGAACAGTCCAACCCCGCGAGCGAGCAGCTCGACCGCCTCGATACCGAAGCACTCGTCGCCCTCTTCTGCGAGAACGATCTCCAGCCCCAGCAGGCCGTCGCCGCAGCTGCCGCCGAGCTCACCCTGGCCGTCGATGCGATCGCCGCCAGGCTGTTCGCCGGTGGCCATCTCTATTACCTCGGCGCCGGCACCTCCGGTCGCCTCGGGGTGCTCGACGCCGCCGAATGTCCGCCCACCTTCTGCTCCCCTCCCGAGCTGGTGCAGGGCGTGCTGGCCGGTGGCGCACCGGCGCTGCTGCGCAGCTCCGAGGGCCTCGAGGATCTCTTCGAGGCTGGCCGCAGCGATCTGGAGCAGCGCGGCTTCGGTCCTGGCGACTGCCTGGTGGGGATCGCCGCCGGTGGCACCACCCCCTATGTGCTGGGCGGGCTGAACCTTGCCCGGGAGATCGGCGCCCTGTCGATCGCCCTGGCCTGTGTGCCCGCCGCCCAGGCCCCTATGCCGTGCGACATCGATATCCGCCTGCTCACCGGCCCTGAACTGCTCACCGGCTCCACCCGGCTCAAGGCAGGCACCGCGACCAAGATGGCCCTCAACATCCTTTCCACCGGCGTGATGGTGCGGCTTGGCAAGGTTTACGGCAACCGCATGGTGGATGTGGCGGTGACCAACAGCAAGCTCGAGGACAGAGCCCTGCGCATCTTGTCCGATCTGGCTGGGGTGAGCCGCGAGGCCGGCCGGCAGCTGCTGGAGCAGAGCGGGGGCTCCGTGCGGCTGGCGCTGCTGATGCAACTGGCGGAGCTGGATGCCGAAGCGGCCCGGGAGCAGCTCGAGCTTCACGGGCCCTCCCTGCGCTCAGCTCTGGCGGCCTGCGGCCAGGGCTGAAGGCGGCTCAGGGCAAAGTGTCGAGATCCGCCTGGCGCAGGACCGCCCAGAGCCTGGTCGGCTTGCCACCGCGACTGCCAACCCCAGTGCCGACATAGACGGCGAGCGTGGCGTTTAGGCCGCATTTCATCAGTCCGGGTGGATAGCCGGCCCGGTTGCCGAGGTTGGCCAGGCTGGCCGTGGAACGAAACCCGAGCGCCCGGGCGGCTTCACTAGAACTCACCGGCTGCCGCTGTCGCTTCAGGGCCGCCAGGGCGTCGGGGTTGAGGCAGCGGCCATCGGCCGCAGCACTGGCAGCCGCTGACTGCTGGGCGGAGAGCCGGGCTTCAAGGGCGTCGAGGCGCCGCAGCAGCTCGGCGTCGTCGGCTACGGCTCCAGATGAGGCCGGTGTTGGCTGCGGGGAGGGCGACTTGAGGGCTGGCCGCCGGAAGATCATCATCAACATCGCCCCCAGCGGGTAGATGCCGACCATGGCCCAGCCCTCATGGCCGTGGCTGTTGAGGAAGTCTTGTAGTTGCCGGGCTGGATGCGGGGGCGGAGTGGGCGCCGGCATCGCCGTACCGGCGTCGCCGTGGGGGGTGTAATACCCCGGGAATTCCTGCTCGAGGTAGGTCTTGGTGAAGGGCGGTTCAGCGTTCTGACTGGCGTCGCCGCGGGGAGTGGCGGCCTGATCCGATTCCACGTTGAGGTGGATCACTTTGTAGTCCCAGGCCAACGGTGAGTTGCTCATGGTTCGAACGCCCCCCAGTAGGGAGCAGTGAACAGGTCGCTGCGGCGGCGGGCCTGGGGGGGCACCGCCTCAGGCGGGGTCATCAGGGCGTGGCGCAGGGCGTCGTGGGCACTGCTGGGCGGGCGAACGGCCGCCAGCCGCTGCGCCGCCAGTTTCACTATCTGCTGGGCCTGCAGGGCGTTGGCCCTGAGGTTGTCGATCACCATCTCCACCGTCACCGAGGAGTGATCCTGGTGCCAGCAGTCGTAGTCGGTGACCATCGCCAGGGTGGCGTAAGCCATTTCCGCCTCCCGGGCCAGCCTGGCCTCGGTGTGATTGGTCATGCCGATCACGTCGCAGCCCCAGGAGCGATAGAGCTTCGATTCGGCTCGGGTGGAGAAGGCTGGGCCCTCCATGCAGAGGTAGGTGCCGCCACGGTGCAGCCGTCGCCCCTCCGGCATCATGCTGTCGCCTACATCGGACAGGATACGGCTGAGTACAGCGCAGTAAGGATCAGCGACGCTGACGTGCGCAACGGCCCCGTTGCCAAAGAAGCTCAAGGGGCGTTGGTGCGTTCGATCAATGAACTGATCGGGCACGAGCATGTCGAGGGGGCGGACCTCCTCCTTGAGCGAGCCGACCGCTGACACCGATAGGATCCAGCGCACCCCCAGGGACCGCAGGGCCCAGAGGTTGGCCCGATACGGGACTTCGGTGGGGGTGTAGGTGTGGTGGCGACCGTGCCGGGCCAGAAACACAACCTCCAGATCAGCGATGCGTCCAAGCCGCAGGCTGTCGGACGTGGTTCCGTAGGGGGTTTCGACCGTGATCTCGCGCACGTCCTCGAGGCCCTCCATCGCGTAGAGGCCACTGCCACCGAGCACTCCCAGCCTTGCCGAGCTGAGATCGGGCCTGCTGCTGGCCAGTTCGGGGGAGCTGCTGGACATCCAGGTAAATGCGCGTTCGCGGCAGGAGATCCATCCCATGATGCCGCCGCAGGGCGCTACCAATGAGGCTGCCTGGCAAGATTGAATTCCTCAACCGCACTCCCCGACCGTGACCAAGGCTCTGATGGACACCGATGCTGGCGGCATCACGATTGAGCTGTTTGATGCCGATGCCCCCGGCACGGTGGCGAACTTCGTGAAACTCGCCAATGAAGGTTTTTATGATGGGCTGGCCTTTCACCGGGTCATTGATGGCTTCATGGCCCAGGGAGGATGCCCCAACAGCCGTGAAGGGGCACGGGGTGTGGCCGGCACCGGAGGGCCGGGCTACACGATCCCCTGTGAAATCAACAACAACAAGCACCAGGCCGGCAGCCTGTCGATGGCCCACGCTGGCAAGAACACCGGCGGCAGCCAATTTTTCATCTGCCATGGCGCCCAGCCCCATCTCGATGGTGTTCACACTGTGTTCGGCCATACCAGCAACCTGGATATTGTTCTCAAACTGAAGAACGGCAGCCTCATCAACAAGGTGACGATCGAGGCCTGAGCGGCTGGTACGTTCCCAGATGCGGCCCGAGGCCGCCTGGGAGGAATCAACCGGGGCTCCAGGATCAGCTTGAAGCGGAATGCTGAGCCTGGAGCTCCTCTTCATCGGCTGCGTCGAGATGATCCGACAAGAGGGTGATGATCAAATCGGTGAGCGACTGATCGCTCAGCAACGCCCGGCGCTTGGCCCGAAGGTGAAGGCTGGCGGGTAACAGGACGGAGAGCTTCTTGATCGACTTGGTGGAATGCATCTTAACTTCCGAGCGTTGATGAATTTTTCTTGGGCAAAGGGATACCCCGCATGTATGGAGGCAAATCTTTCTGATGAATTTCAATTTTTGCAGCTCTCTCAGCGCGGCAAGCCTTTATGAGCCCCCTCACCCTCCCCATTTGGGGAGGGGTGTCGTCGCCAGGCCCAGGCGGCCGCTGCCAGACGGTTTTTGCTGCCCAGCTTGCGCCGTACCGCCTTGACATAGGTGCGAACGGTTTCGTAGCTGAGCCCCAGGTTGGTGGCGATCTGGCGATCGCTGAGACCGTGGCTGATCAGCTCCAGCACGCCTTGTTCCCGAGCCGTCAACTGGGGGGCTCCGCTCCGCAGCGCAGATGCGGAGGTGTCGTTCGACTGCTGCTGCTTCTGCCGCAATGAGGGACTGCGGTAGCGGCCAGCGCGCACGATCGCCATGAAGGCTTTCACCAACGGGTACTCGTCGTCGCCGAGATCGAGCTCGTGCACGACGGCGTCGACCAGTGAATCGATGGACTGAAGGGCCGATGCGTTGGCTTCGCTGAGAAATAGCAGGATCCTGAGCTTTGGCTGTTGCTGCCTGGCCAGGCGACAGAGGCTGATCACGTCGCCGACCTCGAGGGGATCAACCACGACCAAGAATCCGGCCTGATGGGCCGCCAGGGCTTCCGCGGCTTCCGCCTCGCTGGTGACGGCAGCACAGAGAATCTTCGGCCGGACCAACACCTGACCGATCAGAAGCATGGTCAACCTGTTACCGCAGGCTACGACGACGCGCTGGGGAAACAGGGAGGTGAACATCCAGCTGAGCACCTGGCGCTGTCCGTTGCGGAATTCCTTGATCCGGCTTGTGTAGTCCATCGCTAAAGCCGCATCGGGGAAGAAATACCTCTCAAAAGCATTGAGGCGCTTTACCGAGGC
>JBIIJS010000241.1:0-3733 GCA_044233605.1 Cyanobium sp. | reverse complement strand
TGCTGGCGAACCAGCGGTAGCCGGCGGGCAGGGCCAGGCCGGTTTCGCCGCCGGGCGCCAGGCTGCGCACGGCGCTGGCGGCGAGGGGGGCGGGCCACTGCTCGAGCTGCTCCTGGGCCCAGGGGTGGTCGGGGGCCAGGGCGTGGAGCAGGGCGTGCAGCTCGGCGGCGGCGGGGCGCTGCTGGAAGGCGGCGGCCAGGGCGGGGTGGCCGGCCAGCAGCTCCTGGAAGCGCTCGGCGGGCAGCAGCAGGGCCTCCACCTCGCTGCTGGCGCGCAGGTGCTCGCAGGGCCGCTGGCGCAGCAGGCCCACCCAGCCGGCGATGGCACCGGGGCCGAGGCGCTCGATCGTGCGCAGGCCCTGGCCGCGGGGGGCGGGGGCCAGGCCGCGCAGCTGGCCGCTGCGGATCAGCAGCACGCCGGGGGGCAGCACATCGGTGCGCAGCACCGTTTGGCCGAGGCGGAAGCGGCAGGGCTCCAGCAGGGAGTCGAGCAGGGGCGAGAGCTCGGCCGGCAGCTGGTTGAAGGGTTCGAACTGCCGCAGCAGGGGTTGGGCCGGTGCGGCGGTCATGGCTGGGCTGGAGCGGGCGGGATGGGGGCGATCTCGGGAAGGGGTTCGCCGCTGAGCAGCAGGTTGAGGCGCTGCTTCAGCCAGGCTTCGAACAGCTCCTCCATCATGCGGGCTTGGGTCGGTTCGTTCAAGCGGGCGGGCAGCTGCTGCTCCAGGCGCAGCAGCACCCAGTAACCCTTGGCGGCGAAGGGGGGCCAGAGCTGGCCAGGCTGGCCCACCCGCAGACGGCCGCTGATCTCGGGGCGGGCAGCGGTGAGCGGCAGGGGGCCGAACAGGCCGCGGCTGTGGCGCTCGCGGCCCTCGGCGTAGCGGGTGGCCAGCTCGCCGAAGTCGGCGCCGTCGTCGCGCAGGCGCTGGTGCAGCTCCTCGGCCAGCTGGCGGTCGCGCACGCGCAGCAGGGAGTACACGGCCTGGTCGAGTTCGGGCTTGCGGCGCAGGAACTGCACCTCCACCTCCGGGCCGAAGCGCTGCTCGCGGAAGTGCTGCAGGCGGGCCTCGCGGCCGGCGATCACGGGCAGGTCGGCGGGCAGCAGGCGCTGGCGCTGCAGCCAGGCCTCGCGCTCGGCGCCCTCGCCGGCGCCCTGGCGCTGCAGCCAGGCCTCCACCAGGCGCTGCTCGTGGGCGGGATCGAGGTGAATGGCCTGGAGCAGCTGATCGATCAGCCAGGCCCGGGCCAGGGCGGGGGCCAGGCCCTGCTGGCGCACCAGGCGGTTGATCTCGCTGAGGGTGAGCCAGGGGTGGCCGTGGCCGAGCTCCACCACCGGCTGCTCGGGCAGGCCGGAGAGGGGTTCGGGCAGCTGGCGGCGGGGGGCGGTGGGCTCGCTCACGGCAGGCTCAGGGGCAGGTGCAGGCGCTCGAGGGCGGCGGCCATCAGCTCCAGGCCGCGCTGGCGGCTCCAGGCGGTGCGGGCATAGCGGTGGGCGGCGGCGCTGCAGTCGCGCCAGGCGTCGTCGTGGCGGCAGAGGTGCTCGATCGCCTCCAGCCATTGCTGGGGGCTGGAGGCGATCCACACCTCCTGGCCGTGGCGCAGGCCGGTGGCCTCGGCGGCCAGGGGGCTGAGCACCTGGGGGATGCCGTGGGCGGCGGCGGCGGCCACCTTGCCCTTGAGGCCGGCGCCGCTGCGCAGGGGGGCGATGAACAGGCGGTGGCGGGCATACACCGTGGCCGGATCGGCCACCCAGCCCTCCAGCAGCACGCCTTCGAGGGCCCCCCAGCTGCTGCCGAGCCCGGCGGGCAGGCCGCTGCCGTAGAGGTGCAGCTGCAGCCAGGGGCAGCGCTGGCGCAGCTCGGGCCACACCTCGGCCAGGAAGACCTCCACCGCCTCGCGGTTGGGGGGGTGGCCGTAGCTGCCCAGGAAGGCGAGGCCGGCGCGGCCTTCAAGGGGGGCCGGTTCGGCGGGGCCCTCCACCACCCAGGGACAGGTGGCGGTGGGTGCGGCGCCGAGGGTCTGGGCCTCGATCACCGCCTGCTCCACATCGGAGTAGCTGAAGGTGAGGTGCACCTGGCGGATCACCTCCAGCTCCTGGCGCTGCACCTCGCGCACCTCGGCCAGGGCCAGCTCGGCGGCCTCGCCCTCCAGGCCACTGGCGCGGGCGGCGCGCAGCTGGCGTAGGTGGTGCAGATCGGCGTTGCAGAAGAGGACGCGGGCCTGGGGTGCGTGGCGGGCGATCAGCGGCAGGGCCTGCTGGGCCACGGCGTAGCGGGTGATGTAGATCAGCTCGAATTCGCCGCCACGCTCGCGCAGCAGCTGCTCGAGCGAGAGCACGAAGGGGGCGTGCAGCAGCTCGATGCCGCGACGCTGCAGCTCCTCGCTGTAGCTGCCCAGCCAGGCCAGGTTGGCGGGCAGGAAGCTGATCTTCCAGCCGAGGGCCTGCACCAGCTCCATCTCCACCAGGGCGGCGTGGCTGCCGGCGTCGCGGTCGGGGCGGGGGGTGTCGTGGTCGAGGAAGAGGGCGCGGCCGAGGATGGCGCGATCCTTGATCAGCTCGGCGCCTGCCTGGCTGGGCTGGTCGGGCCCGCTGAAGGCCTCGGCCCATTTGCGCTGAAACTGCGGGGCGTTGATCTCCTGGTAGCGCTTGAGCCCCTCGGCGGCTTCGGTGTCGCTGCCGTTGCTCACGCCCTCGTGGTGGATCACCCGGGCCAGGGGCGCGTAGCGCACGGCGTGGCCGGCCTGGCGCACCTTGAAGGCGAGGTCGGTGTCTTCGTAGTAGGCGGGGGAGAACTCGGGGCTGAAGCCGCCCACCCGGCGCCAGAGCTCGGCGGAGATGGCGAGGGCGGCGCCGCTCACATAATCGACCTGGCGGGCGTAGGCATAGCGGGGGTCGTAGGGGTTGCCGCCGCGGCCGTAGTTCCAGGGTTCGCCGTTGCCCCACACGATGCCGCCGGCCTCCTGCAGGCGGCCATCGGCGAACACCAGCTGGGCGCCCACCAGGCCGGTGTCGGGCCAGCGCTGGAAGGGATCGAGCAGCTCCTCGAGCCAGCGGGCGCAGGGTTCGGTGTCGTTGTTGAGCAGCACGATGAAGGCACCGCGGGCGGCGGCGGCGCCGCTGCAGCAGGCCTGGTTGAAGCCGCGGGCGAAGTCGTGGCGCACCAGGCGCACGGCCGGCGCCTCGGCCTCCAGCCAGGCGGCGCTGGCGTCGGGGGAGCCGTCGTCGACGACGATCAGCTCGTAGGGCACGGCGGTGGGAGCGTGGGCGATCGCCGCCAGGCAGCGGCGGGTGCTGGGGTACTGGCCGTGCACCGGGATCACGATCGACACCCGCGGTTGCTCGCTCACCGGCAGCTGCAGGGGCACCCGGGCCACGGGGGCGCCGTCGGGGCCGGGCTCACAGCCCTCGGGCAGGGCGGTGCCCTGGCCGTCGCGGCGCAGGGGCTGGCTGAGCAGCCGCTGCCAGAGCGGCAGCTGGGCGGGCAGGGGCTGGCCGCCGCGGTCGGCCTGCTCGAGCCAGAGCAGCAGGCTGCGCTGGCGTTCGCGGGCGAGGGGGGAGAGGTGGTCGGGGAAGGGGGCCTGGCCGTGCTGGAGCAGGGCGGGCCAGGGGGTGAGCTGAAAGGGCACCAGCTCCAGGCGCTCGTGGATCGGCTCGCCGGCGGCGCTCTCCAGCTGCAGGTGGTGCACGGCGCCGTCGCAGGCGCTGGCGGGCAGGTCGAGCTGAAACAACCACTCGC
>JBIIJS010000240.1:0-3735 GCA_044233605.1 Cyanobium sp. | reverse complement strand
GGATCGAGGCGGCCTGCGGCAGATCGAGGGCCCTGGGACCGCTGCTGCGGGCGCTGGCCAGTTCGCCGGCCAGCACCGCGCCGCGCCCCTCCAGCAGGCCGGCGAGTTCCACCAGGGGCTCAAGCGCCTGGCGATGCAGCTGCCACTGCAGCACCGCCGGATCCAGACTTGCCCAGCCGCACCAGCCATTGCCGCCGGCCGCCAACCAGTCGCTCCAGGGGGAGGGCAGGGGTTCCAGCAGGCGCAGCAGATGGCGCAGCGGCGCCTCATCTTCTGGGGCCAGCGGCACCAGCCCATGCGGATGGCGGGGGTGGCCGAGGATCCGACGTCCGAGCCTCTGGTGCAGCTCGAGCAGGGTGGTCTCGGCAGCCGGCTGGCTGCGGATCAGGCCATCCCAGTCGCCCGGGGCCAGCTGGATCGCCAGGGCGGCGCGCAATTCCGTCTCGAGCTTTTCGGCCTCAGGGATCACCAGCTGCCGAGCGCCCAGCTGGCCCGTGCGCCAGGCCAGCAACAGCTCGCGATGGCTGAGCAGCCACAGCCTCGCGGAGGCCGGTGCGGCTGGGCCTTGCCAGCAGGGCAGGGGCAGCGAAACGGTGCTCAGCCGCGGCCACTCGATCTGCAGCAGACGCTGGCGCAGGCCATCACTCACCACGAGCGCCAGGGGCACTTCGCTCAGGGCAAGCGGCACCAGCAGGCTGATCCACCAGCTGGGGTCGGTGCCGGGGGCCAGTCGCAGCAGGGTGTGGTCGCCGCGCCGCAGGCTGCGGGCCACCAGCCGGCTGAGGGTGAGATGGTGCGGCCAACGCTGGGTTCCCTCCGCCTGCAGCAGGGCCTTGAGGTGCTGGTGGGCGCTGGCTTCCAACATCTCGGGATCGTAGGCAGGTCGCCGCCGGCGATCGGCAGCCCGGGCGACAGCGGCAGGCCTGTAGGAAGCTGGTAGCCGAGATGTCGCCCCCGCCATGACACCCCTGTGGCAGAGCCGACCGGTTGGGCTGGTGGGGCTTGGGTTGATCGGAGGCTCGCTGGGCCTTGACCTGCGGCGGCGGGGGGCCGTAGTGCATGCCCTGGTCCATCGCCAGGAGACCGCCGTCCGGGCACGGCAGCGGGGCTTGGCCGATGCGGTGTCCACCGATCCGGCGGTGTTGGCCGACTGCGCTTTGGTGTTGCTCGCCCTGCCCCTCGACCTCCTGCTGGCGCCCGATCCCGCCCTCCTGGGCGCCCTGGCGGACGATGCCGTGGTGACCGATGTCGGTTCAGTGAAGAGGCCTGTGCTGGAGGTCTGGCAGCCGCTGATCGGCGGCCGGTTCGTGCCATCCCATCCGATGGCCGGCACGACCGCCGCCGGGGTGGAGGCCGGCCAGGAGCAACTGTTCCAGGGGCGGCCCTGGGTGGCCACCCCCACCGCCTGCACCCACCCTGCGGCCCTTGAGGCGGTGCGCGAGCTGGCCGTGGCCCTCGGTGCCCGCTGGATCACCTGCGGAGCCGAGCAGCACGACCGGGCGGTGGCGCTGATCTCGCACCTGCCGGTGCTGGTGAGTGCGGCCCTGCTGCAGGCCGCCGACCGGGGCGCCGCCGGCGAACTCGCTGATCTGGTGCGGAAGCTGGCTTCCAGCGGCTTCGCCGACACCACCCGGGTGGGCGGGGGCAATCCGCAGCTGGGCGCACTGATGGCCCACCACAACCGCCAGGCCCTGCTGGCTGCCCTCGGTGAATACCGTCGCTCGCTTGAGCGGTTGGAGGATTTTGTGCGCGGCGCCGACTGGGGCGAACTGGAGCAGCAGCTTCGAGACTGCCAGGATCTGCGTCCCTCCTTTCTCCAGCCCTGATTCAGGCAAGCTGCTGTAGCGGCGTGCCGCGCTGCTGCAGCAGCTGGCGGCAGGCGGTCAGGGCGGAGAGGCTGACGCCGGCGGTGCCCTCGCCGGGGTGGATCGAGTCGCCGCATAGCCAGAGGCCGGCCAGGGGGGTACGGCTGGCCAGGCCGAAGGGGCCGAAGCGGCTTGGGTGCTGGCCCAGGCCGCCCACCCAGCCCCAGGGGCGGCCGGTCCAGCGGGCAAATCCGCGGGGCGTGGCCAGTTCGCCGTGCGCCCAGTCGGCCGGCTCCACCCCCAGCAGCTGCTCCAGACCGGCCTGGACGCCCGCCATCGCCTCCGCCTTGTGCCGCCGGTAGGCCGCCGGCTCCAGGGCGAACCAGCCCCGCGCCGCTGTGAACACGCTGGCGATCACGGTGGCTTCGCCGCCGGGGGCCCGGCCGTCGCCGTCCTGGCTCACCGAGACGAACAGCGGCCCCGGCTCGTCCCAGTCGAGCTGCAGGTGCGACGGGCATCCGGGAGGGAGCAGTCGCCTTGGCAGTGCCCCGTAGAACACCAGCGCTCCGCTCGGCTCCGGCAGGCTTTCGAGCCGGCGCCGATAGCCGGCCGGCAGGCCCTCGCCGAGCAGCGGAGCCAGGCACTGGGGCGGCAGGCTGACCACCACATCGGCCGCCTCCAGCTGCAGGGCGGTGCCGTCCGGTTGTCTGGCGCACACCTGCCAGGGCTCGCCCCTGGCTGAGGGTGGCCGGAGCTTCACCACCCGGTGGCGCAACCGCAGGCGGCCGCGACCGCGGGCGAGGGCCTCCTCAAGCCGGTCGCTGAGCTCCTGCATGGAGCCCTGCAGGTGCCACAGACCGAGCGGTTCCTGCACCATCGCCAGCACCGTGGCGCCGTAGAGCGCCGCCGTGCCGTCCGCCGGCTCCTGGGAGTAGAGCTTCAGCTGCAGATCGAGGAAGCGCCGCAGCCGTGCCTGGCGGCCGCAGCCTGTCAGCCGCAGCAGGTCGGCCATGGTGGCGGTGGTGAGCAGACCACTGAGCAGGGTGTCCGGGCCAAGGGCACCGAGCAGCTGGCCCAGGTCCCAAAGGGAGCGAGGGGGTAGCACCGGATCGCGGCCGGCGAAGCGCCAGTTGGCGGAGTGGATTGCCTCGCACAGCATCCAGAACCGCTCGCTGCCGGGAAACTGCCGCTGGCGCTCTTGGCGCCAGGCCGCGGCATCGCAGAGGATCTGCACCGGCGGCAGGCCGTCGGCGAGGTCGACGACACAGCCGGGATTGAGGCGGGAGGCGGCCGGCGGCGCCACGCCCAGGTGGCGGAACAGACGTTCATGGATGCCGCCGGGCTCCAGGCCGGCCACCTGGGTGGCACCGACGTCGAAGATCCAGGCGCCTCTGCGGAAGGTGCCGGCGCAGCCGCCGCTCTGGCTGTGGGCCTCGAGCAGCTCGACACGCAGTCCGGCGTGGGCCAGCAGAGCCGCCGCCGTCAGCCCGGCGATGCCTGCCCCCACCACCACCACATCGGCCCGCAGGGGCTCGCTGGACTGGGAGGCTGGGCTCATGGGCGCATGTTGTCAGTCGGAGCGCACGGTCGTGGCCGGCCGCCCGTGGCAGGGTGGTGGGGGCTGCTTCGCCGTCGATGACGACCACCACCCTGCTGGCGCTGCTGCTGGCCGCGGTGGTGCTGGTGCTTGTGCTTCGGCTGGTGGGGCACACCCTTGCCCTGCTGCTGCGCCTGACTCTGGTGGCCCTGCTGGCGCTCTGCGTGGCCGCGGCGGTGGGTCTGCGCGGCGGCGGCATCCCCTCGCCGCCAGCGCCTGGGCTGCCATCGCCGCCGCCGGGGCGTTGATGGCCTTCTCCAGCTCCGATTCCCTGGCGGCCTGGCTGGCCGATCGCCTCGGCGTCAGCCTGGTGGGCCGGACAGCTGTGGGCGG
>JBIIJS010000239.1:0-3740 GCA_044233605.1 Cyanobium sp. | reverse complement strand
CACCGTGATCGCGTCGCTCAACTGCAGCTTGAACCAGCCCTCCAGGATCACGCCGCCGTCGTCAGGGCTGGCTCCGCCCCGCAGGGCCGTGGCGAACACCGGCTGTCCCACGGCAACCCCCAGGGTGTTGCTCTGCAGGAAGACGTCAGTCCACTGCAGCCCCACCAGCCACGACTGGCTGGTGCTCAGTGGCCCGGAGCCGGTGCTGTTGAGGCCCCAGCCGCCGCTGATTGACGGCAGCCAGCCGCTCGTCGCCGGCTGCCAGAAGCCGCTCAGGCCGATGGCGTCGGTGTTGTCGCCCGGGATCTGGCCATAGGCGGCGGTGGCGAACGGCGTGGCGCCGGGCACGTCCACCCCCGGCTGCAGGCGGCTCCAGATGGCGGCCACAGCCCAGGCTTCGCGCCCGTAGCCGAGCTGCACCGTGGTGCTGGCCGCCGCCGCGCCGGTGCCGAGGCCCCCCAGCCCCGGATCACCTCCGTCGCCCTGGGCCGCCACGTAGTTGGCGGCGACGCTGAAGCCGTTGCTCTGCCACCACAGCCCGGCGCCGGGCCCGAGGTTCTTGTTGTAGGCCGCCGGGGCTCCATTGAGGGTGAACACGTTGAGCACGGTGTCGGCGGGATACACCGAAGGCCAGAGCGGCAGCATGTCTTCCTGGCCCACGCGCCCGCCCACCACGGCGTTGAAGCCGCCGCCCAGGGGCCAGCGGTAGAAGAGCTTCTCCACCGCCACCACGTCGCCGCAGTCGACCCCCGTGCCGCAATCTTCCTGGAAGGCGATCTCCAGGGTGCTCAATGCGCCCCCCGGACCGTCGCCGCCGAAGGGGCTGTCCGCGAAGTTGCCGCCGCGCAGCAGCACCCGCAGCTGGTCGCTGCCGTTGAAGCTGGTGTCGAACGCCAGCTGCAGGTCGTAATTCAAGGTGGTGCCGCCGCCGCTGCCGTTCGCTGCGTTCACCTCAGCGCGGTCGTTGCCGCTGAAGCGGTTCCCGCCCACCACGAAGGTGGCCAAGGCGCCCAGTTTCGTCGTGGTGCTGAAGCGGCTGGCCTCCAGTTCGCCCACCTTGGCCTCCAGGCCGTCAACGCGGCCGCGCAGCACGGCGAGCTCCTTCTCGAACTCCTTCATCAGGCGCATCAGCTCGTCGGTGACTTCGCTGATGCGATCGAGGCAGGCATTGAGCAGGGCGGCCGCCTCATAGCGGCTCATCGCCCGGCCACCGCGGTAGGTGCCGTCGGGATAGCCAGCCACGCAGCCATAACGCTCGATCAGGTTGCTGAGCGCCTGATAGGCCCAGTCAGTGGGGCGAACGTCGGAAAACTGGTTGATGCTGGTGACCTGGTCGGCGGCGATCAGCAGAGGTGTGGCAAGAACCAGCGGGGCGACGTAAGACATGCCGGCAGCACAGAGACGCCGGAATGATAATGGTTCTCATTGATTCCGCTCCCGGCAGGCCCGGCACAGCCCGAAGAACTCGAGCGTGTGGAACAGCAGCTGGAACCCCTCGCTCAGCCCCTCCTTCGGCAGGTGCACGTCGTGCACGGGGCAGTGGCTCAGCAGCACGGTGCTGCCGCAATCCACGCAGGTGAGGTGGTGCTCGTCCCGTTCGGTGGGGGCGAACAGAGCTTCGCCGCTGGGCAAGTGGCGGCAGCGCACCAGCCCACGCTGCTGCAGCTGGCGCAGATGGCGATACACGGTGGCCAGCCCCATGGCGCCGCTGCCGCCGCGCAGGCGGGCATGCAGTTCCTGGCCGCTCAGCTCGTCTCCGGCGCTGCGCAGTTCAGCCAGCAGCTGCTGCTGGCGGCTGCTCAGCCCCTCCGCCGCCGGCCCATCGCCGGCTGTCTCGCTGCTGACGCGTTTGGCCATGGTGTCTGCGTTGGTTCTGTTTTACCCCGCCGGCAGCCACAGCGCCTGCAGCACCTCCCGATCCAGCGGCGTGAGCGTGAGGCGGCTGGCGTCGATCAGCACCGGCCGGGCTGGCGGCGGCGGACGATCGGCCGGGCCCAGGGGGCGCAGGGCCGCCAGCAGCCGGTCGCCGCTGGGGTCGAAGTGCAGACCGGTGCCCGGCTCCAGCTCCCAGCCCGCCAGTTGCCGCCGGCCCAGCAGCCGGCCCTGGCGATCGAGGGCCAGCAGCGTCAGCTGTGGCTGGCCGCTGCTCTCCACCAGCAGGGCCCAGATCCTCTCGCCACCGCCGGCGCAGGCGCTGGCCACCAGCGCCTGGCTGCCGATCCACAGCTGCCGCGGTGCCTGGCCGGGTTCCACCAGCTCCAGCGAGCGGCGGTAGTCGGGCCAGTGGCGCACCAGCAGGGCCCGGCCGGCCCGCGGGCAGAAGGCGCTCAGGTCGCGGCTGCCCGGCAGGGTCTGGGGCGCAGTGGTCTGCGGCGGCAGGGCCCGCAGGCTCAGGCCCTCCATCTGGGGCACCACCACCGCACCTCCCTCGGGCAGCAGCCGCATCGGGCCGGTGGCCTCCAGGTCGAGCCGCCGTGGCGACCCATTCCCCGTCCACAGCCGCGTGCTGCTCTCCCCCGGCAGGAGGCCGCCGCTCTGCACCAGCAGCTGGCCGCGACGGTTGGCGCTCAGGTGGGCAAACGTCTGCTGTTGCTCCACCAGGGGCCGGGGTGGATCGGGCCGCACCTCTGCCAGGCCCTGGCCCGCCGGAGCCAGATTGCGCTGGCGCAGCGACACCAGCCACACCCGCAGGCCCCCCTGCTCGTTCTGGCTGGTCAGGGCCACGCCGCTGCCGTCGCCCAGCGGTTCCACCACCGGCAGCTTCGGCCAGATCGGCGAGAGTGGCCGCCAGCGCCCGTCATGGTCGCGCAGTTGCAGCTGTTCGCCGCCGCCGCTGGGCACCACAGCCAGCACCCGCGGCCGTGGATCCCATTGCCAGCTCTGGGGCGGCAGGGCCAGGCCGCGCCGGTCGCGGCCCGCCAGCTTCAGGTTCAGGGGAGCCCCGATCCGCTGCCCCGCCGCCAGGGCCAGTTTGAGCCGGTCGCCCTCCCCCAGCCACTGGTGGGCCAGGGGAGGCTGCAGCTGGCTCTGGCGCTCCAGGCTGGCCAGCGCCATCGGCCGGCTGAAGCGCGCCTCCAGCGCCGCCGGACCGACACTGGCGGAGGCGCTGGTCAGCCGCTCCAGCCGGGGGGGCTGGCGCACCAGCCACTGCTGCTGGGCCAGGGCGAGCAGGGCCGGCAGGCCCAGCGCCAGCAGCAAAGGGCCCCTCATGGCTCCAGCGGCCGGGCCGGCCGAGCAATCGGCTCGATCCTGCGCGGCACCACCACCAGCCGGTCACCGTCCGGGCCGGCCTCCACCGCCATCCGCCCCTCCAGTCGCAGCCATTGATCCGCCCGGGGTTGCGAGCCGGCCGGCCAGCGCACCGGCAGGCCCACCGGCGCCGCATCGGCCAGGCAGCAGCGCACCAGAAGCCGGGCGATCTCGGGCTCCCCGCCCGGCATCGGCAGCACGAAACCGCTGATCCGCACCGGGTCTCCTTCGAACAGCCGGGGGTCGCTCTGGCTGCGCAGCAGCCGCACCCAGTCGGTGAGGCTGCGCTGGGCGGGCGGCAGCACGAAGCTCAGCTCGCTTTCGGCGGTGTCATCGCGGGGGCGCTGGCCGGCCAGATCGGCGAAGGAGGGGGCCGGCGGCCAGGCCAGCACCGCCAGGGCCAGCGCGGCGCTGAGCAGCAGCATCAGCCCCTGGCGCCGCGGGCTGCGCTCGGCGCCGCCGGGGGCGCGCAGGCCCACCCCCAGCTGCAG
>JBIIJS010000238.1:0-3742 GCA_044233605.1 Cyanobium sp. | reverse complement strand
TTCTATGCCTTCCCGGATGTGAGCGCCTGGGGGATCGACTCGATGACCCTCTGCAACCGCCTGCTCGACGAGGAGGGGCTGGCGGTGGTGCCGGGGGTGGCCTTTGGTGACGACCGCTGCATCCGCCTCTCCTGTGCCGCCGGCCCCGACACGCTGCACGATGGCCTGGAACGGTTACGCCGCTTTACGAGTCGCCTCTGAGCCCGCCCATGGCTGAAGCGGTGCCGCGCAAGTTGATCGTGCTCGGCGACAGCGGTGTGTACGGATGGGGCGATCCCGAACACGGCGGCTGGTGCGACCGGCTGCGGCGCCACTGGATGGGGCTGCCGGGTGGGCCGGTGCTCTACAACCTCGGCGTGCGCGGAGACGGACTGGAGCGGCTCGCCTCCCGCCTGCACAGCGAGGTGCGCTGCCGCGGTGAACTGCGCCGCCAGTTGCCCCAGGGTCTGCTGCTCTCGGTTGGCCTGAACGACAGCGCCCGGGTGGGCCGGCCGGATGGCCGCCACCAGCTTGCTGGCGACGCGTTCCTGTTCGGCGTGCAGCAGTTGCTGCGCGAGAGCCGCGCCGTCGCGCCTGTGCATGTGCTCGGCCTCACTCCCGTGCTTGCGGAGGCGATGCCCTTCGCCGGCGTGCTCTGGTACGACCTGGAGACGCTGCACCACTACGAGGCCCTGCTGGAAGAGGCCTGCCTGGAGGCGGATGTGCCGTTCCTGCCCCTGCTGGGGCCGCTCAGCGCTGATCCCGACTGGCCGCAATGGCTCTGCCCCGACGGGCTGCATCTCAACGTCGAGGGCCATCGGCAGGTGTACGAGCGGGTGCGTGCCTGGCCCGCCCTGCTGGCCTGGGCCGGCCTGCAGCCGCTGCGGCTGGCCACACCCCTGGGCTGAGGGCAGCAGGACCAGACGTCCCAGGATTGCGCGGCACTTTCAGCTTTGCTTCAGCTAGTGGGACCTCACCCATCCGGGTGATTTTCCAGGCAGGAGACGCTGGGCACGGTGAGCGCCAAGGCCCTTCAGCCATCGCATCCGATGGAACGCTCTCTTCCCACCTCTTCTGTTCCGCTCCAGTCGGCTGCCGCCGCCGGCGATGACGCCGGCTGCAGCAGCCGACTGGAGCATCGGAGCCGCAATGCCCGCATGTTCAGGGCCCTGGCCCGCAGCGGCAGCGAAGGCCAGCGCCTGCACTGGCGCAACGCCCTGGTGCAGGCCAACCTCGGGCTGGTCCGGCAGGTGGCTGGCCGGATGGGGCCGGGCACCTGGCTGTGGTCGGGGCTGGGCTTCGACGACATGGTTCAGATCGGCTGCCTCGGCCTGATCCGTGCGGTGGAGGCCTTTGATGCTCGCCGTCGCGTGAGCCTCAGCACTTTCGCGGTTCCCTACATCCGCGGCGCGATCGCCCATGAGCTGCGTGATCGCGGCACGCTGTTGCGCGCTCCCCGCTCCCTGTGGGAGCTCCGCCAGCGGGCCAGGGCCCTTCAGGAGCGGCGGCGCAGCCAGCGACTGGCGCCGCTGGACACCCCGGCCCTGGCCACCGCGCTTGGCTGCGCCGGCGCAACACTGGCCGAGGCTCTCCAGCTGGGCCGGCTCAGCGAGACGCGCAGCCTCGATGCCCCGCTCACCAGCCGCGACGAGCAGGAGGAGGGACGCAGCCTGCTCGAGCTGCTGCCGGCGGCGACGAGTTCAGCGCTGACCGGCGACAGCGATGGAGATGCGGACGGGGATGGCGACGACAGCAGCCAGGCGGGGGAGCGGACAAACACGGATGCCATCACGGCCGTCCAGCAACGCTGGCTGCGCCAGCAACTCGCCCAGCTCGATCCGAAGCTGCTCCACCTGCTCACCGGCCGGCTGGTGACGGGCTGCACCTGGGTGGAGCTGGGCCACCAACTTGGGCTGCATCCGCGCATGGCACAGCGGCGCTGCCATGCGACCCTGTCCTTGCTGCAGGAAGCGGCCCGCCAGGGCGGCATGGGCTTCAGGCCGCGCCGGTAACGACGCTGGAGCCAGTGGCAAGGGCAAGGCCGATCGCCAGCAGGGCGGCGATCAGGGTCTGCAGGGCGTTCACCAGCTCGTTGCTCAACCACGCCCAGCGACGTTGCAGCGTGGCACCGATCAGGCTCTCGAGCAGGGTGGCCAGCAGGGCCACCAGGCTCACCAGCAGCCAGGCGCGCCAGCCATCAAGCAGGCCCAGCGCGAGCATCACCGCGGCCATCAGCGTTGCACCGAGGCCGCTGGCTGCGGTGCCCTCCAGGCTGATCGCCCCCTCCGTGCCCCGTGCCACCGGCCGCAGGCTGGTGATCAGCACCGTGCTGCGGCCCCAGCGCTTGCCGATCTCACTGCCGAAGGTATCGGCCAGTTTGGCGGCGAAGCTGGCGGCAAAGCCCAGCAGCAGCAGTGGCGAGGCGGCGGCGGGCAGCAGGGGGATCAGCAGCGCCAGGGCGGCACCGGTGGCCGCCGACCCCCACACGTTGGCCGGCCCGCGCCGCCCACCGCGTGCCTCCGCCAGCCCCTCGGCCGCCTTGACGCGAAAGCCCAGCTTCGTGACCAGCGATCCGAGTATCAGATAGGCCACCACTGCAAGCCAGCCCCGCCAGCCCAGGCAGCCCCACAACACGCTGCCAAGGATTGCCGCGTGGAACCAACCGGCCGGGGTGAGCACGGGGGTCCGCTGGACCAGGGCGATCAGCAGGCCGTTGAGGCCGAGAGCCAGCAGCCAGTGGAGAAGGTCCTGGGGCGGGAGCGGCATGGGCAGGCCCGTGTCTGTGTTGCACAGGTCTAAGCGCCGCAGGCGCTTCCGCCCGTGGCGGCGGATAATGCAGCATCGAAAGTCTGCAGCGCCATGCTGTTCAAGCCCAAGTTTTTCCTCGACCTCAGCGACGGCGATCAGGCGGAGAGCAAGCCCGTGATGATCGCGCCGGTGAAGGAGCCGAAACAGGCCGAGGCCAAACCGGCGCAGGCGGTCAAGCCCGCCTCGGCCCAGGTGATCGCAACGGTCGACAGGGCGCCCGCAGAGAAGGGCGCCACCACCAGCGCCAGCCTCACCACTGCCGAGGCGATCGCCGCCGAGCTGGCGGCTGCCCAGGCCAACCGTCCTGCGCCCAGCCAGGCCACCTTCGCTCCCGACTGCCTCGCCGCCGGAGCTGCCGTGCCGCGCCGCCGCCGCCTGGCCGGCGCCAACCTTGGCGCCTTCAAGCAGATGGCCCAGGGAATGATGAAGAGCTGAGCCGCCAGGCGGCCAATTGGGCCACCCCCGCCACCGCGGCGGTGCCACTGCGAAGGATCGCGCCGGCCAGGTTCACCGGTTGCCAGCCCGCCGCCGTTGCGATCCGCTCCTCCTCCTCACTCCAGCCCCCCTCGGGCCCGATTGCCAGGCTTACGCAGAAGGGCGACTGCGGCTCAGCCGCTGGCGCCGCCAGGAGCTCTGCCGGCAGGGGCAGGCCGTCGCGGCGGGTGGTGGCCAGAAGGCCCAGCCCCCGTGGAGGCAGGGCCAGCCACGCTTCGGCCGGCTGCACGGGTTCCAGCCTGGGCAGCCACAACCGCTCGCACTGCTCGCTTGCCTCGCGCAGCACGGCACCCCAGCGTTCCAGTGGCGGCTTTCCCTGTCTCACACTGCGCCGGCCCAGCAGGGGCACGAGCCGATCAGCACCGAGCTCGGTGGCCATACGCCACACCAGCTCCACGTCCTTCTTTGGCAGGGCCAGAGCCAGCTCCAGCTGAAGCGCCGGCGGTGGCGCCGCCAACAG
>JBIIJS010000049.1:0-15029 GCA_044233605.1 Cyanobium sp. | reverse complement strand
GGCTGTAAGACCTTGAAAATAATCGAATACTTTGAGCTAGTCGAATGACTTGTTCTTCTAAAAAGCCCGGTTGAATGCAGCAAACAAATGCTGTCGATGTGGCTGGTGTTGGCTTTGCGCAACTGATATCACTCGACGCTGCTACTGTTGAAACTCCCGCTATCTCCTTGAGTTGAGGAGTTAGCTCTGGTCGCATCACAGCTAATCTGCTTAATCGTTGATTGCAGTAGGAGAGTACTGCTTGGCTAGAGCTATGACTGTGCCGAAAATAATTTTTCCCCTTTGGCAGATCTGCTTCAGCGGCTTTAATATGCTGAATGATTTTATTTCTTTCTGAGCGATCAAGGCCAAGCATATTGACTTGGCGAATGAGGTTGACTCCAAGTTTGCCGATGGAAGTGTTGACTTTCTCTGCTTCATTTACTTGAGGAGCCCCATTTAGGCCTAATCCGAATCGGCAAAAATAATCAGCAATATTGCTTTCATAGGCAAGGCAGATCAGCGATTTATCTCCTATAAGATTCTCCCAAAAATCGACCATTTGCTGATAGTCAAGTGCTTGTAGCCATGTTGGATCATTGCACAAGTCATCCAGGCTAAGGCTTGTGCTGTGGTATGGATTCTGCGAGGCCGGATTGATTAGATTCTGGCAGTAGCGTGATAATGCATACTGGAGTGGGTCGCGAAAAGTGATAATAATTGTAGTAGGGCAGGCGCTTGTTAGCTCAAGCCAAGCATCTTTATTGGGCTGTATGAGGTCAAAAAAATGATTGCAAATACCTTCTGTGGAGAGAAGGATGGCTTCGACTTTATCTCCGCCATGTTTTGTGAGTTCGTTTCGAATATTCCGGCTCGCTGTTTCAAGAAGTAATTCGCCTTTCGCGCGATGAGCATCGATGAGCCATTGGTGTTTGGGTTTATCAGGACTGGATACATAATCGGGATACAGAATTTTATGTTCGAGCAGCCATTGCCTCTGCTTGAATAGCCAGCGCTGTAATGCGGTTGTTCCGGTTTTTGGAGTGCCTGCATGCACAATTAATTTACGTCCAGCAAGACTATCAATGATTGGCTGGAATAATGACATGCTTAGTTTGTTGAGATGGCTGGCGGATGGTGGTGGGTGATGAGGTTTGAAGTATGCTAATGCTGCTGCTAAATTGATTGATTTAATGAACCAGCCATCTCAGGCGCGGTTGGGCTTTGATCAGAGCTCAATGATCTGGCCACTAGCATTTCAGGAGAGTGATTTACATGCACGGGGATGGACTTTCCATGCGTAAAATGCTGGTGATCTTCATCAGCTGTTCTTTCTTGTCCATGCTGGAGGAGGTGCTGTTCAGGAGGTATTCGCTTTGGGTCATCGGGTGACAGTCCAGCGTAAAAAGCAATTTAGCTTCTAGCAGGTCCGTTCCGGTGGCTCTGTTCGTTAGGGGATCTGAGCCGCCCCCCTTGATGTCGTGAGTCAGGACAGCGATTGCCTTGGTGATCGCCCAGATCCAATCCAGCCGTAGGGCATGAATCGCCAGGTTATTGCAAAGCTGTAAGATAAGGCATTGCGAATGTTTCAGAGCAGGGTTTTGCCCTGATCCGCACATTCAAGGCGGAGTAAGGGTTTCGTTCCGCGGCTTGCTCTCCCGGACATCATGGCAGCGCCCAGCGATGATCTTCGCGCTCCCCCTCGGTTGCTCCATCATGGATCCTATTGCCTTCATGCTCCTCAGGCAGGAGATGATGTCGCGGCGCTGATTTCTTTCCCGCTTGCTGTTGCGCCAGGGGCCCCGCGAAAGTTGATCGCGGATCAAGCGAATCTTCATGCGGCACCCCTGTTTGAGCGCATATCGCTACGCGGAATACTGTCGTCCAGCATCAGCACCCCCTCCAGCAACCCTCCAAGCTCCAACGCCTCCAGCAGCTGGCGCACGCACTGGATCTCACCTCTGACATCGGCCGCGCAGGTTTTCCGGGCGATTGCCACCTTGAACGATAGGAAAGAGGGCTTACCTGGGCGAGGCAGTTGCAGGCGGCCGCAGGCCTAAACGGGCTGCGCTGGTGTCGTTCACAGCGATGGAGATCTGCAGGGTCCTGGCATCGCACGCCAGGGTTTCGAATTCCTTGGCCACTCCCTGCTGCACTGCCATCCAGGCGCGCCGCCGGCTTCCAAGTCCCGGCACGCTCCCGCTGCGCCTGCAGCCGGAAGGTGGAATTCGAAGACCACATGGTGCGCTCTGTGCCATCAGCTCCTTGAACGTTCGGCGGTGCCGCCTGGCCTAGGCCCTGCACCCCCTTGACACTGAATCAACCTCTGAGGGCGGCCCATCCAGGAAGGGGCATCGGAGGCCCAGACCCCTTTACCTCCTACGATCTATTTTCGAATTCTTCCTCGCCCATGCAGGACGAGGCCCAGCCCTCCCCCGCCCCCTTCTCGGTGAGCAGCCACGAGCTGGCGCTCGATCCCGACGTGCTGGCTCGCGAGCTGGCAGAGGAGTTGCTTGGCGATCCGCTCGATGAGATTGAGGCGATCGAGTCCGAGAAGGTGGATGTGGCAGCCGAGTGCGACCTCGGCCTGGAGTTGTTGCAGGGTGTCCAGGAGCAGCGCATGCAGGGGTTACGCATCTTCTGCGAACACCGGGATCCGCGCGCGATTCCGCTGCTTCTGCCGTTGCTGGAGGCGGCCTGCCCGATCCTGCGGATGAGTGCTGTCTATGCCCTGGGCCGCAACCCCCACCCGCTGGCAGTGGAGCCTTTGCTCGGGTTGCTGGCCGGCGACGACAACGGCTATGTGCGCAAGGCGGTGGCCTGGAGCCTGGGCAATTACCCCGATGCGCCGATCCTCAATCCCCTGATGCGATCCCTGCAGCTTGACGTGGCCGCCGTGCGCCTCTGGGCGGCCGGCTCGCTGGCTGATGCAGGAGCCACCGGGCCCGCCAAGGCCGATCCGGCTGCGGCCCAGCTGCTGCTCACCCTGCGCATTGACAGCGAGCCGGCGGTGCGCAGCAACAGCGCCTGGGGCCTCGGACGCCTCTACCCGGATCTGGTGGAGCCGCGCCAGCAGGAGGTGGTGGAGGCCCTGTTGCAGGCGATGCTGCATGACGGCGACTCCACCGTGCGCGACGAAGCGCGCCTGGCCCTTGAGCAGCTGGAGCAGCCCGAGGTGCTCGAACGCCTCCAGACTCTGGTGGATGAGGGGCTGATCAGCTGAGCGCGCCAGGTGCCCGTCCCCGGCAGCAGGCCCACTCCCCGGCAAATCCGGCTACGATCCAAATATTGTTTTCAGGCCCAGGATGGCCCAGCGCACCATCCGCTTCCGAATCCGGCCCGATGGCCGCGTTGAGGAACAGGTGGAAGGTGTGCAGGGTCCGGCCTGTGCACATCTCACCGAACGCATTGAGGCTCGCCTCGGCACGGTGCAGCAACGCAGCAGCACGGCTGAGGCCTTTCAGCTCCAGCCCCTGGAGACCGACCAGGCCCTGCCCCTGCGTCAACACCCCCCTGGTTGAACGGAGCGCTGCAGCGCCCACTCTTCCCATCCAGCTTCGTCCACCGCCCTGATCTGCCCGCGATGTCGCACTTCAGCACCGTCAAGACCGAGCTCCGAGATCGACAGGCTCTGGTGGACGCCCTCACCGATCTGGGCCATGCACCCGCTGAGGGCGTCCAGCAGGTGCGTGGTTACCGCGGTCAGACCATCAGCGCTGAGCTGGCGTTCCCTCAGCAAGGTGGGGCAGACATCGGCTTTCGCTGGAACACTGAGAGCGGCTGCTACGAATTGGTAACCGATCTTGAACTCTGGCGCCAGCCAGTGCCGGTGGAGCGCTTCCTCGCCCAGCTCAACCAGCGCTACGCCCTGCGTACCATCCTGGCGGCCAGTGCTGAGGAAGGTTTTCAGGTGAGCGAGCAGACCAACCATCTCGACGGCACGATCGAGCTGGTGGTCAGCCGCTGGGACGGCTGATCGCCTCTCCAGACCTGCCGCCACCGGGCCCTTGAGCACCGCCGACCCCTCCCTGGCTTTTCGTGTTGGCGTCGAAGCCTGCCCGCGCAGCGGATCGGAACCCCTGCTTGGTGGTGCGCTGCGGCAGAAGGCGGTGTGGGTGGACGAAGCGGTATGCATCGGCTGTCGTTACTGCGCCCACGTGGCCGCCAACACCTTTGTGGTGGAGTCTGATTGGGGGCGTTCCCGGGCGATCCGCCAGGATGGCGACAGCACTGAGCGGATCCAGGAGGCGATCGACACCTGCCCGGTCGACTGCATCCACTGGGTGGCCTACGAAGCGCTGCCGGAGTTGGAGCAGCAGTTGCTTCAGCAGGAGATCCAGCCCCTCGGCCTGCCCTCTCCGGCCCGCCTGAAGCGCACCCTGCCGCGCGCCACCCACGCCGCGCCGTGATCGCGGCGGTACCGATCCCCACGCGCCGGTTCGGCCGCACCGAGCTGGCCATGCCCGTGCTCTCGCTCGGCGGCATGCGCTTTCAGCAGAGCTGGAACGACCTCCCGGAAAGTCAGCTGAGTGAGGCAACTCAGGCGAATCTTCAGGCGATCCTGCGGGCCGCGGTGGCGGTCGGGATGCATCACATCGAGACGGCCCACGGGTATGGCAGCTCCGAGCGCCAGCTGGGACTGCTGCTGCCGCAGGTGAACGATCCGCAGCGCATCCTTCAGACGAAGGTGGCACCCAGCATCGATCCGGAGGGGTTCGAGGCCGATCTGCGCGCCAGTTTCCAGCGCCTGCAGGTGGAGCGGGTCGACCTGCTGGCGATCCATGGCATCAACAATGCCGAACTGCTGGCGCTCAGCCTGCGCCCCGGCGGTGCTGTGGAGGTTGCACGGCGCTGGCAGGCTGAGGGGCGTGTGGGGGGCGTGGGCTTCTCCAGCCATGCACCACTGCCCGTGCTGCTGGAGGCGATCCATAGCGATCGCTTCGATTACGTCAATCTGCACTGGTATTTCATCCGGCAGGACAACCAGGCCGCGATCGATGCCGCTGGCGAGCACGACATGGGCGTGTTCCTGATCAGCCCCACCGACAAGGGGGGGCACCTGCACAGCCCTACGCCGCGGTTGGTGGAGCTGTGTGCGCCGCTGCACCCGATCGTGTTCCACGACCTCTTCTGCCTCAGCGCCAGCGGGGTGCACACCCTCAGCCTTGGTGCCTCCTGTCCCAGCGATCTCGAACTCCATCTCGAGGCGGTGGCGCTGCTGCCTCGGGCGCAGGAGCTGCTGCCGCCGATCCTGGAGAGGCTGGAGGCCGCCCGCCGCGAAGCGCTCGGGGAGGCCTGGCTGGCGAGCTGGCACCACGGTTTGCCCGACTGGCCGCAGACGCCGGGGGAGATCAATCTGCCGGTGCTGCTCTGGCTTCATAATTTGGTTGAAGCCTGGGGCCTGGAGGGTTTTGCCCGTGCCCGCTACAGCCTGCTTGGCAACGGAGGCCACTGGTTCCCGGGTGAGAATGCCGATGCGCTTGACGGGGCGGTGAGCGAGGCCCAGCTGCGGGTGGTGCTTGCCGAAAGTCCCTGGGCGGAGGCGATTCCGCCCCTGCTGCGTCGGCTGCGCGGACGCCTTGGTGGTGCGGTGGTTCGCCGGTTGCAGGCCGACTGACGTATCGCGCGCTTCAGGCCCCGCCCCCCAGCGGCGCTTTCAGCGCCACCCCCACCGCCCGGGGATAGGCCGGTGGGCACGGGCCCAGAGGACGAAGCCGCACGGCGTGACGCACGCCCCGGCCGGCCGGCAGTTCGCAGCCCTCCACCTCCTCCACAGTGGCGTTGAGATGCCGGACCGCCCGCTCCAGGCTTGCCTGATCGCCGCTGCTCCACTGGCCCCGGTAGAGCACGGCCACGCCCTGGGGGGCGAGCAGCGGCACCAGGTACTCCGCCACCACCGGCGCACTGGCCACGGCCCGGGCCAGGGCCCGATCAAAGCGACCGCGGAGGTCGGGCAGGCGGCCGCTGCGTTCAATCCGCTCGCAGCGCAGGTGCACCCGTTCCGCCAGGCCGAGGGCGTGGGCCATCGCCCGCACCGCCTCCACCTTGCGACCTACGGAATCCACAAGGGTCAGCCGGGCCGCCGGCAGGGCGATCGCGGCCGCCAGGCCTGGGAAGCCGCCGCCGGTGCCCACGTCGATCAGCTCCAGCGGCGCCGCCGCCGCTGGGCTGCTGATCAGGGAACGCAGCGGCCAGAGGCTGTCGAACACCTGGCCGATCCAGTAGTCGTCCCCCTCCACCAGCCGGCTCAGGTTGAGCCTGCTGTTCCACTGCCGCAGTTGTTCCTGCAGGGCCTCCAGAGCCGCGAGCTGGTCGGGATCGGGGCTCCAGCCCAGGCTGGTCCAGAGCCCGGAGTCGGGTGCCCCTCCTGGGGGTGGGGCTGGTCGGGGGCTGGCGCCCATCCCTGAATGTCGAAGCGTTCCTTCCTAGGATCCCCCAACCGCCGCCGGGGGGCGCGCCCACCATGCCCAGTTCCTCCCCCCGCCTGCAGACCAGTCTTTACGCCTGCCTGGAGGTGGAGCGCGATGCCTCGCCCCAGCAGCTGCGTCAGGCCTTCCGCAGCCTGAGCAAGCGTTACCACCCCGATACCACCAGCCTGCCGGCTGCGGAGGCGCAGGAGGCCTTCCGCCTCCTGCGACAGGCCTACGCGGTGCTCGGCGATCCCCAGGCCCGCGCCGAGTACGACCGCGGCCTGCGCCAGCAGAACGACTCGCCGATCGTGATCAGCAGGGGCACGCCGGCCGCCCGGGCCGATGGGGTGCGGCGGTCCCTGTCGGGGGGCGAATGGTTCGCCCTGCTGCTGCTGGGCCTGGCAATGCTGCTCAGCCTCCTGCTCGGTCTCGGTCTGGCCTGGGCCCGCGGTGCCGAGCTGGTGCGGCCACCGAGCTGGTGGAGCGAGGTACCAGCGAGCCCCAGCGTCGCCAGCCCAACCGTCTCGCTTCAGGCATCGTCGCCCGAAGCTGCGGCCTTTGCCCCAGCCCACACTCCCTCTTCCTGAGCTCCTGATGGCAACCCTGCCTCCCGAGAGCACCCCGCTCTACAACCACCCGCTGCCGGCCCTGGAGGCATGGCTGCAGCAGCTGGGTGCCAGACCCGAGGGAAGTCATGCCGTCGGCTGGGACTTGCACACCCCCCAGTGGAGTGCCCGCATCGAGCTCGGCATCGAGGAGCTCACCGTCACCTGGCAGCACGGCGGCCAGCAGAGCGTGCGCCTGTTCCCCTACCGCCTGCCGCGGCTGGACGTGGAGGCGGCGATCCTCGCCGGCCCCTGACGTCCTTCCGGTTTCACCCATGGGGGATGGGTGGTGAAGCTGTGGTCGTGGGAGAGGGTCGGCAATGGATCGGGCACCTGGGACGCCGCCGCTGGGAATCTGCTGGCATGATCGAAGACAAGGCATAGCCAACTGATCTCCCCCCAGGAGCGATCCATGGCCCGGAACCGTTCCAGTGCCATCTCGCGGCGTTTCCTCTCTCCTCAGGAAATCAGCCTTCGCCATCCCCTGCGTGCCTGGGGGGCCGTTGAGCTGTTCGCCGAGGGGCAGTGGCAGACGATCCGGGTGACGCTGGAGCGGGAGGGCTGGAACCAGACGCAGATCGAGCAGGTGCACGATCAGCTGCGCCAGGGTTGGCCTCTGGTGATGGCCAAGCGCCATGCCGCTGTCCTCAGTGGCCGCTGCCCCCTGGCCTCCCGTCAGGAGGCCTGAGCGCGCCGCCGCTGTGTGCCTCAACGACACATTCTGCGCTCGCTGCGTTCCGCCTCGCTGGCCAGCGGCCCGCAGTTGACCCAGCGCACCAGGCTCACCTCAATGTCGGTGAACAGCACCAGGATGCCGGCGCAGAGCGCAGCCACGGCAGCAGTGATCAGCAGGTGCTTGCGATTCATGCCGCCAGGCTACGGGCCAGTTCGCTGGCCAGCCAAAGCCGTTGCAGCCCACTTGCCTCCAACGGATCCAGGGGCGGCAGTTCCGCCAGTACCGCTGTCTCCCCCAGGGCCGCCAGCGTGCGGGGATTGTCGGGGTGCAGAGGCCCGTTGAGCACCAGCCCCAGCACGGGGATGCTGCGCTGGCGCAGGGCGTCGAGCGAAAGCAGGGTGTGGTTGAGCGTGCCCAGACCGCTGCGGGCCACCAGCAGCACCGGCAGACCCCAGCGGGCGATCTGGTCGATCTGGAGCCAGTCACGCTGCAGTGGCACCATCAGCCCGCCGGCTGTCTCCACCACCAGAGGGCCGGGACAGCGGTTTTCGTCGGGAAGAGCCAGACAATCCGGTTCGATCGTCACTCCCTCACGCTCGGCCGCCCAGTGGGGGGAGGCGGGGGCCGTCAGCCGGTAGGCCTCGCTCAGTACACGATCGGTCGGCAGGTCCAGCAGGGCTTTCACCCGGCCGCTGTCGCCGCCCCCCTCCAGGCCGCACTGCACCGGCTTCCAGTAGTGCGCCCCCAGTCCCTGCACCACCAGGGCTGACACCACCGTCTTGCCGACATCGGTGTCGGTGCCGCAGATCACCAGTCGCATGCTGCTCCTCTCCGCTTGCCGATCAGCACCAGAATCTCCCAGGTGAGCGGGCTCGCCGGGGGCCAGCGGCGCAGCAGCCGTCGCAGCTCAACCGCGCTCAGAGGCTGCGAGCGGCTGGCGGCGGCGCCGAGCCAGCTCAGATGGCGCAGAGTCTCCAGGCCTCCCTGACGTGGACGGCTGAAGCGGAGGATGCCGCTGTGCCACAGCTCCAGCCCTCCAGCTTCAGCCGTACGGATCATTGCCTCCGCCGCCGGCAACTCCAGGGCCGTGCAGTGCACCCCTGCGGCTGCCGCAGCCTGCCGCCACTGGGGGAAGCTGCCGGAAGTCGGCAGGGCGAGCACCAGCCACCCCCCCGGCCGCAGGCTGTGGCACCAGTGGGCCAGTTGCCCCAGGGGTTGCTCCAGCCACTGCAGACAGAAGCCCGAGGCGAGCAGCGCGGCGCCGTCAAGCTCCGCTGGCAGGCCGCTGTTGAGATCCCAGAGCAGCCTGCTGGGCAGAGGATTGCGTTCCAGCAGCTGCGGGCAGAGGTCGAGCTGGAGCGGCGGCCTCTCGGCCAGCCCGCGGTGCTGGGCCATCAGTGCACGGCTGAGCAGTCCGCTGCCGGCACCGAGATCAGCGCAGGGGCCTTCGTACAGCGGCAGATCGCGGCACAACCGCGCCAGGCGGCAGGCCAGCGCCTGCTGCAGCCGGGCCTGGCCCTCATAGAAGGCGGCGCGGCGCCCGAACTGCTGGCGTACCCGCTCGCCGAAGGCGTCGCTGTGGAGGGAGGTGGGGGGGCGGGCTGGCGAAGAGCTCATCGCGGCAGTGTCAACCCGCCGGGAGCGGCACCGCTCAGGGTCGCTGCGATCCATTCGAGCACCGGTGGAATCATGGGAGCACTCAGCAGGGCGTGACCCGTCTGCGGATAGTGCAGAACGGTGGCATCGGGCAGGCTGTTCCGCAATGCGGCGCCCATGGAGGGATCCACGATCGCGTCGCAGCCGGCCTCCACGATCAGCGCCGGCCGGTCGGTAGGGAAGCCCTGTGGCAGGCCGGTGCAACGGCCCAGCAGGGCCAGATCATTACGTAACAGAGTCCGCTCCGCTGCCCCCAGGGGGCCGTCGATGGGACCCGGCGGCAGCAGGGAGGGCGGATCGGGGCTGGCGGCGGTGGCAAGGAAGGTGGTGAGCAGCGTGCGGGCCCGCTCCTTGGCCGTGGCTTCATCCGGACCATCGGCCAGGGCGGTTGCCATGGCTTCGAGGGCTGCTGCGGTGCTGCGGCCCTCTCGCCCGGGGGGAACGAAACGGCCGAAGCTGGCCAGCAATATCACCGCCTCTGCCCTAGCGATCAGCTCCGGATCCAGTAGGTGCGGTCCCATCGAGTGACCGATCAGCACCCGCCTTCCCTCCCCGTGCCAGCGGGGCTTAACGGGCGGCAGACCGCCGTATCCGCGTTCGCCGCAATGCCAGTTCCATGGTCTGCCGACCGTGGCCTGCCGCCATGGCTCCCAGCCGCGGCCATCGCCGGCCCAGCCGTGCATGGCGATCAGCTGAATCGGCGGCTCAGCGTTGGGCATGGTGGGGTTCCCAGGGACCATCTCCCCTGAGGCTGCCATCCGCCTCAGCCAGGGCCCTGAGCAGCCGGGCAAGTGAGCCTTTGGGGAGGTCGTGGCGCAGTACCAGGCGCAGCCGAGCCGTGCCCTCCGGCACGGTGGGCGGGCGGATGGCCACGGTGAGCAGGCCGGCCATCTCCAGCCGCTGCTGCAGTGCCAGGGCCCGTCGGTCGTCGCCGATCAGCAGCGGCAGGATCGGCCCCTGGCCCGTTGGCCGCGGCCAGCCGGCAGCCGCCAGGGCATCGCGCCAGCGTTCAGCCCGCCGGCAGAGGGTTTCGCCGCGGCCGGGTTCGGCCCGCAGCCGCTCCAGCGCCGCCAGGGCACCGGCGGCCAGGGGCGGCGCCAGGGCGGTGGTGTAGCGGAAGGCGCCACTGTTCTGCAGCAGCCATTCGCCCACTGGCTCGTCGGCAGCGAGAAAGGCGCCGCCGCCGCCGAAGGCCTTGCCGAAGGTGCCGCAGACGATCGCCACCTCGGCCAGGCCATGGGCCAGGCCGCGGCCGCCGGGGCCCAGCACCCCGAGGGCGTGGGCCTCGTCTACCAGCAGAGGCACGTCATGCTGGGCGCAGAGGGTGGAAAGCTGCGGCAGGGAGGGGCTGGTGCCCTCCATGCTGTACAGGCTCTCGCAGAGCACCAGGAGCCGCGCGCCAGGCCGATCGCGCCGGGCGTCGCTCAGGTGCCGTTCCAGCTCGGCAAGGTCGTTGTGGGCAAAGCGCCGCAGGCGGGCGCCGCTGGCCCGCACCCCCGCCAGCAGCGAGTGGTGAACCAGCCGGTCGACGAGAACCAGGCTGTGGCGGTCGGCCAGGGCGGTGACGGCGGCGAGATTGGCCTGAAAGCCGCTGGGGAAGAGCAGCACCCGCTCCCGCCCCAGCCAGTCAGCCAGGGCCGCCTCCAGTTCCAGGTGCACCGGCCGCGTGCCGCTGACCAGCCGCGAGGCGCCGGCCCCCAGCCCGCTGATCGCCAGCTCCGCCGCCGCCGCCGCCAGCACGGCGGGATCGCGGCTCAGGCCCAGGTAGTCGTTGCTGGCCAGATCGAGCAGGGGAGTGCCGGACGCGGAAGAAGCCGACGCGGTGCTGGCTGTGTGTGGAAGCAGTTCAGCGGTGGCCTCTCCTGCTCCGGCGAAGGCGCGCAGATGGCGCCGCCGCCCGGCGGGCAGGGCGGCAAGGGCGGCGCGCAGGGGCTGGCGCCAGTCGCTGGGGGGAGCGGAGCGGGTCAGGGCGCGTCGGCGCCGGCAATGCCACCCAGTCTGGATCCCCTGGGTGCGCACCATGGGCGCGACTGTGTGCGCACCCGGGACGAACTGCCGTCGGCCACCGTTGCTGTCTGCGGCGGGGGCGTCTTCGAGGGATTTGTGTACGGATTGTTGCTGGCTGGATGGGTGGCCCCATCGCCGGGAGATCAATCCCGGGCAGGTGGGTTTGCCAGCTCCAGGCTCAGCTGCCGCAAGCAGCGCAGGAAGAGCTCCATCGAGCCGATGGCGAGAGCAACACTGAGGATGTTGAGCATCCAACCCAACAGAATGAACGTCGGCAGGACGCCGCTGGAGAGTGATTGCCTCAGTGTGGACAAGAGATAGTCTGAGGCCGCGTCAAGCATGGCAAACAGCGATGCCATGAACATCGCCAAGGCAGATTGAATGATCGGCTGGATCAATGGATGATCGCCATTCAGAGAGCGGGTCAGGTTCAGCTGGAAGTTGGCTACCAACGCAAACACGGCAAACACAGTGATCTGCGTGAGCTGCCGCTGGCTGGTCACCTCCCTTGATTCCAGCAGCAGGTAGCCCACTGCTACCGTCCACAACAGGAGCCGCAGTAATCCAATCGACCAGAGCTGCAACTTCAGAAGCGAACGTTTCATGTCACCTTGAAGACGCAAATCCGTGGGGAATCCTGGATCGTAGTCTCACAGCGGCAGGTTCTCAACGGGCGAAGCAGCGGCAGAGTTGGTGTAAGAGGGCATGTTTTTGGTGGATGGTCACCGGTTTCAACGACGTGGGGCATTCCCATCCCCTGCTTCACGCAAGCTGCCCTGCCTGGGCTTTGTGTGCTGCCAGGCCGGAACTCACGGCAATGCTCCTGTTCGCACTTGGCTGGCCTCGCGTGTTGCAGGCCATGGCCCTGCCCGTCGCCAGGGCGCTCCGCTGGGGGCAGCGTTGGGTTGGCTGCCCTGGCCGACTAGGATCACACGATGACCTCCAGCTCCAGCGGCGTCGTCGCCGCGCCCCGGCCCGTGCCGCCCCTGGAGGAGTTGTTCCCCTTCGCGCTCGATCCCTTCCAGCTCGAGGCGATTGATGCACTCAACCAGGGCCACTCGGTGGTGGTGAGCGCGCCCACGGGTTCGGGCAAGACGCTGGTGGGTGAGTACGCCATCCACAGGGCCCTGGCCCATGGCCGGCGCGTGTTCTACACGACGCCACTGAAGGCCCTCTCCAACCAGAAGCTGCGGGATTTCCGCCATCAGTTCGGCGAGGCGAATGTGGGCCTGCTCACCGGCGATCTGAGCCTCAACCGGGAGGCGCGGGTCGTGGTGATGACCACTGAGATCTTCCGCAACATGCTCTATGCGGAGATCGACCACCCCGACGACGATCCGCTGATCGACGTGGAAGCCGTGGTGCTTGATGAGTGCCACTACATGAACGACTCCCAGCGCGGCACGGTGTGGGAGGAATCGATCATCCACTGCCCCTCCACGATCCAGCTGGTGGCCCTCTCGGCCACGGTGGCCAACGCTGGCCAGCTCACCGACTGGATCGACCGGGTGCACGGCCCCACCCAGCTGGTCCATAGCGATTTCCGGCCGGTGCCGCTTGCCTTCAGCTTCTGCAGCGCCAAGGGTTTGCATCCTCTGCTCAACGATGAGGGCACAGGCCTGCATCCCAACTGCAAGGTATGGAGGCCCCCCAAGGGCAGCAAGCGAAAGGGCCCGAAGACCCCCAGGCCGCCCCAGCCCGAGGCAGCGCCGCTGCCCTTTGTGGTGGCCCAGATGGCCGAGCGCGACATGCTGCCGGCGATCTACTTCATCTTCAGCCGTCGCGGCTGCGACCGGGGCGTGCGCGACCTCGGCAATGTCTGCCTGGTGAGTCCCGAGGAGCAGGCGCGGATCCGCGATCGTCTCGACGCCTTCGTGGCGGCGACCCCGGATGCGGTGCGCGAGGGCGGCCATGCCGAGGCCCTGCTACGCGGCGTCGCCTCCCACCACGCCGGAGTGCTGCCGGCCTGGAAGGAGCTGATTGAGGGGCTGTTTCAGCAGGGGCTGATCAAGGTGGTGTTTGCCACCGAAACCCTGGCGGCCGGCATCAACATGCCGGCGCGCACCACCGTGATTTCGGCCCTGTCCAAGCGCACCGAGCGTGGTCACAGGCCGCTGATGGGCAGTGAGTTTCTGCAGATGGCCGGCCGGGCCGGGCGCCGCGGCCTCGACTCCCAGGGCTATGTGGTGACGGTGCAGAGCCGCTTCGAGGGGGTGCGGGAGGCTGGTGCCCTGGCAACCAGCCCGGCCGATCCGCTGGTGAGCCAGTTCACCCCCAGCTACGGCATGGTGCTCAACCTGCTGCAGCGCTACGACCTGGCCAAGGCGAAGGAGCTGGTGGAGCGGAGCTTTGGCCGCTATCTCGCCACCCTCGATCTGGCCGACGACGAAGCCCGCATTGCCGCCCTCACCGCCCAGCTCGATGCGCTGCAGGCCAGCGGCGGCGAGGTGCCCTGGCAAGACTTCGAGGACTATGAGAAGCAACGCGGCCGCCTGCGCGAGGAGCGACGCCTGCTGCGCATCCTGCAGCAGCAGGCTGAGGAGACCCTGGCCCATGAGCTCACCCTGGCCCTGCAGTTCGCCAGCGAGGGCACCCTGGTGAGCGTCAAGGCGGCCCAGCTGCGCGGCCGGGTCACGCCGGCCGTGATTGTGGCGAAGATGAAGGGATCGGGCCAGTTCCCGCTCCTGCTTTGTCTCACCGACAGCAACGTCTGGATCCTGCTGCCCTGCCATGCGGTGGTGAGTCTGCACGCCGAGCTCAGCTGCCTGCAGGTGAACCAGCTCGAGCCGCCTGAACTGCGCCACGTGGGCGAACTGCGCCACGGCGATTCGGCCAGCGGTGGTCTGGCCCTCGCGGTGGCCTCGATGGCCCGCCGCCATGACATGCACACCCCCCGCTACGACCTGGAGGGCGAGGTGCTGGCCCAGGCGGATCTGGTGCGCCATCTCGAGGAGGAGCTGGAACGTCATCCGGCGCACCGCTGGGGCGACCGGCGGCAGCTGGTGCGTCACCGCCGCCGGCTGGAGGAGCTGGAGGAGGAGATCGCCGAGTGCCGCCGGCTGCTGCACTTCCGCTCCAACCGCCACTGGGACACATTTCTGCAGCTGATCGAGATTTTGCGTCACTTCGGTGCCCTCGGTGGCGACGACGGCCTTGAGCCCACTGAGGTAGGCCGCACCGTGGCGGCCCTGCGCGGCGATAACGAGCTGTGGCTGGGGCTGGCGCTGATGAGCGGCCATCTCGATGAACTCGAGCCGGCCGACCTGGCGGCGGTGCTCGAGGCGATTTCCACGGAGGTGAACCGCCCCGATCTGTGGTGCGGCTGGCCGCCTCCACGGGCTGCTGAGGAGGCCCTCCATGACTTGCGCGGCCTGCGCCGCGAGCTGGAGCGCAGCCAGGAGCGCGGCGGGGTGGTGGTGCCGGTTTGGTGGGAGCCTGAGCTCACCGGCCTGGTGCACGCCTGGGCGAAGGGGGCCAGCTGGAGCGATGTGATCGCCAATACCTCCCTCGATGAGGGGGATGTGGTGCGGGTGCTGCGTCGCACGGTGGATCTGCTCGCACAGGTGCCTTACGGCGAGGCGATCAGCGAACAGTTGCGCGGCAACGCCCGCCGCGCCCTGCGGGCGATCAACCGCTTCCCGGTGTGCGAACTCGAGGATCTGCTCCCCGCCCCAGGTCCGGCTACCCAGCGGCCGG
>JBIIJS010000048.1:0-15051 GCA_044233605.1 Cyanobium sp. | reverse complement strand
TGCCGCTCCCGGATCGGCCGCTGCCGGAACCGGTCTGCGCGGTGAGGGTGATCGGCGGATTGCCAGCCAGAAAAATGATTCTTTCCGGTGCCTTGGCCCACGCCCCGCGAATCAACTCCGGGATGGAGGGTTTGCCCCGAAGGTTGCCCGTGAAAACTTCATCCTTGATCAAAAAGCCCGCTTCAGAAGCCTCAGGCTTGATATTCTGGTTGACTTGCCGAAATGGTCCCCATAGAGAGGCTCTGTTTGGGGAGTTTGCATTCCCCAGGAAACCCTCAAACTCCCGCTGATTCCAACTCAACCTGCAGCCATCAGCACAGGCTGGGGTGAAAACCGATCCGGAGAGATCGGCATTTGATGGAGACATGATCGCCAGCTCCCCCAGGCCTTCTCCATAGCCGGTGCCGGGGCCGAATTGTATCGTGCTCTGGCGAATCGAAACCTGAGATTCGCTAAAGAAAGAGATTCCGCCCTGGTAGTGAGCAGCGCCGGATGGATCATCCGTCGGCACCAGGCTGGCCGTAGACAGGAAGGAGCCCGAGATCGCAACTGGCCCCTGGCTCCAGGCATTCAAAATTCCACCGGAGCTGAATGCGGCGCTGCTGGCATCTTTGGTTGTACCGGTGACTGACTCCATGCGTACGCCATCTGCAATCACAACCGGTTGTGTCGGCGATGCATTCACCAGCCGAATCACCCCGCCAAACAGATCCTCGATTCCTCCATTCGATGGGGTGCTGCTGGTGGAGAGCTGGCTTCCCTGACCCGCAATCGTGATGCCGCCACCGCTGAAGATGTTGATCACCCCACCCAGCAGATTGACGCCTGGCCGGTCGCTGTCATCAAAAATATCGGTGAATCCTCCGTTGCTGTCGCGACCGCTCAACTTGAATGTTGAAAGTGGGCCATCGCTGCCGCTCTGCTGGGCCAGGAGATGCGAATTCAACACCACGATTGGCCGGTTGGGGGCGCTGTTGGTGAGGGTGATTTCACCGCCTTGAAAGGAGCCGGTTCCCCGGAGAATGGCCTCCCAGTTGCTTGGGCCTGGCCGGGTGGGATCCTTTTTGTGTTTCTTGTCGGGATCCTCGGGGCTGTGGTGGCTGTTGGCCGTCAGGTTGCTCGCCTTGATGCGGATGCCACTGGCGCTGTTGAGGCGGATGTCGCCGCTGCCGGCACCGCCACTGGCGCTCAGCCAGGCATTGTCCAGGTTCAGTGCGCTGTCGGCGCCGCTGCCCCGGGCTCGCAGCAGGATGTTGCCCGCCAGGTTGTCGCTGGCGTCCGCCTGGATGGTGCTGTCGCGCAGCGACAGGCCTTGCCCGGCATCGACCACCACCACGCCACTGGTATCGGTCAGCCGGATCTCGCCACGTTGCAGATCTGGATGGGCCTGCCGCAACGACTGCAGGTTCTGGCTGGCCTGCAGTGCACTCCCCTGGCTCAGGCTCAGATTGCGGGCGGCGAACAGGCCGATCGAGGGCGTGTTCTGCTGCGAATCATCGAAGTTGCCCAGCTGCAGCTTGTCCACCTCCGAGCGCAGATCCGCACGGCTTGCCACGCTCACCTCGAAGCGGCTGCCCGAGACATCGAGATCCGCGGCCTTGGCCTCGACGCTGATCTTTCCTTTCGGCGCCACAATCCGGCTGCCGTCGATCTGCACATCACCGCTACGCACGATCACGGTTCCCCCCTCCAGGTGGCTGCCGATCAGCCCAGCCGTGCCGCTAGCACCAGCCTCAGGGTCGGCCTGAACTGTGCGCTCCCGAGAAAAGCGCTCTTGCGTGGGAGCCGTCTCCCAGCGCATCAGGCCGCGATTCCCCGGCGTGCCCGCAACGGCGCTCACCTGGCGCAGGCTGAGCGAGTGGTCGGCGCGGCCGAGGATGGTCTGGGCCTTCAACCACGAGTCATGTACATCGAGAGCCCCCATCCTGGCTGGAGCTGCGGGGGAGAGGGCATCCAGAAGGATCGTGCCGTTGGCAGCGGTGCCGGCGTCGAGCTGGCTTCCATCCGTAAGCGCCAGCTGGCCGGCGGCCTGCAGCTGGATGGTTGCGGCCTTGGCCCGCAGGCCGCGGCCGATGAGATTGCCACTCGCTTCTGCACTGAAAAGGCCAGCCGCCTGCTGGGGCTGGCCCGGCCGGGACAGCCCAGCGAACGTTGACGCCTCCAGGCTTATCGATGCCGACGGGCCGTCGCGACCCTCGGCCCGGATCCAGTGGCTCTCTGCCTCGACGTTCAGGGCGCGCGCGCCCAGATCCCCCCCCGCCTGGATGGTCACCGTCTTTCCTTGCAGCCCCACCTGCTCCAGCACGATCGGGCTGGCCGTGCCAGCGGGACCGGGCTGGCTGCTGAGCCAGAGGCCCGCGGCCTCCCCCGCCTGCGCGGCGCGCGCCTGCAGCTGCCGCAGCTCGATGGCCCCCCCGGCGCTGATCACCACAGTGTTGCCCTGCAGCTCGGAGCGCTCCAACCGCAGGCTGGGAGTCGGTGATTTCGCTGCGCCCGCCGTCAGTTCCAGCCTGCCGCCGCCGTCAGGGCCCCCTGCCCGGGCTTGAAGGTTGGCGGCGCTGAGCGGGCCAGCGCTGCGCAGCCGCAGATCACCGCCTTGCAACCCGACGTCGGCGAGCTCGATCGCGGCGCCCTCCAGGCCGATGCGTGGGCCGCGCAGCTGGGCATCCGCCAACACCAACCGCCCCTGGCTCAGCCCGGGCAACGCTCCTGCCTGCAGGAACGCGCCGCTGTCCGCCGCCTCGTTGCCGGCCTGAATGGTGAGACCCGGCAGCAGCAGGTCGCCGCCGCTGAGGCGCACGTCGCCGCCGGAGCGCAGGTCGCTGCGGCTGCCGGGCACACTGCGGATCATTCCAGCGCCGCTGTCGAGCAGCAGATGGCGATCCACCCGGAGCCGGCCGCCCGCCAGCACGATCGGGCCATCCCCTGCCCCCAGCACAGCCCCCTGCAGGCCGCCTTGCTGCAAGGCCTGCAGGTTGAGGTCGGCGGGATCGATCAGGGGGCCGAGCTTGTCGCGCAGGCCCGCCACGGCCTTGAACTCGCCGGCGCCGAGGCGCAGGGTCGGCGCGGTGCTGAGCAGCAGGTTGGTGGCTCCGAGGATCGTGCCGCCGCCGCCGAGCCAGATGCCTCCGGGCGACAGCCAGAACAGGCTGGCGGCCTGACTGAGGCGCAGGGGCGCGCCGAAGAAGCTGCCGGCCGGATGGCTCACCCCCACCACCACATTGCGGTTGCCGGCAGTGTCGAGATCAACCCTCTGGATGCCGCCGCGGGTGTCGAACTGGCTGAAGCGATGGAACAGGGTGCGGCCGGAGGCGGTGCCTCCCTGCACCCTGCACACCCCCTGGCTGCAACGCCCCAGGGCCGTGCCATTGACGCGGGTGCCCAGCCCGCCCGGCGCCACCTGGGCCTGAACGCCAGGGCCCGCGACGCCGCAGGCGAGGCTGATGACCAGAACCTGGCGCAACGGCCCCGGCCAGCTCGGTGAGGGGTTCAAGTGCATGAGCGAATACCTGAGCGGTATGACGGCGTTTTCTTCAACGATTCGGCGCCGTTCCATTCTCTGCGGAATCGGCTGAATCGGCTGCGCGCATCAGCCCGGCTGAAGATCGTGGGGAACGGGGATGCCGGAATCGGCGAGAAACTGGCTGACCCGCTCGCGCAACATCAGCCGCTCCGACTGCCAGCTCTGCGCCAGCGACTCTGGAGCGTTGCCGGCGTTGGCGATCGGCGCGAGCCATTGGCAGAAGCGCTCGGATTCCAGATAGCCATAGCGATAGGGCCAGGGGTGGGCCTCCCAGTAGTTGTCCAGGATCGACTCCAACCGCTCTGCCAGGCTCTCCAGGGTGCGGGGCAGATTGCGGAACAGGGGCGCCAGGCGGTTGGCGCGGTAGAGGCTGCAGGCGCATTCCATCGCCGGGTGATGGGCCATGGCGAGCACCTGGCGCCGTTCGCGCTCGCTCAGCTGATAGCACTCCTGCAGAAGGTCGGCGTTGCGCCTCAGAGCCACACAAAACCGCGGTGAGGCGGTGAGTTCGGCGAGGGCTTGTTGGAAATCGCTCAGCATGGGGCTCCCACGGGGATCGGGGCGGAGGGGGTTGGAGTGCGGCAGGATTGGGCCAGCTGATGCATGCGCTCCAGCTCCTCCCGCACGCCGTCGAGGCCGATCACATCGAAATAGGTTTCGTTGTATTCGAATGTGATCGCCTGCAGATTGGGGCAGCAAGGCAGATAGGCATGGGCGATTGACCAGACGGCTTCCGGTGTGAGCCGGGAATGGCTGTCGGTGTAGACCCCGAACAGCTCCTCGCCGCCGGCCAGATGCACCTCCACCACCGCTTCAGGGTTGAGCCGCTCCAGATAGCGCTCCACCGCCAGGCCGCCATTGCGCTCGCTCACCCAGAGATTGTGCAGATCGAGCAGCACGCCACAGTCACCCTGGCGATGCAGGGTGTTGAGAAAGCTGGGTTCGTCCAGCTCCATCTCCGGCAAGGGGGTGAGCAGCGCTGGATTTTCCAGCAGCAAAGACCAACCGGTGAGCTGGTGCAGTTGGCGCAGTTTGTCGCTGAGCCAGGCCAGCGTCTCGGCGTCATAACTCACGGGCAGGGCCATCCCGCCTTCGCTGTGCAATTCAGGCCCGCGGGGTGGAATCAACACGTTGAGATGTTCGGCCACCCAGGCAAAGCCGCCCAGGCGATCACCCACCTGGGCCAATGCCAGCGCCAGCTCCTCATCCAGGGGTGAGGCGCTGGGCAGGGAAAGGCTGAAGCTGTGGCCATTGACCAGGCGGCCCTGGCAGAGTTCCTGAAGCAGGAGCATCAGACTGGCAGGGAAGGCGAAGCGTTGGCCGAAGCGGGAGTGGGGACCGAGATCGTTGAACAGTTGCCCCGGATTCACGGAGATGTGCTGCACCAACTCCGCCGTGTGCTCCATCACCTCGGGGGTGGTGGGATTGAACAGCAGCCCAACACTGGGCTGTGGCGGGGAGAGGGAGGGAGGGGGGATCATGGCGTGCTCCAGGGTTGGCGGGTTGGGGAGGGTCCACCCCAGGCGGAGATGGACCCGATGGCACGGTCAGAAGCGCTTGAAGCCAGCTTTGATCGCAGGGTTGATGAGAGGATTTTTCACCAGGTCTCTGGGAAAACCTTGAACACAAGCGGTGCAGCGGATCGGACCAATCCCTGGGAGCTTGCCCAGGGAGGCCTTGCCGATGACGAAGCTCACGCCGCCGCTGATCTCCTGAAGGGAGTCGTCGCAGAGCTCTTCGCAAGCCGAAGCGGGAAGCTGATGGGAGTGTTGGGTTGTCATGGAATCACCTCGAGATGAGCGTGGATAGGAAGCAACGAGGAATGTCCTTGTCGCTTGCAGATATCGTCCGCGCGCCGCTCGGCACGAGCAGTGATCCCATCCGGTGGCGGCTGTGATCGTGCTCACAGCCGCGGTCACTCAAGCCTTGCGGTCGGGGGGCGTGATCAGGCCCCGCTTGATCAACGGCCGCAGGTCGACGATGCGCAGCAAGCCGTCGCGATCGTCGACCGTGCCACGCTGCCGCAGCTTGCTGAGGGTGCGGGAGGCGGTCTCCCGCGCCAGGCCCGCCAACACGCCCATTTCCCGCTGGGCCAGGGCTGGGATCGGCGCCTGGGGATCGTTGTCCGGCGAACTGCAACGGGCCAGGTAGGCCAGCGCATCCAGCAGCCTCACCGCAGCATCGGAGCGCTGCAGGGAGAAGCGCCGGTTCATGTCCCGCAGGCGGCCCGACTCGAGCCGGGCCAGCGCCAGCGCAAAGCTCGCCTCTTGCTGCAACAGCGCACGGAAGGCCGCGGCCCGCATCTTCAGCACCGTCAACGGGGTGAGGGCCACCACATCGGCGGAGCGGCTGGCGTCATCGAGAGCGGCACCTTCGCCGAAGGTGTCGCCCGGACCCAGCAGGGCCATCACCACTTCATCGCCCTCAAAGGTGTAGGTGCGCACCTTGGCCATGCCACTGCGCAGCAGAAACAGCGATTCACCCCAGTCCTGTTCCATCACGATCACCTGTTCTGCGGCATGGCTGGTCTCGATAGGGCGATCGAGAAGCCGGGCGCATTGCTCCAGATTCAAGGAGGCATAGAGCGGTAACGCCTGCAGTTGCTCAGGCGTCATCCCAGCCATGGCCTCTTCGCGGTGATCGAAGCGAACGATAGTCGTGGCGGTTGTGGACAGGGCCCGAAGCTGGCCGTGTCTGCTCCAGAATCGGCGCGTGCGGAGCGGTCGATGAGCAAGCGCGCCCTGAGCGAGACCGACATCTGCGATCGGTTCATCACCCCGGCCCTGCATCAGGCCGGCTGGTTGCGCGAGCAGATCCTGCGGGAGCATGCCTTCACCGCCGGGCGGATCACCGTGCGCGGCAAGCTGGTGGCGCGTGGCAGGCCGCGGCGGGCCGACTATGTGTTGCTGGTGGGCCAGGTGGCGCTGGCGGTGATCGAAGCCAAGGACAACAACCATGCCGTGGGCGATGGGATGCAGCAGGCCCTGGCCTATGCCGAGGCGCTGCAGACGCCCTATGTGTTCGCCAGCAACGGCGATGCCTTTGTGCTGCACGACCGCACCGGCCAGAGCGAACAGCGCGAGACTCGGCTCAGCCTGGAAGCGTTCCCGGCGCCGGAGGAGCTGTGGCGCCGCTACTGCCGCTGGAAGGGTCTGAGCGAGGAGCAGCAGCGGGTAGCCCGGCAGCCTTACTACCTCGGCGGCCAGCGCAAGGAGCCGCGCTACTACCAGCGCACCGCCATCCAGGCCGTGGTGGAGGCGATCGCCAAGGGGCAGAAGCGGCTGCTGCTGGTGATGGCCACCGGCACCGGCAAAACGTTCGTGGCGTTTCAGATCATCTGGCGGCTGTGGAAGGCGAAGCGCACCAAGCGGGTGCTGTTCCTGGCGGATCGCAATGTGCTGGTGAACCAGACGATGACCAACGACTTCCGGCCATTCGAAGGTGCGATGGCCAAGCTGAGCACCAGCTCCAGCACAATCGAGAAGGCTGATGGCTCGCTGCAGCAGCTGCCGCTGGCGCTGGATCGGCAGCGGCGCATCGATCCCTCCTACGAGATTTATCTGGGCTTGTATCAGTCGCTCACGGGCCCGGAGGAGCGCCAGAAGCTGTATCGCGACTTCTCGCCCGAGTTCTTTGATCTGATCGTGGTGGACGAATGCCACCGCGGTAGTGCCGCCGAGGATTCGGCCTGGCGCGAGATCCTTGAATATTTCTCCGCTGCAGCCCAGCTAGGCCTGACGGCCACGCCGAAGGAAACGAAGTATGTATCGAACATCCACTATTTTGGCGAGCCGGTCTACAGCTATTCGCTGCGCCAGGGCATCCGCGATGGCTTCTTGGCGCCCTACAAGGTGATCCGCGTGCATCTCGATGTGGATGTGCGAGGCTACCGGCCAAAGCGGGGCGAGCTGGATGAACAGGGCCGTGAAATTGAGGATCGCGAATACAACCAGAAAGACTTTGACCGCGTGCTGGTGATCGATGAGCGCACCCGCCGCGTCGCCCGCTGGATCACGGCGTACCTGAAGGCCAGTGGCGATCGCTTTCAGCCCACGATCGTGTTCTGCGTGGATACCGAACACGCCCTGCTGATGCGCCAGGCCCTGATCAACGAAAACCAGGATCTGCTCGGGCAGCACCCGAACTATGTGGTGCGCATCACCGGCAATGACAGCGAGGGCATGTTGCAGCTCGACAACTTCATCGATCCGCTCAAGCCGATGCCGGTGATCGTCACCACCTCCCGCTTGCTGTCCACCGGGGTGGATGTGCAGACCTGCAAGCTGATCGTGCTCGATCGCGAAGTGGGCTCAATGACCGAGTTCAAACAGATCGTGGGTCGCGGTACCCGCCTGCATGCGGATACGGAGAAGTACTACTTCACGCTGGTGGATTTCCGCCAGGCCACGAAACACTTCGCCGATCCCGACTTCGACGGTGAACCGGTGCAGATCTACGAACCCGGCGAGGACGATCCGCCCGTTCCCCCGGACACCGGAGCAACCGTGCAGGGCGAGGAAACCCTGCTGGGCGGCGACCCTGATTCCCCCGAAGATCCCGGCCAGGGAACCGGACCGGAGGGGGAACCGCGCCGCAAGTACTACATCAAAGGCCGGCCGGTGTTGGTGCTCACCGAGCGGGTGCAGTATCTCGATGAGCAGGGCAAGCTGGTCACCGAATCGCTGCGCGACTACACGCGCCGCCTAGTGCGGCAGCAGTATGCGGATCTCGACGGTTTCCTGCGCCGCTGGCGCGGCGAGGAGCGCAAGCAGGTGATCCTGCGGGAGCTGGCGGAGGAGGGTCTGCTGCTGGAGGCCCTGCAGGAGGAGGTGGGCCGGGAGCTGGATCCGTTCGATCTGATCTGCCACATCGCCTACGACCAGCCGCCGCTCAGCCGCGCCCAGCGAGCGGCCCGCCTGCGCCGTGATGTGTTCAGCCGCTACGGTCCCCAGGCACGGGCGGTGCTGGAGGCGCTGCTTCAGAAGTACGCAACCGAGGGGATGGTCGATGAGCTCGACAACGTGAAGATCCTGCGGATCCCGCCGTTCAGTGCCATGGGCACGCTGGTGGAGCTGGTGGGCGAATTCGGCGGCAAGGCCGGCTTCGAGCGGGCCGTGCATGAGCTGCAGGCCGAGCTCTACCCAGAGGCTGCCTGAGCCATGGCCACGTCCGCGCGAACAGCCGTCAAGGCGATTCAGGACATCATGCGCAAGGACGTGGGCGTCGACGGCGATGCCCAGCGCCTGTCGCAGCTGTGCTGGCTGTTCTTCCTCAAGATCATCGACGACCAGGACTCGGCCCTGGAACTCACGGAAGACAACTACCGCTCACCGCTGCCGGAGCATCTGCAGTGGCACAGCTGGGCCGCCGATCCCCAGGGGATCACCGGCGAGGCGCTGCTGGAGTTCATCAACCAGGAGCTGTTCCCTTATCTGAAGGAGATGCCGCTGCGGGGCTCCCACCCCGAGCGGGGCCAGGTGGTGCGCGAGGTGTTCGCCGATGCCTACAACTACATGAAATCGGGCCAGCTGCTGCGGCAGGTGATCAACAAGGTGGAGGGCATCGATTTCAACAACCTGGCCGACCGGAAGCATTTCGGCGATGTGTATGAGCAGCTGCTCAACGATCTGCAGAGTGCCGGCAATGCCGGTGAGTACTACACCCCCAGGGGCGTTACCAGCTTCATGGTGGATCGTATTGACCCCAAACCCGGCGAGACGCTGCTCGACACCTCAGGCGGCACGGGAGGCTTTGTAACCTGTTCGATCCGCCACATGCGCGAGCGCTATGTGAAGACGCTTGCCGATGAACAGGCGATGCAGGCGGCGCTGCGGCTGATCGAGAAGAAGCCGCTGCCCTACATGCTCTGCGTCACCAACATGCTGCTGCATGGGATCGAGGATCCCAGCTTCGTGCGGCGCGACAACACCCTGGCCCGGCCGTATCGCGACTGGGGCGTGGCCGATCAGGTAAACGTGATCCTCACCAATCCGCCCTTCGGTGGCGTGGAGGAAGACGGCATCCAGGACAATTTCCCGGCCGAGTTCCGCACCCGCGAAACCGCGGATCTCTTCCTGGCGTTGTTCATCCGTCTGCTCAAGCCCGGCGGCCGCGCCGGCGTGGTGTTGCCGGATGGCACCTTGTTCGGCGAAGGGGTGAAGACGCGGCTGAAGCAGCAGCTGCTCACTGAGTGCAACCTGCACACGATCGTGCGGCTGCCCAATTCGGTGTTCAGGCCCTACGCCAGCATCGGCACCAACCTGCTGTTCTTCGAGAAGGGAACGCCCACCGAGGAGATCTGGTATTACGAGCAGCCCGTGCCCGAGGGCCAGAAGGCCTATTCGATGACGCGCCCGATCCGCGCCGAGCATTTTGCCGATTGCGTGGCCTGGTGGGGCGGCCCCAAACGGGAAGGGAGGGTGGAAACCGAGCAGGCTTGGCGCGTACCGATCGCCCAGATCCAGGAGCGCAACTACAACCTCGACCTCAAAAATCCCCACGTGGCCACCGCCGACCACGGCGACCCCGAGGAGCTGCTGGCCGACCTGCAGACGGCAGAGCAGAAAGCCGCCGCGCTGCGCGATCAGCTCAAGGCGATCCTGGCCGAGGCGCTGCTGCGATGAACGCCGATCGCCTGCTGGCCCTGTTCGAGCGGATCAGCGAAGCCCCGGACGCGATCCCCAGACTGCGCCGCTTCATTCTCGAGCTGGCGGTGCGGGGGAAGCTGGTGGAGCAGGATCCGGAGGATGAGCCGGCGGGAGAGTTGCTGCGGGAGATGGAATCCCGCTTTAAGCGCCTGAGAATCACCAAGAAACAGATTCCGCTGGAAGCCAAGGAGATTCCATTCTCGCTGCCCGATCGTTGGCAGTGGACTCGACTTGGCCAGATTTGCGAGAAAACCGGATCAGGCTCAACCCCGCGTGGTGGCAAGGAAGCGTATGGAGAGACGGGGATTCCTTTCTTGCGGTCGCAAAATGTCTACAATGACGGATTAAGACTGGCCGACGTCGTTTTCATCGACAAGCAGACTCATCAGCGGATGGCCGGAACAAGAGTTCTTCCATGTGATCTCCTTCTGAATATAACCGGAGGATCTATCGGCCGCTGCGCCAAGGTTCCTGTTGATTTCCAAGAGGCAAACGTCAGTCAGCATGTGGCGATCATTCGAGTCGGCATGCCAGGGATGGAGGACTTCATCCACGCTCTCATCCTGTCACCTTATTTCCAGTCTTTTGTTGACACGAGTCAGACGGGGGCAGGTAGAGGTGGCTTGCCCAAGAACCGGATGGATGCGATTCCTGTCGCTCTACCTCCCCTCGCCGAACAACACCGCATCGTCGCCAAGGTCGACGAACTAATGGCACTCTGCGATCAGCTGGAGGCCGCCCGCATGCAGCGCGAGCAGTGCCGCGAGCGCCTGGTGTCCGCCAGCCTGCAGCGCCTCAACCAACCCAGCGACGAACCGGAAGCCTTCCGCAACGACGCCCGCTTTGCCTTGCAGGTGTTGCCCAGTCTCACGTCTACCACGGTCCAGATCAAGCAGCTGCGCCAGGCGATCCTGAATCTGGCGGTGCGCGGCAAGCTGGTTGAGCAGGATCCGGAGGATGAGCCAGTGCATCAATGGCTCGACAAGTTCCTTGCAGATACCAAACAAACCAAGAGGCTGGCTGCACAGTCAAAACCAGAAGAGACCTGTCAATCTGTGGCGGGAAATCAGTTGCTTCCACCCTCTTGGGCATGGGTGCCACTAGGAAGGCTTTTGATAGTGATGGATTCGGGATGGAGTCCGCAATGCGAGAATCATCCTCGAAGCGATGTCGACACTTGGGGTGTCCTCAAGACAACCGCGGTTCAACCATTGTCCTTTGACTGCATGCAGCACAAGCAGTTGCCCGCAAAGTATGCTCCACGACCTCAGCATGAGGCAGCGGAAGGCGACATTTTAATTACCAGAGCAGGGCCGAAGAATCGTGTAGGTATTTCCTGTGTTGTCGACAACATCGAGCCACGCCTAATGATCTCCGACAAGATTATTCGAATGCGTCTCCGTGATGGACTCACATCTGAATATGTAGCGCTTGCTCTCAATGCTGGCGAGACGAGGGAGCGCATAGAGGAAGCCAAATCGGGCATGGCTGTCATGCAGATGAATATTTCACAGGGAAAACTTCGCTCGGTGCCTATTCCCCTCCCGCCCCTCGCCGAACAACACCGCATCGTCGCCAAGGTCGACGAACTGATGGTCTTCTGCGATCAGCTGGAGCAGCAGCTCAGCCACGCCGAGCAGAGCCGCCGGGGGCTGCTGGAGGCGTTGCTGCAGGAGGCGTTGGCGGATTCATGTCCCTCTCTTGCGCCGGCGTGAGGCGCGGCCGGTGCCATCAGCGCGCCAGCTACTGGGGTCTGCTGATCAAATAATCCCGGCATGTCCTCGTAAACCCCGGAGCCACCTGATTCAATCCGTTGGACTGAAGCATCTCCTCCAGTGTGCATGGGAACCGTTTGTGACGGTTGGCCACCGCTTCCAGGCAGGCCATCATCCTGGGGCGGCTCAGTTCAAACAGATCCAGCAGAAAGTCATCGGGTCTGAGTACGTCCACGCCGAAGGGCGCCGTGGCGGTCATTGGGAAATCTTTTATATTCAGGGTCACCAAGATCTCGGACCGACTGCTGATCGCGGCGGCGAGTACATGCCTGTCCTTGGGGTCGCAGGCAAGTGAACGGGCTAAGTCTTCGTCGACGTCGACGACTGCCTCAGGGAAGGCCTCGTTCATCGTTGCGCACAGGCGCTGGATGTAGTTGTCGCTGCGCCCGCTCTGGCGCAGGTTGCGTTCCAGTTCAACCAAGACCTTCGTGGACCAGTGAGCCCTGTAAAGCTGTTGATGTGCGGCCTCCAGCAGAACGTTCCTCAGGATCGACGGATAGAGGACGCAGGTGTCCAGCAGGGCCGGGAATACGCCCGATGCACTGACGATGTCGGGAAACAGATCAGGATTCACCGCTGCAGTGCATCACCGCTCTCTTCCTCGTCCAGCTCCACCAGGGCATCCAGCGCACGGCCGCAGCTTTCATGCCGTTTCTGCCGCAGGGCCATCACATCCGCCAGTCGCAGGCGTCGATGCGTGCCCACCCGGAAGCAGTCGATCTGCTGCTGGTCGATGAGCTTGTACAGGAATGGGCGTGAAACGTTCAGCAGTTGCGCCGCCTGCTGGGAGGTCAGCAGCGTGTCTTCCGGCACCAGGGTGATCGTCTGGCCATCCAGCAGTTGTTGCAGTACATCCCTGAGGATGCTGTAAAGCTCGGCGGGAATGGCCTCCTGCTGGCCGTCAGGCCCAACCAGGCGCAGCGGGGCCGAGGGAGCTCGGCGGAGGAAGTAGCGCTCGTACAGGCTCGCCAGAGCCGCTCGTTCCTCCTCGCTCTGCATCCGGGAGGAAAGCAGGCGGCCTGTGCCAGGAGCAAGGGGCATGGCAACCAGCGGCGGAACACGCCGGGGGAGGGGACGGGGAGGTTGCCTGGTGAAGCGGGCGCATCCAGGCGCTAAGTGAAATAAGCGTAGCGGAATCTTCTCTCTGCGCCCCTCCCTAGGCTGGCCCCACTCCAGACCGCCGCCGTGACCAGCACCGTTCCGCCCCTCGGCGCTGCCGCCGTTTCCACCGCCGCCACCCCCGATCCCGCCGCCCTCACCCCCGCGGCGCGGCCCGACCCCCTCGGCCGCTTCGGGCCCTACGGCGGCCAGTACGTGCCCGAAACCCTGATGCCGGCCCTGGCGGAGCTGGAGACGGCCGCCGCTGAGGCCTGGGCCGATCCGGCCTTCACCGAGCGGCTCAACCACCTGCTGCGCACCTACGTGGGGCGGCCTTCGCCGCTGTATGAGGCGGAGCGGCTCACCGAGCACTACCGCCGCCCCGAGGGCGGCCCGCGCATCTGGCTCAAGCGCGAAGACCTCAACCACACCGGCGCCCACAAGATCAACAACGCCCTCGGCCAGGCGCTGCTGGCCCTGCGTATGGGCAAGAAGCGCGTGATCGCCGAAACCGGCGCCGGCCAGCACGGCGTGGCCACCGCCACCGTCTGCGCCCGCTTTGGCCTGGAGTGCGTTGTCTACATGGGTGCGGAAGACATGCGCCGCCAGGCGCTCAACGTGTTCCGCATGCGCCTGCTCGGCGCAACCGTGCAGCCGGTCACGGCCGGCACCGCCACTCTCAAGGACGCCACCAGCGAAGCGATCCGCGACTGGGTGACCAACGTGGAGACCACCCACTACATCCTCGGCTCGGTGGCCGGCCCCCACCCCTACCCGATGCTCGTGCGCGACTTCCACGCCGTGATCGGCATCGAGGCGAAGCAGCAGTGCGCCGAGGCCTTCGGCCGCCTGCCTGATGTGCTCGTGGCCTGCGTGGGAGGCGGCTCCAACGCCATGGGCCTGTTCCACCCGTTCGTGGAAGACACCTCCGTGCGCCTGATCGGGGTGGAGGCTGCCGGAGAGGGCGTTGCCAGTGGCCGCCATGCGGCCACGATCACCGAAGGCCGGGTGGGCGTGCTGCACGGCGCCATGAGTCTGCTGCTGCAGGACAGCGAAGGTCAGGTGCAGGAGGCCCACTCGATCAGCGCCGGCCTGGATTACCCCGGTGTTGGCCCCGAGCACAGCTATCTCAAGGGCATCGGCCGCGCGGAATACGCCGCCGTCACCGACGCCGAGGCGCTCGATGCCCTGCAGCAGCTCTGCCGCCTCGAGGGCATCATCCCCGCTCTCGAAACCGCCCATGCCTTCGCCTGGCTGGAGAAGCTCTGCCCCACCCTCGCCCCGGGCACCGAGGTGGTGGTCAACCTCTCCGGCCGCGGCGACAAGGACGTGAACACCGTGGCCGACCGCCTCGGCAGCGCCCTCTAGAGCGGATCCTCCTCCCAGGGGAAGCGTGGCAGCCGCTTGAGCGTTTCATTCATCGCCCGCGACCAGGTCTCCATGGTGCGGTTGATCTCGGTAGATCCCTTGCCGAGCTTCAGCCGGCGGCTCACCTGCAGTTCGTCGCGGGGCACCAGGGCGATCTCAAACGGTGGGCCCACGGTGAGATTGGAGCGGCGCGTGATGATCTGCGACACCAGGCAGAGGCGCGCGGCATCCTCGAGCGAAAGCCCTGGATTACCGATGTAATCAAGAGGAGGCTTGCCGTATTTGCTCTCGCCGATCTGCAGGAAGGGTGTGTCGCTGGTGGCGCTGATCGCATTGCCCTGCGGATAGATCAGAAACATGCCATGCCGCTCGCCAGTGATCTGGCCACCGAGAATGAAGCTCACCTCGGCGCTGGCTCCTGCCTGGCGCAGGCTCGGTGCCACCTTCTCCTGCACTTCCACACTCAGCCGGCCCACATAGTCGGCGGCCTCGAACAGATAGCGGGCGGTGAGCAGGTCGGGCCTGGGGCTGGAGCGGTTCGTCTCCAGTCCGCTGCTGCGGGTCCGGGCGGCCAGCTCCGGATCGTGGTCGTCGATATCGCGGCGGATCCGGTTCAGCACCGCCTGGGCCGTGGCCAGGT
>JBIIJS010000236.1:0-3921 GCA_044233605.1 Cyanobium sp. | reverse complement strand
CGCCGTTGTAATCGCCACGGCGTTCCTTGTTGATCACCGCCTGGTAGATCGAGCCGGTGGTGACGCTGTTGAGGCGCGTCATCGCCGTGTCGGTGAAGCGCTCGTAGTGGCCCAGATCCAGATCGGTCTCGGCGCCGTCCTCGGTGACGAACACCTCGCCGTGCTGGTACGGGCTCATCGTGCCCGGATCCACGTTGAGGTAGGGATCGAGCTTTAGGATCGAAACGCTGTAGCCGCGGCTCTTCAGCAGCCGCCCCAGGCTTGCGGCCACGATTCCCTTCCCGATGCTCGACACCACCCCACCGGTGACGAACACGAACTTGGCCGTGTGCTGGGGGATGGGGGCGGCCATCGCGGCTCCGGCGCTCACGTTGCCTCAATGTACCGGCCGCCACCGCGCTAGACCTCTACCCCGGTGCTTGCGGAAGCCTCCGGGTGGCAGGCGCCCTGCCGCCACCCTCAGCCTTCCAGCAAGCTCCGCAGCATCCAGGCGGTCTTCTCGTGGATCTGCAGCCGCTGGGTGAGCAGGTCGGCGGTGGGCTGGTCGTCGGCGGCGTCGGCGGTGGCGAACACCGCACGGATCGTGCGGGCCACGGCCTCGTGGCCCTCCACCAGCTCCCGCACCATCGCCAGAGCGGCCGGCACTCCCTGGGTTTCCGGGATCGAGGAGAGGCCGCTGTAGGTGCTGCCGCCGAAGGGTGCCACGTGGCCGAGGGCGCGGATGCGTTCGGCGATCTCGTCGAGGGCGGTCCAGAGCTCGGTGTACTGCTCCATGAACATCAGATGGAGCGTGTTGAACATCGGTCCGGTCACGTTCCAGTGGAAGCCGTGGGTCTTGGCGTAGAGCACGGTGCTGTCGGCGAGCACGCGGCCCAGGCCCTCGGCGATGGCGGTGCGCTGGTCATCGGCGATGCCGATGTCGATCGGAGGGGCGCTGATGCTGGAAGCCATGATGTAACAACGGGGATGGGTCAAGTCTAGGCGCCAAGTCGGAGCGAATCCGATTTGGTGGGATCGGATTTGGGTGCGATCAGTCGAGGCTGGCGAGGTAGTCGTGCACTCGGTTGCGGTGCCGTGGCTGGCGCAGTTTCAGCAGGGCGCGGCTCTCGATCTGGCGCACCCGCTCGCGCGAGAGGTGCAGGCTTTCGCCGATCTGGGTGAGGGTGCGGGGCGTGTCGTCCTCCAATCCGTAGCGCTGGCGGATCACATCCGCCTCCCGGCCGGTGAGTTCCGCCAGCAGGGCTTCGAGATCCTCGTGCAGCTGCTCGCGGGTGAGCGTCTCCTCCGGTGTGGCGTGGCTGTCCTGGAGCAGATCGCCGAGACCGGTGTCGAGTTCGCGGCCGATCCGCGCATCAAGCGAGACGGGCCGTGGCTGGCGCTGCAGGGTCTGCCGCACCGTCGCCTCGCTCAGCCCCAGTTCCGCGGCCAGTTCAGGGAGGGTCGGCGTGCGGCCCAGCCGGGCGCTGAGCTCGCGCTGGGACCGTTTAAGCCGGTTGAGCTTCTCGGTGATGTGCACCGGCAGGCGGATCGTGCGGCTCTGGCTGGCGATCGCCCGGGTGATTCCCTGGCGGATCCACCAGTAGGCGTAGGTGCTGAAGCGGAATCCGCGGGTGGGATCGAAGCGCTCCACAGCCCGCTCCAGGCCGAGAGTGCCCTCCTGCACGAGATCGAGCAGCTCCATGCCGCGCTGCTGGTACTTCTTGGCCACCGCCACCACCAGGCGCAGGTTGGCCTGGATCATCCGCTCCCTGGCGCGGCGGCCGCGGTGCAGCGCCAGCCGCAGCGCGGCGGGGCTGAGCCCGGCGCACATCGCCCAGGCGTCACTGACCCCGTGGGCATCGTTGTGCCGGTCGCTGTCGTCGTCGCGGCAGCCCAGCAGCCGCTCGCGCTCCTGCACCAGCCGGGCCAGGATCAGCTCCTCCTCCTGGCTGAGCAGATCCACCCGGCCGATGTCCTGGAGGTACTGCCGCACCAGGTCGGTGCTGTTGGCGGAGCCGGGCAAGAGGTTGTGCGCGGTGCAGTCCAAGGCTGCATAGCGGCTGAGACGGTGGTGAAGATTCACCGGGATTGCTTTGGGATTGCCGCTGGCCTGCCTGCCCAGGCCCTTACCGTTCAGCTCTGCTCGGGTTGCCAGGTGCTGGTCACATGCAGCTCCTCAAGCTGCTTCGGTGCCACATCGGCCGGTGCCTGGGTGAGCAGGCAGCGGGCCTGCTGGGTTTTCGGGAAGGCGATCGTGTCGCGGATCGACTCCTCGCCGGCCAGCAGCATCACGATCCGGTCCACGCCGTAGGCCAGGCCGCCGTGGGGCGGGGCGCCCATGTCGAGGGCCTCGATCAGGAAGCCGAACTGGCGCTCGGCCTCCTCCAGGGGCAGGCCGATCGTCTGCAGCACCTGGCGCTGCAGGGCCGAATCGTGGATGCGCAGCGAGCCGCCGCCCAGCTCCAGGCCATTGAGCACCAGGTCGTAGGCCTGGGCCCGGGCCGTGGGCAGGGTGGTGACCCAGGCCGCCGGATCCGTGCCGAGGTCTTCAGCGTTCGGGGCGCAGAAGGGGTGGTGCAGGGCCTCGAGGCGGTTTTCGCCGGCGTTGAACTCAAACATCGGGAAATCCACCACCCAGAGGAAGTTCCAGGTCTCGTTCTCCCGCTCGGGCTGCACGAGGCCCAGCTCGCGGGCCAGGAACTGGCGCACCCGGTCGAGGGCTTTGTTCACGGTGGCGGTGTCGCCGGCGCCGAACAGCAGCAGGGTGCCGGGCTCGGCACCGGTGCGGGTCAGCAGCTCGGCTTTCTTGTCGTCTGTGAGGTTGTCCTTGATGGCGCCGATCGTGTCGATCTCGCCGCCCTCGCGCACGCGGATGAAGGCCAGGCCGCCGGCACCCGCCTTCTGGGCCTCGGAAAACACATCGCCGCCGGGCTTGATCCGCACGTTGCTGATCGCCTCGTTGCCGCCCGGCACCGGCAGCACCTTCACGGCGCCACCGGCTGCCACCGCGCCAGAGAACACCTTGAAGCCCATGTCCGCCACCAGGTCGGACACGTCCACCAGCTCCATGCCGTAGCGGGTGTCGGGCCGGTCGGTGCCGTAGCGGGCCATCGCTTCGTGCCAGCTGAGGCGGGGGAACGGCAGGGGCAGCTCGATCCCCTTAACCGCCTTCCAGATCGCGGCGATCAGCCCCTCGTTGAGGGCAAGGATCTGCTCCTGGTCGAGGAAGCTCGTCTCGATGTCCAGCTGGGTGAACTCCGGCTGGCGGTCGGCCCGGAGGTCTTCGTCGCGGAAGCAGCGTGCCACCTGGTAGTAACGCTCGATGCCCCCCACCATCAGCAGCTGCTTGAACAGCTGGGGCGACTGGGGCAGGGCGAACCACTCGCCTCCGCACACCCGGCTGGGCACCAGATAGTCGCGGGCGCCCTCAGGGGTGGAGCGGGTGAGCACCGGCGTTTCCACCTCAATGAACCCTTCGTCTTCGAGGAAGCGGCGGGCGGCCTGGATCGTTCGGGCCCGCAGCCGCAGGTTGCGGTTCATGCGCTCGCGGCGCAGATCCAGGTAGCGGTACTTCAGCCGCAGCTCCTCGCGGGTGTTCTCCTCGTCGTGCATCGACACCGGGAAGGGCAGGTTGCCCTTCACTGTGTTGAGCACCTCGATCGTGGTGGCCAGCACCTCGATGGCGCCGGTGGCGAGGCGTTCGTTGAGCGATGCGGCCGGCCTCGGCCGCACCCGGCCGCTCACCCGCAGCACCGTCTCGTTGCGCAGGTGCTCGGCCACGGCGAAGGCCGCCGCGCCCTGGTCGGGGTCGACGGTGATCTGCACGGCGCCGCTGCGGTCGCGCAGGTCGATGAAGATGACTCCGCCATGGTCGCGGCGCCGGTCGACCCAGCCGCACAGCTGAACGTCCTGGCCGGCGTGGTCGGCGCGCAGATCGCCGCA
>JBIIJS010000235.1:0-3929 GCA_044233605.1 Cyanobium sp. | reverse complement strand
CGATCGTGAGGCGGTCGACGAGCTCACCGAGGGAAACGGGAATGTGAATCACACCCGGGGGAGGGGGGAAGGGGGGGGGGGCTGGCAGCGGCCGCACGCCTCACATCAGCCTTGAATTGTCAGCATAAAGCAACCAAGGGGAAAACCCGTTTCGAATTTGTGTGGTACATTATGCGCATCGTTATCAACGCACATCTGAGCTCATGCCAGTTCTCAGCAGTCAGCGTACGTGGTTCACAGCATTGAGCGCTGTGGCTGCCCTCACCGTGGGCGCCGCTCCTGGCCTTTCCGTTGGCTTCTCCGGCCCCTACGCCCCGGCGAACTGGACCTTCAGCACCGAAGGAGACGGCACCGGATCCTTTCCTAGTACTTTGGGGGCCCCCGCATCCATCACGCTTACTGGCCCCGATGGTGGTCAGCCCGACATCAACACGGGAGAAGCTCCTGGAAAGGGCTTGTTCACCACAATGGCGGTTGGCACGGGAACGGTGTCGTTCGACTGGAGTCTTCTGATCGGCGAGTTTGAGTTTTTCGCCTCTGATGATCCTTTTGGGTACATTCTCAACGGCACTCCTTTCCAGCTCAGCATTGATTTCGATGGCGACCAAAGTGGTTCCAGCTCATTTGCTGTGAGCACTGGTGATGTATTTGGTTTCTATGTAGAAACCTTCACCAGCCAGTTCGGTCCGTCCGTGGTGACTGTGAGCAACTTCAGTGCTCCATCCGCTCCGGCACCCGTGCCTGGTCCGCTGCCGGTGCTCGGAGCTGCTGCCTTCTTCCACGCCAGCCGCAGGTTGCGGGTACGCCTGAGCGCTGCTTCCAAGCGCTCCTGATCCATCCAGATAGGGTGAAATAAACTCCAAGATCGGCACTCTGTGCTGTTCTTGGAGCTTTTTAGTTTGATGCATGCTTCTTGATTGCTCGTGATGGGCAGTTGCGTCCCCCACCCCCTTGAGCGGCGGTAGACATGGCACTCCATGATGTTCCCAAATCGGAGGGCAAGCTGGCGCGAAGCAGCGAAGTCAACCTGGTTCGTCTCTTCGGATTGGGGAGCCTGGTGATCGCCCTGGTGGTGGGCATCCAGCTGGGCAGCATCCCCTGGCGCTACCGCCGCCAGATCTGGCAAGTGCAGGGTTTTCTGCTGGGGGCGGTGGCGGGTTATGTGCTGGGCCGGCTGAACGAATCTCCGGGTAAAAAAGACAACTGATTGGCGCGTATCCCTCTTGCAATGGCAGCCCTGGGCCCGGCACCCGACCGCGGGCTCAGATCTGCGCCAGCTGCAGCGCCTGCCTGTAGAGATCCGGCGGGCTGAGGCTGGGGATCAGATCGCCGCGGTCGTCGAGGCTGCTGAGGCTGGGGTAGGAGCCGAGCCAGCGATCGGGCAGCTGATCGCCGAAGAGCAGGGCCACGGAGGCACTGCCGTGGTCGGTGCCGCGGGAGCCGTTTTCGCGCAGGCGGCGGCCGAACTCACTCACCGCCAGCAGGGTGACCTGGGGGCGATTGGGCAGGCGCTCGAGGCCCGCAGCAAAGGCGGCGAGGGCAGCTGCGATTTCGCTGAGCGCGCGGCTGTGGCGAGGCGCCTGGTAGGCGTGGGTGTCGAAACCGCCGTGGGCAAGCTGCAGCACGGGCGGAGCGGCGTCGCTGCCGATCAGGCGCAGGGCGAGGGCCACCTGCTGGCCGAGCGCGCCGCTGGGAATCTCCAGGCCAGGGGGCAGGGGAGCCAGGGAGCTGCGCAGGCGCTGCAGCTCCTGCTGGCCCGCCTGCTCGAGGGCGAGCATCTGACGCAGCACCGCATTGGCGCCGGCCGCCTGGGGATCAAAGCTGGCTCCGGGCCGACCGCGCAGTTCGGCGGGTGAGAGCTGCAGGGCCAGGGCCTGGCCGCCTTCCATGGCGGGACAGCCGGCGGGGCCAAGGGCCAGCAGCGGGCCGCTCTGCTGGCGCCGATCCAGGGCGGCCGCCAGCCAGCCGGTGCCCTCACCGGTGGGGGAGGCGGTGGCCCACTGGTCGGCGGCCTTGAAATGGCTGCGGTTGGGGCGAGGCCAGCCCACGCCGAGCGCGAAGGCCAACCGCTGGCTGCGCCAGAGGGGCAGCAGGGGAGCGAGGGCGGGGTGCAGCGCCAGGCCAGCGGCCAGGGGCAGCGACTCGGCCTGCGCCAGCGCCAGGGAGGGCCGGGCCTGGCGGTAGAGCGGATCAGCGATGGGGGCCACGGTGTTGAGGCCGTCGTTGCCGCCGCGCAGCTCCAGCAGCACCAGCACCGAGCGGCGGCGAGACGGAGCAGCCGCCACCGTGCCCAGGCGGCCCCCGGCGAAGGCGGCGCCGGCGGAACCGGCGAGCAGGAGGGAGAGGAGGGAACGGCGTTTCATCGGGAGATCAGGCCAGCTGCCAGACGGGATCGGCAAACAGCGCCGAGAGATTGGCGCGGCTGGCCGCGGCGGGCAGGGAGAGAGCGAGGGTGGGGATCGGCGTGAGGCCGGCGGAGAGCTGGGCGGGCAGCTGGGCGCTGGACCAGACCTCCTCATCGGCGAGCAGGGCCTGAAGGCTGCGGCGGCGGGCCTGGAGCCAGCGCAGATTCAGCCACTGGGCGTTGTGGGGCCAGCCCTTCACCGAGGGCGGCTCGAAGGGTGCCTGGCCCATGCTGCGCAGGCCGTCGAGGCTGATGGCGAGGGCATCGGGATGGCGGCTGCCGAGCAACCGCAGGCTGCGGGCCACCACCTCGAGGGGGTCGGCCAGGCGCAGGCCCTGCTGGCGGCTGCGGATGGCCTCCGGGCTGGTGGCAATGGCATTGAACAACCAGGGAATCGCCAGCTGCTGCTGGCGCCAACCGCTGGCCAGCGCCTCCAGCCGCTGGGGCGACGGCGGCGTGCCCACCAGCTGCAGCCAGAGGCGGCTGGTGATGTGGCGGGCGGTGGCGGGCTGCTCGGCGAGCCAGGCGGCCAGGCTCGCCCCATCGAAGGCGGCGGTGCGGCCGAGGATGGTTTTGGGGCCGGGATCGTGGCGGCGGGGATCGAGCTCAAGCTGGCGGTTGGCGCTGAGGCGGTAGCCGCTGAGGGCGCGGGCCGCCTCCCGCACATCGGCTTCGCTGTAGTGGCCTTCCCCGAGGGAGAAGAGCTCCAGCAGCTCGCGGGCGAGGTTTTCGTTGGGATTGCGGCGGTGGTTGGCCGGGCCGTTGAGGGAGAGCTGCAGGGCCGGATCCAGCACCATCGCGCTGAGCAGAGCGGCATAGCTGCCCGACTGGTGCCGCCCGATGGTGGTGAGCTGCTGCTCCAGCAGGGACGGATCGGGCAGCTGACGCCAGTTCACCGGGAAGATGCCGAGCCAGAGCTGGATGCGGGCGGCTTGCTCGGCGGAGATCGTGCCGTTTCCCCAGGCCAGGGTGGTCAGCCACTGGCGCTGCAAGGCCCGTGCCTCCTGCCGGCGGCAGGCGAGGCGCTTCTCCGGTGGCAGGGCTGAGCAGGTGATGGCGGCAGGTGCTGAATGAACGGGATCCACTCTGGAGCAGGGTGATCGGCAGCGCAACCAGCGCAGAAGGCAGCGCAGAAGGCAGCGCCCTTGGGGGAAGCCCAGGGCAAGCCAAGGGCAAGCGGGTGCGCTGCACTCCGCAACCCACCCTGGGGAGTTCATCGATGGGGTTTACCTGGAGCCTTGCGGGCTCTCGATTCGGCCCTCGCTGATTGGCAAGCGACAAGCTGTTCTTCTTCCTTTTCCAGAGCAATCCGGATCTGATCCTGGGCTGGCTGGAGGATCTACCGGCAGATGCTGGCGGCTACAGCTTTTCGGCGCCGGTGCTGAAAGAGCGTGAATACCGCCTTGATGGCCTGTTTGTACCTCCGCCGAAGCGGCCCGATCTGCCGGCGGTGATCCTGGAAGCGCAGTTGGCAGCAGATCCCGGCTTTCTGCTCCGCCTCTATGCCGAAACCGGCCGCTTCCTC
>JBIIJS010000233.1:0-3937 GCA_044233605.1 Cyanobium sp. | reverse complement strand
GGAACTGATACAGGTGCAGCTGCTGCATGAGCAGCTTGCCTGTCCACGCCTGCCCTAGTGCACGCATTCGTCACCGAGCGGGCCTCCTCCCTGCCGGGCGGGATCGCTTTGCCGATGGCGGTGCTGCGGCGACTGATCACGCTGTGGTCGATGGTTGCACTGGCCGCTGCAATCGGTGTCCTTCCGCTACCTGCACGGGTCCAACACAGGCGAGACTCCTAGCCATGGCCGCAGCAGTTCCGATAGCAATCCGTAGCGCCTTTGTGCTGGGCAGCACCAGCGAGGTGGCCCAATCCATCTGCAGGCAGCTGGCTGGTCGCGGCTGCCAGCGCTTCCACCTGGTTGCCCGCAACGGAGAAGCCAACCAGCAGCTGGCCGCTGAGCTGAAGCAGCGGTTCGGGGCGGCTGTGAGCACCGAGACCACCAACCTGCTCACCGATGCCGCCCTGGAGCATTCCGGCCGGCCGGAGGTGGGGGAATTCGACCTCTACCTGATCACGGCTGGGGCCCTGGGCGATGCCGAGCTGGCCCGCAGCGATGCCGCCGAGGCCCTGCGGATCACCGCGGCCAACTACGCCGGCCTGCTCCCCTGGCTCACCGCCATCGTCACCCCCGAGCGAATCGCCAGGCCGGGCCGCTTGTGGGTGTTCAGCTCGGTGGCAGCCGATCGCGGCCGGCCGTCGAACTACCACTACGGCGCCGCCAAGGCCGCCCTCACGGCCTTCTGTGAGGGGTTGCTGCTGCGCTGCCACGGCAAGCCCTTTGCGGTGAGGATCATCAAGGCCGGATTCATGGCCACACCGATGACCGTGGGCAAGGCCCCACCAGCCCTCTGCGCCAGGCCTGAATCGGTGGCACAGGACCTGCTGCGCCGCCCCAACCGGCGGGGGATCGAATACCTGCCTTGGTGGTGGTCGCCCTTGATGCTGCTGATCCGCCTGCTTCCTGCTCCTGTGGCTTCCAAGCTCTGACGCCTCTATGACCATCACCCTGCCTGCAGGCCTCTCGGCCGAAACCCGAACCATCAGCGGCTGGGGCCGCACCAACCCGGTGACGGCACAGGTGGTGCAGCCCAGCTCGATCGAGCAGCTGCAGGAGCTGATCCGTGGTGCGCCGCCAAGGTCGTTGATCGCCCGGGGCCTGGGCCGCTCCTACGGCGATGCCGCCCAGCTCAAGGACGGCACGGTGATCGAGCTGCCGGCGTTTGATCGCATCGAGCTGGATCCCGCCAGTGGAACGGTGACGGCTGGAGCCGGTGTGAGCCTCGATCAGATCCTGCGGGTGATCGTGCCGGCGGGCTTCTTCCTGCCGGTCACCCCCGGCACCCGCAACGTCACGGTGGGCGGCGCGATTGCGGCGGATGTACACGGCAAAAACCACCACGTGGACGGCAGCTTTGGCAACCATGTGCAGCGGCTGCTGCTGGTGGATGGCACCGGCACCCTCAGAGAACTCACCCCCAGCGGCCGGGGCAGCGTTGACGAGGCGGAGTTCTTCTGGGCCACCGTGGGCGGCATGGGGCTGACCGGGGTGATCGTGGAGGCGACCTTCTCGCTGATCCCGATCACCAGCTCGCTGATCAGCGTCGACACCACTCGCCACCGCGATCTGGAGTCGCTGATGGCGGCAATGGTGGAAGCAGATAGCCGTTATCGGTACAGCGTGGCCTGGGTCGACAGCCTTGATCCCAAGGGTCGTGGGGTCCTCACCTGCGGTGACCATGCCCCCGCACAAGCGCTGCCAGCCAACCTGCAGGCCGATCCACTCCACTACGACCCGAAGGCCCTGGCCTCAGCACCGCCGTTCCTGCCCGGCGGTCTGCTGAACAAATTCACGGTGCGGGCGTTCAACGAGGCCTGGTACCGCAAAGCACCCAAGCAGCGAGTCGGGGAACTGCAGGCGATCGCGCCGTTCTTTCATCCGCTTGATGGGGTGCAGGACTGGAACCGGATTTATGGCCCCGCTGGGTTTCTCCAGTACCAGTTCGCGGTCCCCAATGAGGCTGCCCATCTCGTGCCGCGCACGCTGGAGGCTCTGCGGAAGGTGGGCGCACCGAGCTTCCTGACGGTGCTCAAGCGCTTCGGCCCCAGCAACCCTGCACCGCTGTCATTCCCGATTCCTGGCTGGACGCTGGCGGCTGATGTTCCGGCTGCTGTGCCGGGACTGCTGGAGGTGCTGGATCAGCTGGACGAGGAGGTGGCAACTGCTGGAGGGAGGCTGTATTTAGCCAAGGATTCGAGGCAGCTAGCAAAGATATTCCGCCAAAACTACTCAAGGCTGGCTTTCTGGAATAATCTGCGAGCTGGGCCTGGAGGAATAGGCGTTTATTCCTCATGCTTGTCAAAGAGAGTCATGGAAGATCGCCAGGCTTCTTTTTGACCTATCTCTTCAATGTGCGTCAATCATTTATCGAAACCTGGAAAGACAATTCATAGACACTTTTTGCCTAATAACTGTTTAAATTGGCTCATTTAATCAGTGATCTGCATTGTTGCGACACTGGCATCAGAGATTCATATTCTCTTCGGCCACAACATGTATCGGCCAGTTGCCTGGATATCCCGCCAGCTCGCCGGCACATTGTCAAGCAGATGTTCGCGGCGGCACCAGAGGAGCAAGGGCCTCGACTTCAAACAACAAGCAACTTCATCAGGGTGCTAGTACCACGGAAAAGAATCACCAATCCAACCTTGCTCCTCAATCACGATGTCACCGAAAAGCTTCCCTTTTCCCAACAAGTTTACGGGAGATAGTTCAGGCCATTGCAACGGATGACCAACTGCCTACACCGTCTCCTTCCATGGCGAGCACCGCCTTCGCTGAACTCAGCGCATCAAATGGGTCGGCTGCCGATCCAGATGGTTGTCGTAGAGGGCAGCCACATCCCCATCCACCTGGGCCAGGCGCGCCATCACCAGGCTGAGGTCCTGGGCTGTGAGTTCGCCGTCCTCGCCCCACTTCAGGCAGGTGCGTCCGAGGCAGGTGGTGGCGCTGAAGCCTGGGCTGGAGTCCGTCATGGCAGACCTCCCGGTTGTGGATGAACCCACCCTCCATGATCCGCGGCCGGCTCTGATGTCCCCATAGGGGGGCAATCTCCCACCTGGTTCGGGCGGCATCGGTGCAGAGCACCGGGTCGCCATGATTAGAACCTCCGCGTTGCTGACGATGCAACGACAGCCGCACCCCACCGCCGTCCTGCAGAGCGGGCTGCTGCAGTGGCGTTGATGGATCTTCCCGAACCTCTACAGGAGCTGATCGAGCAGGGCCGCATCGGCGAGATCGAAGCCGAGCTGCGCCAGCTGCGGGCCGAGCATCCCCGCGATCCGGAGCTGGTGCTGCGGCATGGGCAGTCGCTGCATGCCCAGGGCCGCCTGGAGGAGGCGGTGCCGGATTATCTGCAGGCGATCGCACTGGCCCCGGAGGCATCCGAGCCGCTGCGCTCGCTGGCCCTGGCCCTGCAGGAGGCCGGCGAGATCAAACAGGCCATCTCCCTCTACTGGCAGGCCCTCGAGGCGGACCCTGCAGACCCCCAGACCCTGTACCACTTCGGGCGCTGCATCACGCTCCATGGCGAGATCGAAAAGGCACGCCCCTTCTACGAGGAACTCATCCGCGTCGACCCCACCAATCCACTGGGGCCCTACAGCCTGGCGATCGTGCACCGCAAGCAGGGCGAATTCCCCGAGGCCCTCGCCCTGCTGCAGCAAGCCCGCAGCCTGGCCGAAGGCAACCACCATGCCAGCCGCTGGGTGCTGCTGGAGATGATCTTCCTGCTGTCCCTCTGCTCCGAACAGGAGCAGAGCAGCTACGACGAGGCCACCGCCGCCTACTGGAGCCTGCTGGGCAGCCAGGGGGAGCCCCCCGCCGAGGCGGCCAGGCCCGCGCAGGTGGTGGAGCGGCTGCGGGTGGGATTCCTCAGCGCCGACCTCGGCGACCA
>JBIIJS010000047.1:0-15323 GCA_044233605.1 Cyanobium sp. | reverse complement strand
CTGGTTCCCTCACACATCAGGCACTTCTGGCCCTCTGCATCAGAGCCCCGCTTCTGCTGGGCCGCGCGGTCTCCCGCGCAGTCCAAAATCATACCACCCTCATACCGCACCTCGGCATCCACGCCCCCACGATCGGCAGTGCTCAGCCAGCTCCTGCCTTCTCGAGAACGGGGCTTAGGCGATCAGGGCGTCAGCCCAGGGAACGAAGCGATCGAAGGTCTGCGGGCGATCGGCGGCCAGCACGGGAAAGTCGGTGGCGGAGAGATCGGTACCGGCGACGATGCCGCTGGGATCGCGCAGCAGCCAGCGCACAGGGCAGGAAAGTTCACTCAGCACCAGCCAGGCCGCCGCAAGGTCCCAGATCTTCGGTGTGGCCTCCAGGGCCGCGACTGTCTGCCCCATGGCGACGCTGACCAAGTTGAGGCTGGCCACGCCGAGCATGCGGATCTTGCCGGGGAAGCGCCGGTCGGGGAGCTTCTGGAGCACACCGATCGAGCGGCTGCAAAGGGAGGCGCAGCCGGCGGGATGGGGATGGCGTGACGGAGGCTGGAGAGGTTTGCCGTTGCGCCAGGCGCCGCCTCCACGAATGGCCACGATCCGCTGCCGCAGCGGAGGCACGTCGAGCACCGCCAGCACCGGCACACCTCGCTCAAAGCGGGCCAGAGAAATCGCCCAGTAGGGGATGCCGGCAGCGAAATTGGTTGTGCCATCGAGCGGATCGACCACCCAGTAGGCCTCGCTGGTAGGGACCCGCTTGTCTCCCTCCTCGCTGAGCACCCCTTCACCCGGGAACAGCTCAGCCAGGCCTCCCACCAGGGTGGAATCGCTCCAACGGTCGCAGGCCGTGATCAGGGTGCCGTCGGCCTTGATGTCGGAGACCATGTGACCAAAATCGGCACGCTGACGATCGGCCACCCGGTCGAGGAGGGCATGGAGGGAAGGATTCACTGCGGTGACGGCTGCTGGGTTCATCCGCCCACCTCGATGGCGAGCACCTGCTCAAGGGAACGACCGGTGTCCTGGCGGAACCGGCGGATGTTGATCCGATCCAGCAGCAGCAGAGCCATGGCCGCGACGAGAGTCTCGATCAGCAGCACCAGCGCATAGGCCGGAAAATCCCCCTCACCGAAAGGAAGACGCCGACCCAGATCGAGCAGGCCGCCGCCGATCAGCTTGCCGAGCGCACGGGACATCGCCTGGGCCAGCCCCCACACGCCCACGAAGGTGCCAGCGACCTGCGGCAGGGTGAGATCGAGCATCAGCGAGAGGGCTCCGTTGGTGCCGATGCCTGCAGCCAGACCGAACAGCACCATCACTACAGACAGCAGCGGCACACTGGCGGTGAGACCCGTAAGGACCAGCAGCAGCAGGGAGGCCACGATCAGACGGCAACCCAGCCGGGCGCATCCGAGTTTGCCCAGGCTGGGGCCAATCCAGAAGCCCGCCAGCAGCAGACCGATCAAGGTGCCGGAGCCCCAGTAGGCGTTGAGCTGGGTGCGCGCACCGATCGCCATGCCGAACACCTGGGCCCCATAGCCCTCCAGGATCGGATCCTGAAGAAACAGCCCAAGGGTGAACAGCACGAGGAAGCAGAAGAAAACAAGCACTTGGCGGCTGGAGGTGATCAGCAGCCAGGCCTGGCGGAGGCTGACTTGATCCTCCCGGCTCCCGGAGGCGGTGGATCCGGCAGATGCGGTTCGGGGTTCCATCCCCCAGGTGGCCAGCACGGTGATCGTGAGCACGGTGGCCGCAACCCCGATCATGAAGCGCAGAAGAACAGGCTCAAGCAGGGCAGGATCGTCGATGCCGTCGAGGCGCTGCAGGCTGATCCTGATGGCGATGGCACCGATGATGATGCCCACGGTGAGCATGCACCAGATAATTCCCACGGCTCTCGGACGCTCCTGCTCAGTGGTGCGGTCGATCACCAGGGCAAGGAACGGAGTGGATGCCATGGAGATGGCCAGTCCGTAAAGGGCGAAGAGTCCGCAGAGGGCTGCGATGCCGAAGCCGAGCTGGGGTTGGCTGCCCTGATCGAGAAGCCGGCCCACCAGAAAGATCAGCGGCACGGAGGCCACCGCCAGGCAACAGAACAACACGGTGCCCAGCCATACGTAGGGCACACGATGGCGGCCGGCGATCGCATGGGAATCGGAGATCTGGCCGAACAGCACCCGGGCGGGCGAAACGAACTGCTCAAAGGCCAGGGCACCACCGACCAGCACCCCAGGGAAGGCGAGTTCGCTGATCATCACTCCGTTGAACATGCCGGAAAAGACCACGGCGAGGGCACCCAGGCAGCCCTGGAACATGCCCAGACGCAGGGTGGAGGGCAGGGAAAGGCCGGAGTCAGACTGTCTCAAGAGGGGCGTCAGCGGGCGGGCTGGGCCGAGGAATCAGCGCTGCAGGCTGGCACCAGGGGCGTTGGCTCCACGGGAACCGTACCCGTATCTCCGGTGCGGGGCCGGGCGGCGGGGAGGGTGGGACGCTGGCAGATGGCGATCTGATCAAGACCGGTGAACCGCCGGAGCCTCGCGAGGCTGACGTTGTAATCAGCGATCGCATTCGACCAGCGCACTTCAGCCTGGGTGAGATCGCGCTGGGTATCCACCACTTCCCTCTGAGTGGTGACGCCGGCCTGGAAGCGCAATCTCGCCAAGCGCAGCGACTCGCGGGCGGAGAGAACCTCGCGGGAAGTGGTGGTGATATTGCGGTTGTTCTGCTCAAGGGTGTACCAGTTTTCCTCAACTTGGCGGCGGATCTGGTCGCGTTCGCGGGCGAAGTTGAAGCGGTTCTCCTCGGCTCTCTGTTTCTGCGCCCGGTATTCGGCGCGGGCCCTGCCACCATCGAAGAGGGTCCAGTTGAAGTTCAGGCCGATTGTGTTGTCGACGCTCCAGCTTGAGGTTTCGGCTACAGGTTCGGCCTGATTCTGGAATCCATAGGAGCGGCCGAAGCCGAAGCTGTTGAAAATGCTCAACAGCGGCTGGATGGCGGCAAGGGAGCGGTTGGCGTTGCTGTTGGCGATCGAAATATCGAGCAGCAGCTGGTCGAGCTCCTCGCGGAAGGCGAAGGCCGCCACGACGCTCTCCTGCAGCGAAGGCAACCACACTCCGACGGGCCGAGAGGGATCCTTGGCCGTGGGCGTTACATCCTGGGGCAGATCGAGCAGGGCTGCCAGAGTGCGGCGGGCGGTGGCCTGACCCAGTCCGGTGGCGGAGCGACCAAGCAGCGCATTGGTGAGCAGCTGCTGGTCGCGGGCCAGCTGGGTTTCGGCTTCCAGCACCTCGAGCCTGGTGGCTACCCCCGCCTGGAAGCGGGCCCTGGCATCACGGAGGCTCACCAAGGAAGCCCGCACCGACTCCTCACCGATGCGCACCTGCTCATCGGCCTTCTGCAACTCGAAGTAGGCCTCTGCCACCTGAAGGCGCAGTTCCCGCAGACCGATCAGATAGTCGTTCTTTGCTTTCTCGTACGCATCACGGGCAGCGGCGATGGCAGGGGTTCGGGATGGGTCGATCAGGGCCCAGGTCGCCCGCAAGGCAGCGTCCATCTGAAAGAAGCTGCTGCGAGTGAAATTCGGATCGATGGGGAGGCCCCGTTCTTCATCAACGCGTCCGGTGGAGTTTTCGCGGGCTGAGTAGGAAGGAAAATTAGTGGCATTAAAACTGATCGTGGGATACCAGCGCGAGATCTCCGCCCGCAGCTGCGACTGGGCCTGCTCGACGCGGCTGGCCAGGGCCTTGAGGTTGGGGTTATTGACTTCAGCGAGGGTTTCGGCTTCAGGCAGACCGAGGGGGCGCAACTCACGGATGCGCACCTGATCGGGTTTGACCGGCAAGGCAAGGGAGCCGGGGGCCGACAGATCGCGATCCGGAGGGGGCAACTCGGTAGCCGCCGGCGGCAGCACGGTGGGGTTGGAGCGGGGGCGATTGCCCTTCACGGCCGGGGCCTGCGGAATGCTGAGGCGTATGGCCGCGCCCGCAGGGTCTGCGGGATTTATCCCGAGGGGCGTGGCGGCGGGAGCCTGCGGCGAGATCTGCGGGGCAGGCACGGCGCTCACCTGAAGCGGCAGGACTGGGGCCGCCATCAGCGCAGCAAGCAGAAGACGGCGACGCTTCACAGCCAGATTGGGAGAATTCGTGAGAGCTTAGGCATCCTCTCCCTCCCTGCCGAGGCAGGCGGCCACCAGATCGTCCGCCCCACCCACCAGTCGGATCGGCACGGGCAGGCTGGCCTGGAACTGCTCCAGGGTGGAGTCATCGAGAAACACCGGCTCCCCCTGCCGCAGCATCACCCCGGGCAGCAGCAGCTCCTCGCCGAGGTCCCGGCCCTTGAGGCCGGTCAGCAGATCAGAACCGGTGAGCAGACCGGTCACCACCTGCTCCTGGCCCCAGTACGGGCTCGGCAAGCCATGAAGCACAAGATCAAGGCCCTCCACCTGGTTGAGGCGCTCCACCACCGGCCTCAGGGCACCAGCCACGAGCCGACCCACCACCCAGCTCAAGCGGCGGGGCCGGGGGATCACCCCTGGCAGATCGGCTGTGGCAACCTCCAGCTCCTCGAGAAAAGCGCGAATGCTGCCGACACCGTTCTCCCGCTGGGGCAGATCTTCGTAGCTGGCACGAGGGGGCAGCGCCAGGCCGGCGATCAGGTACCACTCATCGGCAAGCCAGGCGAAGCGGCTGCCGAGCTGTCGCTCAAAGCGCTGCTGCAACGGCTCCACAACCTCGATCACCCCCGCCGCATCAGCCGGGGTAACCGGCCGCAGCGCATCGCCGGCCGGGCGGTAACGGGTGAGCCCCACCGGCACCACGGCGGCGGACAGCACGGCCGGCCAGTCGCCGGCTCCGTAGACCGCCAGGTCGGTGAGGGTGCGCTCAAGCGCGGCGCCGTCGTTGAGGCCAGGGCATACCACCACCTGGGCGTGGATCTGCAGGCGACGCTCGGCGAACCATTCGAGCTGCTGCGGCAGCAGGGCGGCCCGTGGATTCACCAGCAGGCGGCTGCGCAGCTCCGGATCCGTGGCATGGACCGAGACATACAGAGGCGAAAGGCGCTGCTCCTCGATCCGCTGCCAGTCAGCGGCACTGAGATTGGTGAGGGTGAGATAACTGCCGTAAAGAAAGCTGAGGCGGTAATCGTCGTCCTTGAGGTAAAGGCTGCCGCGCCGCCCCGGCGGTTGCTGGTCGATGAAGCAGAAGGGGCAGTGGTTGTTGCACTGGCGCAGGCCGTCGAACAGGGCCTCGCTGAAGGCCAGCCCCAGCCCCTCATCGGCGTCCTTTTCAAGCTCCACCAACTGGCGACCGTTCTGATCCTCCACCTCGAGCACCAGCTCCTCCTCGCTGCAGAGCACCTGAATGTCGATCAGGTCGCGCGGGCGGATGCCGTTGATGCTGAGCAGCCGGTCGCCAGGCTGAAATCCGAGTTCCTCGCCGATGGAACCGGGCTCGACATGGGCGACCAGCGCCGGCTGGGGGAGCCGCGGCTGCTCACCCTGAGCAGTACGGGCACGGGCCTCGGCCAGGGCGATGCCTGCGGAGGGTTCGTTCCACACGGGAGGGATCCGGCACGGTTCAGCCTCCAGTCTGCTGAGCTGCAGGGCTCACGCGGGGGATGCCGACCGGATGGGGAGATCAGCCCGCTGGTATCTCGCTGAAGCGGAAGAAGAGCAGGATCACCAGGCCGAACAGCAGCCGGTACCCAACAAACAGCCAGGTGCTGTGCTGCTGCAGGAAGCGCAGCAGCCAGGCGATCGCCAGCCAGGAGACCAGCGCCGCGGAGACCACCCCCACCAGGGTGGGCACCACGCCGCCATTGACCGGATTGTCAATGGCTGCGCGCAGCTCCACGAGACCCACCAGGGTGATCGCCGGTATGCCGAGCAGGAAAGAGAAGCGGGCAGCCGAGGGGCGCTCCCAGCCATCGAACAGAGAGGCGGTGAGGGTGCTGCCGGAGCGCGACACACCGGGCACCAGGGCCAGGGCCTGGGCCGCCCCCACCAACAGGCCGTCGCGCACCTCAACATCGCCGATCCGGCGCCTACGCCGGCCGAGCAGCTCGGCCAGGGCCAGCAACAGAGCCATCACGATCGAGACGACGGCGATCGAGGTCATGCTGCGCAACGGCGAGGCCTCGAATCGGGGGACCCAGAGCTTCACCGCCAGCCCGGCCAGCAGGATCGGCAGGGTGCCCAGGATGATGGCCACACCCAGGCGAGCCGAGGGGTCGTTCCACTGGCCGTAGCGGAAGGCCCGGCCCACCCCCCGGCCCACCTCGGCCAGGTCGCGGCGGAAGTAGGCCACCACAGCAACGATGCTGCCGAGCTGGATCACGGCCGTGAAGGCGATGCCTGGGTCGCCCCAGCCCAGAAGCACCGGCACCACCTTGAGATGGGCGGTGCTGCTGATCGGCAGGAATTCGGTGAGACCCTGCACCACGCCAAGCACAAGGGCCTGCCAGCAGGCGGTGGCAAGCGAGAGGGGTTCCGCCGCGGCTGGGATCGACATGCCGAAGGACGGGAACTGGGCCCGACCCTATGGCGCAGGGGGTCGCAACGCCAACCCCATCACCCCTTAAGGTTGCTCAACTTTCTTCACATCTCAGGTGATCGGGGTTCCTTCCAGCCTGCCATTGCGCTCCGGAACCCCTTCAGCCGGCTTCGCTGCCCTGTTGCGGGAACGAAGCCAATTTGCCCTCAGCCTGCCCCTGGTCGCAGTGCTGCTGGTGACGGTGCCGGTGTTTGTACAGGCGCCGTGGGTGCGGCTGGCACCAATGGGCGCGGCATTGTTCACCGTGCCCCTGGTGGGCCTCGGCGTGCTGCTCGAGCAGCACAGCCGTGGGCCACTGCGCCAGCTGGGCATCCTGCTGGTGGGATTCAGCGGCAGCTGGCTGGGTGGCAGCCTCTTCTGGGGCTGGTGCCGTCCCCACCCAATGGTCCATCTGCCGATCGAGGCTTTTGCCCTGCCCCTCGCCCTCGCCGGTCTCAACAGCCGCTGGCGGCTGGCTGCCGCCTTCTATCTTTCCTCGCTGCTGGGTACCGCTCTCACCGATGGGGTGATGGCCATCAGCGGGGTGATGGGCTTCTGGCCCGAAGTGGTGAGCGCTCCCCTGCAGGAAGCTCCCCTGCTGCTCCAGGCCGCCGCCGCCACGGTGCTCCAGCCCCTACCGCTGGCGATGGTTTTGCTGAGCAGCGCCCTGCTGCTGCTGGTCTGCCGGGCGCTGTGGCCGCTCGGCGAAGTCGCCCGGGTCGCGGCGGCTGCCCTGGCCACCACCGTGGCGGTCGACGGCCTTTTCCTTGTGGCGGCTCTGCTGGCCCCACAGTTCAGCGGTCTGATCTGAGCCCGCCGAGGCGGTGAGCCATCCATCTGAAGAACTGCAAAAGGCGGAGAACCGTCGGGGTGTGGATCGCGGCGTTGTCTGTAACGTCGAAGAGGACGGAAGGTTTTTCTGCCGGTAACCTGCGGTGCATCCAGCGCCGGTGGATCCGGTTCCCCGTCCCATTGTCCCTATCTTTCGGAGTGTCGTGATGAAGCGGCTGCTTGCCTGGTTGATGAGTGGTGTGGTTCTCGCCGGTCTGCTCTTCGGCCTGCTGCTTCCTGGCCCTGTCTATGCGGCCGCAGAGCTGCGCAACCTCGCCGACGACAAGATCGCCGAGCGCGGCGACAAGGTGGATCTCAACAACTCCTCGGTGCGGCGTTTCCAGCAGTATCCCGGCATGTATCCCACCCTGGCGGGCAAGATCGTGCTGGGTGGTCCCTACGAGCAGGTGGATGACGTACTCAAGCTGGATCTGACCGAACGCCAGAAGGAGCTGTTCGAGAAGTACAAGGCCAACTTCACCGTCACGCCGGCCTCGATCGCCCTGAACGAAGGCTTCGATCGCATCAACGACGGCCAGTACCGCTGAGCCGTCCTGCACGGCCGGTCTGAAACCGCCGCAGCTACCCCGCCTCTACAGGCCGTCCTCCATGGGGGGCGGCCCTTTCTTTTGCTCAGACCTCGCCGGGGAGAGCAGCACGCTCCCATAGGCTCATCAGCAGCAGGTCATGTTGATGGCTGGGGCTGCCGCGTCCGTTCGTTCCGTTCCGACTGATCTGGCCGGCCACTGGGACGTGGTGGTGATCGGCAGCGGTGCCGCTGGTCTGATGACCTGCCTGGAGCTTCCCGAAGGGCTGAGCGTGCTGCTGCTCAGCAAGAGCGCCGCCCCACCATCGGCGAGTCGCTGGGCCCAGGGCGGCATCGCCGCTGTGACAGGGGCAGATGACAGCTTCGAAAGCCACATCGAAGACACCCTGAAAGCCGGAGCCGGCCTGTGCGATCCAGCGGCGGTGGAACTGCTGGTGCGACAGGCCCCCGGCTGTGTGAAGCGGCTGCTGCAACTGGGCATGGAGTTCGACCGCAACGGCGGCGGACTGAGCACCACCCTGGAAGCGGCCCACAGCCATCGCCGTGTGCTCCATGCCCAGGACCGCACCGGCGGAGCCCTGGTGGACGCGCTTGAACGGGAAGCACTCAGGCGCGTGGGCCTGGAGCAGCGCAAGGGTCTGCCGGCACTGCAGCTCTGGATCGAAGCGGGCCGCTGCGTGGGGGTGCAGCTGCTCGTGGGTGAGCGTCTGCGCTGGCTGCGAGCAGGGGCCGTGGTGCTCGCCAGCGGTGGCGGCGGCCATCTCTTCGCCCACACCACCAATCCCACCCAGGCGAGTGGCGACGGCGTTGCGATGGCCTGGAGCGCAGGCGCTGTGGTGCGCGATCTGGAGTTCGTCCAGTTCCATCCCACCGCGCTGATGCTGCCGGGCGCCCCCCACTTCCTGATCAGCGAAGCGGTGAGGGGCGAGGGGGCGAGGCTCTGCGATGCCGCTGGAGTAAGCCCGGTGGCATCGCTGGCGGGTGGCGACCTCGCGCCACGCGACCAGGTGAGCCGCGCCCTGGCGCGACGCATGCTGGAGCAGGGGGTGGAAAATCTCTGGCTCGACCTGAGGCCCGTGGGCCGTGAACGGCTGGAAAGCCAGTTCCCCACCATCCTGGGACGCTGCCGCGGCCTCGGTCTCGAGCCCACGGCCTGGCCGATCCCGGTGGCGCCCGCCGCCCACTACTGGATGGGTGGGGTCGCCACCGACCTGGAGGCGGCCACCTCGATCCCAGGCCTGTACGCCGTGGGTGAAGTGGCCAGCACCGGAGTGCATGGCGCCAACCGACTGGCCAGCAATTCCCTGATGGAATGCCTGGTGTATGCCCGCCAGCTGAGCCGGCTGCGACTCCAGTACGGCACAGCAGAAGTGATGGAAACAGCGGAGCGCTGCCGGCCGCTGGAGCTGGACGGCGGTGATCCTCTCGCCCTGCGCCAGGCCATCACCAGCCTGCGCCAGCTCTGCTGGCGGGTGGCCGGCGTGGAGCGCCGGGGAGGCGCGCTGGAGGACGCCCTGGGCCGGATCCGCACGCAGCGGAGCGCCCTGGAGAGCGATCCGCTGTTTCGCACCTGCCACAAGCTGCCGCCCGGCGATCAGTTCTTGCTCAGCCGCAGCAGCCTTGCCGCCCTCAGGCTGCAGCAGGAGCTGCGGCAGCGGCTGGTGCTGGCCGAGCTGCTGATCGAAGCGGCAGCGTTCCGGCAGGAGAGCCGGGGTGGCCACTTCCGCATCGACGCTCCTGCCGCCCAGCCCTTCTGGCGACGCCACACCTTGCAACAGAAGGGAAGGCCGATCAGCACCGGTGAGGTGGGTGCCTAGAGCTTGCCCTCAAAACCACTGCGCAGGGCAAGCTCCTGCAAGGTTTTGACGCCGGAATCGAGCTGACCGTTGATTTCCCAGGTGGGATAGCCCTGGATCTTCCTGCTCTCGCAGAGGCTGGTCTGGCTGTCGCGGCCATCGGGAGCACACTCGATCACCGTGAGACGAGCCGCGGCCTCCTTGCCGAAGAGCTGCTTCTGATCGTGGCAGTGGGGGCACCAATAGGCGCTGTACATGCGGGCACCGCGGGCGGTGAGGTGCTCCGCCAGAGCCAGGGTGGCGGTGGTGCTCTCGGTGGTGACCGGAATCGGTGCGCCCTTGCCCAGGTCGGCGGGGCGATCCACCGCCGTGGCCCAGCCCAGGCCGATCAGCCCCACGGCCAGGCCCACCAGCACCCCCCGGAAGATCAGCTGACCCCGGTCCTGCCACTCACCACCAATCAGCGTGAGCACGAACAGCGCGGCACTGATCAGGGCCGAAAGCAGACAGAAGGTGCAGAACGCCTCGATCCGGAAAACCATCACGCCCATCAGCACCAGGCTGAACACCGCCATGCCGGTGCTGAGCAGCAGCAGCCCCCACCAGCTGCGCTCGGAGACGGCGCTGCGGGCCTCGCCGCGCAGCACCAGGGGGAGGAGAGCCAGCAGCAGAACCGCGGCGTAGGCGAGAAATCCGAACAGCGAAAGGGGCTGACCGAAGAGACTGCCCCATGGGCTGTTGAGCACCTTGTCGCAGCCGTCGGCCCCGCCTGGGCAGCTCAGGGAGCCGACCAGCCCCCAGCGCTTGAGCGTGATGGCAGCGGTGTCGATCGCACCGATCGTGGCCAGCACCGCCATCGCCACCCGCACCCATCGACGGCCAGGATCGCTGCGACGGCGCGTGCTGCTCAGTCGACTGGCCAGACGGGTGGAGGTCATGGCATGCGTGGAGGTGCTGAGGTGGATTGTGGCAGGGTCATGTCAGCCGCGCCGGATGATGCGGGCGTTCACGAAGCTCGGTAGGCTCAACCTCTGATCCGGGAGCTGCCAACCCCGGGCCGCAGATACCGAATCTCCCGCATGAACCAGCCCTCAAGCCGCCCGGTCTCCGCCGGTTCCGCGGGGCCCGGCACCCGGGCAATGGTGGCGTTCGCCCACCTGGGCTGCGAGAAAAACCGGGTCGACACCGAACACATGCTCGGACTGCTGGCCGAAGCTGGCTACGGCGTCAGTGCCGATGAAAGCCAGGCCGAGGTGGTTGTGGTGAACACCTGCAGCTTCATCCAGGACGCCCGGGAGGAATCGGTTCGCACCCTGGTGGAACTGGCCGAACAGGGCAAGGAACTGATCATCGCCGGCTGCCTTGCCCAGCACTTCCGCGAGGAGCTGCTGGAGTCGCTGCCGGAGGCGAAGGCGATCGTGGGCACCGGCGACTACCAGCACATCGTTGAGGTGCTGCAGCGGGTGGAGGCGGGCGAGCGCGTGAACCGGGTGAGTGCCACTCCCACCTTTGTGGGCGATGAACACCTGCCCCGCTACCGCACCACCAGCGAGGCGGTGGCCTATCTGAAGGTGGCCGAAGGCTGCGACTACCGCTGTGCCTTCTGCATCATTCCGAAGCTGCGCGGCGACCAGCGCTCCCGGCCGATCGAGTCGATCGTGGCCGAAGCCCATCAACTGGCGGCCCAGGGGGTCAAGGAGCTGATCCTGATCAGCCAGATCACCACCAACTACGGCCTCGATCTCTACGGCAAGCCCCGCCTGGCAGAGCTGCTGCGGGCCCTGGGAGAGGTGGAGATTCCCTGGATCCGGGTGCACTACGCCTATCCCACCGGGCTGACACCCGAGCTGCTGGCCGCCTACCGGGAAACGGCCAACGTGCTGCCCTATCTGGATCTGCCGCTGCAGCACAGCCATCCGGAGGTACTGCGGGCGATGAACCGCCCCTGGCAGGCGAATGTGAACGGGGAGCTGCTCGATCGCATCCGCGAGCAGCTCCCCGATGCGGTGCTGCGCACCACCTTCATCGTGGGCTACCCAGGAGAAACCGAAGCTCACTTCCAGCACCTGCTCGATTTCGTGGCCGCCCAGCACTTCGACCATGTGGGGGTGTTCACGTTCTCTCCCGAGGAGGGCACGGCGGCGGCCGATCTACCCGACCAGGTGCCGGCCCAGGTGGCCCTGGAGCGGCGTGACCGGCTGATGGCTCTGCAGCAGCCGATCGCCGCCGGTCGCAACTCCGCCTGGGTTGGGCGGATCGTGGATGTGCTGATCGAGCAGGAAAACCCTGGCAGCGGCGCCATGCTCGGGCGCTGTGCCCGCTTCGCGCCGGAGGTGGATGGCCTGGTGCGGGTACAGCCTGGAGAAGGAGGGCTGTGCGCCGCGCCGGGCACGATGGCGCCGGTACGGATCAGCGCAGCCGACACCTACGACCTGGAGGGAGAGGTGGTGGGCGCCACCGCGATGGTGTCGCAGGTCCGGAAGGCTCAGGCAGGGGGGTGAGCAAGGCGCTGGCCTGGCTGCGGCAGCACCAGCGGGGCTGTTTTCTGATCGCCTCCGGCCTCAGCACCGCAGGGTCGTTCGCCGGCCTGACAGCCAAGGGCTGGATCCTGCTGCAGGCCAGCAGCAACCCGTTGCTGCTGGCTCTCAATTTTGCCGCCCTGGCGCTGCCTTCTCTACTGGCGAGCGGCCCGGCGGGGGAGCTCACCGACCGTCTGGGCAGCGAACGGGTCCTGATCCGCGCCCAGTGGGGCCTGTTCGCCAGCGCGGTGCTGGGGGCCCTGGCGATCCCGCTGCTGCAGGGGCGCACCCAGGTGCTGATGCTGTTGCTCAGCACCCTGCTGGTGGGAGTGGCCAGCACCTACGAACTGACAGCCCGCAACAAGTACACCGCCCTGCTGGTGGAGGAGCCCGGCCAGCTGGCTCCCTATCTGGCGAGCTTCTCGGTGACCTTCAATGTGGGCAAGCTGGTGGGGCCGCCGATCGGAGGCGCCCTCGTGGCGCTTACCGGCCCGGCCACGGCCCTGGCCATCGATGCGGCCACCTACCTGGTGCCGATCGCCACGTTGCTCTGGCTGCTTCGTCCCCACGGAGACCGGGAGAGGCGCAGCCGGCCAGGGCGGGCCACCGACCTGAAGACAGCCTGGCGGACATGCGGCCCCGCCCTTCGGCACGTGCTGCGCTTCAGCGCCCTGGCCTGCTTGCTGGGCTTCTTCCACCCGGGGCTGGCGCCGCTGATCGCCGCCGGGGTGCTGGGACCCACACCCCAGGCGCTGGGCTGGTTCACCGCGACGCTGGCGGCGGGCAGCATCAGCGGCGGACTGGTACTGCAGCGCCATAGCCAGGGGCTCAGCCGAAGGCCGGGCCAGCTGCTGGGCGGGTGCTGCGTGCTCACGGCCCTGGCTCAACTGGGCATGGCACTGGCACTGCGCGGCCCGGCCGGCAGCTCAATCCCACTGGGACTGGCGATGAGTTTCCTGATCGGCGCAGGCACCGCAGCCATTCTTGCCGGAACCAACCTGATCAGCCAGGTGGGTGCGCCCCTGGAGCTGCGGGGCCGCATGGCAGGGCTGGGGCAGATCGCCTTCCTTGGCGGCGGTGGTCTGAGCGGCCTGATCGCCGCCCTGATCACCATGACCCTGGACCTGGCAACGAGCTTCGCACTGCTCGGTCTTGCCGGGTTGGTGGTGGGGCTACTGGAACTGGCAAAACGCCACGATCTGAGGCTGGAGCACCGCTGAACAGCCGCAGGGATTCAGATCAGGCGGATGCCTCTGAGGATCTTGGAAGCTACAAAGGCTGCGGCCAGCCCACCGCCGACGAGTCCGAGATAAATCGCCACACCCATGGCCGTTTCAGTGGAAAGGTGCTGCCATTACAGCAGAGCGGCTAAGCCCTTCGTCGTGCCCGGCGCAAACGCCTTAGTGTTGCCAAACCTTCCGCTCCGGCACGCCCAGTCAGCGCCGCCAGCCACCGAGCCTCCGCATGCGCACTCTCTTCATCTACCCAGAGTTCCCCAAAACCTTCTGGAGCTACGAGAAGATCCTTGAACTGGTGAACCGGAAGGTCCTGCTTCCTCCGCTCGGCATGGTCACGGTGGCGGCCCTGCTCCCCCAGCACTGGCAGATGAAGCTGGTCGACCGCAACGTGCGGGAGGTGACAGCTGCGGAGTGGGACTGGGCGGAGCTGGTGGTGATCTCCGGGATGATCGTGCAGAAGGCCGACATGGCCGTGCAGATCGGCAAGGCCAAGCAGCGCGGCCTGCCGGTGGCGGTAGGCGGGCCGTTCGCCAGCTCCACCCCCGACGCTCCCGAATTGCAGCTTGCTGACTTCAAGGTGCTCGACGAGGGTGAGATCACCCTGCCGATGTTCATCGAGTCGATCGAGCGTGGCGAGAGCGGCGGCCGTTTCAGTGCCAACGGCGTGAAGCCGGATGTGACAGCCACGCCGATCCCGCGCTTCGACCTGCTCGATCTCGACGCATACGACTCAATGTCGGTGCAGTTCTCGCGGGGTTGCCCGTTCCAGTGCGAGTTCTGCGACATCATCGTGCTCTACGGCCGCAAGCCACGCACCAAGACCCCCCAGCAGCTGATCGCCGAGCTGCAGCGCCTTTACGACCTGGGCTGGCGCAGGTCGATCTTCCTGGTCGACGACAACTTCATCGGCAACAAACGCAATGCCAAGCTGCTGTTGCCCGCTCTCAAACAATGGCAGATCGAGCACGGCTACCCGTTCAGCTTCGCAACTGAAGCATCCGTGGATCTCGCCTCCGATCCTGAACTGATGGAGATGATGGCCGAATGCCGCTTCGACAGCGTCTTCCTCGGCATCGAAACCCCGGATGAGGCCAGCCTCTCGATCGCCGGCAAGCACCAGAACACCCGCAGTTCGCTGGAGGAATCGGTCGACCGGATCACCTCCTACGGCATCCGGGTGATGGCGGGCTTCATCATCGGGTTCGACGGCGAGAAGACCGGCGCCGGCGACCGCATCGTTACCTTCGTGAGCCGTACAGGAATACCGGCGGCGATGATGGGCATGCTGCAGGCCCTGCCTAACACGGGCCTCTGGCATCGCCTGGAGAAGGAAGGTCGCCTGGTGCAGGAGAAAACTGACGCAAAGGGCGTCAACCAGACCAACCTGCTCAATTTCGTGCCGAGCCGGCCGATCCGCGAGATTGCCAATGAATACGTGGATGCCTTCTGCCGCCTCTACGAGCCGAACGCCTACATCGATCGGGTCACTCACTACTACACCAAGGTGGGCAAACCGCGCTGGCAGAAATATGTGAAGCGCGCCGCCCTCGGCAAAGCCAGCCTGCCCACCTGGACCGACATCCGCGCCCTGGGCATCGTGATCTGGCGCCAGGGATTCGTGCGTGACACACGCTGGCGTTTCTGGCGCTCCCTGGCGAAGATCGCTCGCCACAACCCCGACAACTTCGAGCAGTTTGTGGTGACACTCGCCCACAACGAGCATTTCCAGGAATACCGCGGCATCGTCACCCGGGAGATTCAGGAGCAACTCTCCTCCCTGCCCCCCGACCCTCCGACCGCCCCCGTCAACGCCGACAGGGAATTGCAACCAGCCTAATCCTGCACGTAGGACAAGCCAGCTTCGA
>JBIIJS010000232.1:0-3969 GCA_044233605.1 Cyanobium sp. | reverse complement strand
CCCGGACGGCCCTCAGTGAAGGGGGACGCCAGTCGCTGACGATCAGCCTGCGGCGCTTCGATGCCCGGGCTCTCGGTGGCCTCGTGGCCCTGTTCGAGCGGGCCGTGGGGCTCTTTGCCGAGCTTGTCAATGTCAACGCCTACGACCAACCGGGAGTGGAGGCCGGCAAGAAGGCAGCCGCCGCCGTTCTGGATCAGCAGGCGCAGCTGGAAGCCCTGCTGGCCGACGGGAGGGAGCGCAGTCTTGATGAGCTGGCCGCCGAGCTCGATCTTGCCAGTGCCGAGCCGTTGTTCTGGTGCCTGCGCCACCTCTGCGCCAATTCCCGCGGCTATGTCAGCAGCGGAAGCTGGGGTGATCCAGGCAGCCTGCGTTTCCGCAGACTCTGAAACGTTCAGGGCACCAGATTGACCAGTTTGCCCGGCACGACAATCACCCGGCGGGGCGGTCTGCCCTCAAGCCAGCGACTGGCAACCTCGCTGCCCAGTGCCAGTTGCTCCAGGGTGGCGGCATCGGCATCGGCGGGCACCTCGAGGCTGCCGCGCACCTTGCCCTTCACCTGAATCACCAGCGGGATGGTGGCACGCACCAGCGCAGCGGGGTCGACCTCCGGCCAGGGCTGGCGGTGCACGCTGGCGGCGCCGTCGGGTGCGCCATCGGCACCTCCCAGCTGGTGCCAGAGCTCCTCGGCCAGGTGGGGCGCGAAGGGTGCCAACAGCACCAGCAGGCTGCGCAGCGCCTCCCGCGCCACCGGAGCGGCCGCCGCCTCCAGGTGGATACCCATGGCATTGGCGAGCTTCATCAGCTCCGAGACCGCCGTGTTGAACTGCAGCGGCCCGAGCAGATCGTCGGTCACCTCCCGGATGGCCGTATGAACCGCCCGGCGCAGCTCACGATCGCCGTCACTGAGATCGGCCGGCAGGGGGTCGGCGGAAGTGTTGCATCGGCCCACCAGGCTGAGCCCCCGCTGCCGGGCCTTTTCCACCAGCCGCCAGATGCGCTGCAGGAAGCGGAACTGGCCCTCCACGTCGGCGTCATCCCACTCCAGATCCTTCTCAGGCGGAGCCTTGAACAGGATGAACATACGCGCAGTGTCAGCGCCGTAGCGCTCGATCACTGCAGCGGGATCGACGCCATTGTGCTTCGACTTTGACATTTTGTCGAAACTCACCTCGAGCCTGTGGCCGTCGATCGGATCGCGGGGATCCTGTGGATCCGCTACCTCGGTGGGGGGCACATAACGGCCGCTTTGGGGATTGCGGTAGGTGATCGCCTGCACCATGCCCTGGGTGAGCAGGCGCTCAAAGGGTTCATCGAAGCCCAGCAGCCCGCGGTCCCGCAACACCCGGGTGAAGAAGCGGGAATAAAGGAGGTGCAGAATGGCATGCTCAATGCCACCCACGTACTGATCCACGGGCAGCCAGCGGTCGACCGTTTCGCGGCCGAAAGGCTGTTCACGGTTGTGGGGATCGCTGTAACGGAGGTAGTACCAGCTGGAGCACATGAATGTGTCCATGGTGTCGGTCTCGCGCCGAGCCGGAGCGCCGCAGCACGGGCAGGCAACGTGGACCCACTCCTCCAGGTTCGCCAGCGGCGAGCCGCCGCGCCCCTCAAGACTGAGGCCCGTGGGGAGCTGCACCGGCAGCTGCTCCTCCGGCACCGGCACCACGCCGCAGTGGTTGCAATGGATCACCGGGATCGGACAACCCCAGTAACGCTGCCGTGAGATCAGCCAGTCGCGCAGCCGGTACTGCACCCGCCCGCTGCCCCAGCCGGCGGCTTCGGCATCGCTGACGATGCTGCGCTTCGCCTGCTGCGACGGCAGGCCGTCGTAGGGGCCTGAGTGGATCATCACACCGGGCTCCACCCAAGCGCCGCCCTCAAAGGCATGTTCATCGGCACCCTCCGGAATGATCACCTGACGCACCGGCAGCTCGTAGCGGCGGGCGAACTGGAAATCACGGCTGTCGTGGGCGGGAACGCCCATCACCGCTCCGGTGCCGTAATCGGCCAGCACGTAATCGGCGATCCAGACGGGAATGGCTTCTCCGGTGGCGGGATTGCGCACCTGGGCGCCGGTTGGCACACCACGCTTTGGCCGGTCGTCGGCCGTGCGATCCTGCTCGCTCTGCAGACTCACCAGATCGCAGAAGGCCATCACCGATTCTCGCTGTGCCTCGGTGGTGAGGGAGGCCAGGAGGGGATGCTCCGGCGCCAGAACCACGTAGCTCGCCCCGAAAATGGTCTCCGGTCGGGTGGTGAACACGGTGATCAGCGCGCCGCTGGGCTGCCCGCCTGCGTCGAGCAGGGGAAAATGCAGTTCGGCGCCGCTGCTGCGGCCGATCCAGTTGGCCTGCATGGTGCGCACCCGCTCCGGCCAGCCCTCAAGCTTCGGCAGGTCGTCGAGCAGCTGGTCGGCGTAGGCGGTGATCCGCAGGAACCACTGGTTGAGGCGACGTTTCTCCACCAGGGCTCCGGAACGCCAGGAACGCCCTTCGTCATCCACCTGCTCGTTGGCCAGTACCGTCTGATCAACCGGATCCCAGTTCACATTCGCCTCGCGCCGGTAGGCCAGGCCGGCATCAAGGATCTGCAGGAACAGCCACTGGGTCCAGCGGTAGTAATCGGGATGGCAGGTGGCCAGCTCCCGGTCCCAGTCGATCGAGAGGCCGAGGCGCTGCAGCTGGCCGCGCATCTGGGCGATGTTGCGGTCGGTCCAGTCGCCCGGATCGACGCCACGTTCGATCGCCGCATTCTCCGCTGGAAGTCCGAAACCATCCCAGCCCATCGGATGCAGCACCGCGTGACCGCGCAACCGCTGAAGACGAGCGATCACGTCGGTGATCACATAATTGCGAACATGGCCCATGTGGAGCGTTCCCGATGGATACGGGAACATCGACAGGGCATAGAAAGGTGGTCGGCCGTCGTTTGCGGCCGGTGTGGCATCGAGGCGGAACTCCTGCCAGCGCTGCTGCCAGCGGGCCTCGATGGCTGCGGGCTCGTAGCGGGAGGGTTCGGTCACAGGTCAGCTCACGGCCGCAGTGCAGTTGGCGATGGTGCCACAGCAGCCACGCTGCAACAGCGTCATGGTGCTCACAACAGGGCTCGCAGCACGGCGATGGAATCGCGATTGATCAGCACCAGCGGCATGGAGCTGTCCTGCCGCAGGGCAAGGAACTGGTTGTCCTGCCACTTGATGGTGCCCTCCAGTTCATGGCCACCCACCATCCGCACGTTCACCATGGTGCGATTGCGGATCAGCTCCTGTACGTGCCGCACGCTCGGCAGGCTGGTGTCGAGCCTGGGGCCACGGCTCTCGAAGAAACTCTGCACTCAGGGACCCCCTGCATAGGATCAGGCCTCCACGCCACAGTAGTGCGGTGCTGCAGTTCAGCAAATACGAGGGCCTGGGTAACGACTTCCTGATCCTGGACGGCCGCAGCGAACCCGACCCTGACCACGCCTTCGCGCTCACCCCCGCCGCAGTGGAGAAGCTGTGCGATCGCCGTTTCGGCGTCGGCGGCGATGGCGTGATCCTCGCCCTGCCACCTCGCCAGGGCGGTGAGCTGCGCATGCGCATCTTCAATGCAGATGGCAGCGAGCCGGAGATGTGCGGCAACGGCATCCGCTGTCTGGCCCGTTTCCTCGCCGACAGCGACGGAGATGGCCCCGGCCGCTGCTGGCAGGTTGAAACCCTGGCGGGCCGGATCGTGCCCCGTTTGCTCGATGACGGGCGCATCCGTGTCGACATGGGTGTGCCGTTCCTGCAGGCCGTCGACATTCCCACCACCCTGCCGCTCGGGCCCCATGGCCTGCCGGAGGGGGAGCTGGAGGTGGAGGGCCAGCGCTTCGCCGTCGCCGCGGTGGGCATGGGCAATCCCCATGTGGTGATCCCGGTGCCGGATGTGGCCGCAGTGGATCTGGAGCGCCTGGGGGCGGCGCTGGAGGTGCATCCGGCATTCCCGGCGC
>JBIIJS010000231.1:0-3986 GCA_044233605.1 Cyanobium sp. | reverse complement strand
GGCCGGCCGTGCCGCAACCTCGATCCGCTGCTGTGCGGCGAGGCCTGGGTGGAACGCAGCTTCCGCTGGCACGGCAGCCGCGCCGAGCGGGTGCTGGTGGAGGGGGTGATGGGGCTGTTCGACGGCCGCGGCTCCGGCAGCGAGGGCAGCTCCGCAGCGGTGGCGGCCCGGCTCGATCTGCCGGTGGTGCTGGTGGTGGAGGCCTCCCGCCAGGCGGGTTCACTGGCGGCACTGGTGCGCGGTTTCCGCGACCACGGCCCCCCCCACGTGCAGCTGGCAGGCGTGGTGCTCAACCGGGTGGGCAGCGAACGGCACCGGGCCCTGCTGGCCGAGGCCCTGGCGGCGATCGAGGTGCCGCTGCTGGGGGTGCTGCCCAGCCATCCGGCCCTGGAACTGCCCTCCCGCCACCTCGGGCTGCTGCCACCGGGCGAGATCGCCGACCTGGCCAACCGCTGCCAGGCCTGGGCCGATCTGGCGGAGAACCACCTGGAGCTGGAGCGCCTCTGGCCCCTGCTGCAGCCGCCCACCTGCCGCCAGGCCGTCGATCCGATTCACGCTCTGGTGACCAGCGCGGAGCAGCCGGAAGCGCCCAGGGAGAAGCCGGCAGCGGCCCTATCCGTGGCTGTCGCCAGCGACGCCGCCTTCCACTTCCGCTACCCGGAGGCTGCCGAACTGCTGGAGGCCTGCGGCCTGGAGCCCCGGCCCTGGAGCCCCCTGGCCGACGAGCCCCTGCCACCGGACTGCCGGGCCGTACTGCTGCCCGGCGGCTACCCGGAACTGCACGCGGCCCAGCTGGCGGCCAGCCAGCGCAGCCTGGGGGCCCTGCGCCAGGCGGCGGCGGCGGGCCTGCCGATCGTGGCGGAATGCGGCGGCCTGCTGCTGCTCGGCCAGGAGCTGCGCGACGGCGACGACCGCCCCCATCCGATGGCCGGCGTGCTGCCCTTCCGGGCCCGGCGCGGAGAGCTGAGCCTGGGCTACCGCCAGGCCACCGCCCTGGACGACAGCCTGCTGCTGCGCCGCGGCGAGCAGCTGTGGGGGCATGAATTCCACCGCTGGCAGCTCCAGGGCGACGGGGCCACCGCCGCGCCCCTGTGGCAGCTGGAGGGGTGGGGGTGCCCGGCGCGGCCGGAGGGCTGGAGCAGGGCCCGCGTGCACGCCAGCTGGCTGCACCTGCACTGGGCCGGCTGCCCGGCGCTCCCCATCCGCCTGGCCGCTGCCGCTGCCGCTGCCCGCGGCCCGCTGCCCGCTGGCTCCGCTGACAAGCTTTCATCAAGCAATGGCGAAATGAGCCAGAGCCGATAGGTTGGCCTCGCTATCAGCCGCATGACGCAGATTTATGGGCTCTGAGTTGCCAGACAACGAGCTACAGATAGAGGAACAGGAATCCCCCCTGATCCTCGGTATCGGACAGGAGCCATCCAGCCCAGCCACTGATGAGCCAGTGAGGGAGGATTTCGCCCCACCGCAGGAGAGCCGGCGCCTGGAAAGCCGCCAGCTGGCACTGATTGAGCGGATGGAGGCGCTGCTCGACAAGGCTGAGAGGCAGGGAATCAGGCCCGCAGCAGCCGGCGGTTGGCCCTTCCAGCTCCGCACCCTGTTGCCCTCCCTGGCCGCCGGCATCCTTGGCGGGGGATTGGTGTTGGCGATGCAGCCCTGGCTCGGCGGCCCGAGGCAGGCAGCCCAGTCTCCCGGCCGGCCGAATCCGGCCCAGCCGGCTGCCTCCCCAGAGCCGGTGCAGGCACAGGAGACCCTGCAGCTCAGCTGCCGTCAGCCCTGCTGGCTCGATATCCGCACGGTGGACAGCGGCAAGCGCGTGTACTACAGCCTGCTCAAGGGCACGGCCAACCTGGCGGTGGGCTCTGGCCTGGATGTGTTCAGCGGCCGAGCCGATCTGGTGAAGGTGCGCATCAACGACGGACCGGAGCAGCCACTTCTGACAGGCCGGGTGGTGGGCAGCCGGGTGATCCGCCCAGCAAAGCCATCCGAGCCGTCACCGTGAGCGGCACGCGGTGCGGCCAGGAACCATGACCTCTCCCTCCAGACGATCGCCACGCACGGCCCTGCCCCTGGGCTGGATGCCAGGCGACTCCCTCGCGCCCGGGCGCAGCAGCAGGTCGCGACGCGAGGAAGCCAACGCCCGGCGCTTTCTGCAACCGGGGGAAGGCCGCCCGGCCAGCTCCTCAGAGCGCTGGCGGTTGATCGTGCGTGGCCAGGTGCAGGGGGTGGGCTACCGGGTCGCTTGCTGCAGCCGGGCCCGCGAGCTGGGCCTGGGGGGCTGGGTGCGCAACCTGGAGGACGGCTCCGTGGAGGTGCAGACTGAAGGCCCCAGCCCCGACCTGGCCGAGCTGCGCCTCTGGTGTGAGAAGGGGCCCGACGCGGCGCGGGTGAGCAGCGTGCATGCCCAGGAGATCCCCCCCACCGGCTCCGATTGGTTCGAGATCCGGCCCTGAGCCGGCTGGCGGGTGCCCTCAGCTGGCACAGGCAGGGACGGCCGAGCCGAGGTCGAGCCGGCCCAGCCAGCTGGCAAGTTCTTCATGCAGATCCTGCACCGGCGACTCGCAGGCCAGATCGTTGTGCACCACCAGGCCCAGGCGGACGTTGTGCTGCAGGCGCACCGGCAGGGCCTTCCAGCCATCGCGCCGGATCAGCTCAAACGGCGTGCCCGGGCGAATCGTGTGGCGGTCGTCGAGGGCACCGTCCCATTTGTCGTCATCGTGGCGCTCGATGCTGAGCAGCAGGCCGCCGAGGCCAAGGCGCTGCAGCAGGGCCTGACGGCTCGGCTGGCAATGGTCCGGCAGGGCCAGACAGGGGAAGCTGCGCAGCACAGCGGGGTCATCGACGCCGGCGCCACCATCGGCGAGCAGCTCATGCCCGGCGTCGGCAAGCAGCAGCAGGGGGAGCTCGAGCAGCTCCATCACCTGCCATCCAACCTCCTCGAGGGCCGGCAGTTCCTCACAGAAGCTGCACAGCCAGGCGTCGATCACCCTCTGTTCGAGAAGCTCGAGCGGTCGGCGAAAGGAGAAATGGCCCTGGCCACCACTTCGCCAGCCGTCGTGGGGCGGGTCATTGAGCAACCGGGCCAGATCGGCAGAGACATCAAGGCGCAGGGGGCCGTACCCGGCGAGGCGATAGCGCTGATGCAGCTGCCTCTCGGCCTCGAGCAACTCCCCGTCTCCGTAGAGCATCCACAGGCCGGCCCGTTTGCGCAGCAGCAGCCCGAGGCTGACTGCGCAGGCCTCGGCCTTGCGGCTGACGGTGCTCGGGTTGCACTCCATGCGGTCGGCGACCCGCCGGCCGGATCCCAGCCAGCAGAGATGATCCAGGGCGATCAGGCCATCCGGGGTGGGCAGGGAGTTGGCCCGGTTACCAGCGGAGCCGTTGCCCGAGCGTTTCCTGGCTGCGTCCCTGCTTCCCCGATGCATTTGCATACAAATTCGGAAGCTTGACCATAAAAAATTTCTAACGAATCGAGGCGGGGAACCCTGCAGATTGCTGCGCGAATGCAGAACACGCATACGGAGCACAAAACTTTATGCGAAATCTGCATATTTCCCTGGCCGACAGGGCGGCGGCGCCCCGCTCAGCCGCGGCCGATGCCGGGGCCGACGGCGTCGCGACGATCGTCGCCCGATCCGGCATCGGCGGCATCGGCGGCATCGGGGCTCTGCCCGGCGAGGTGCTGATCGGCCAGTTCCGCCTGGAGGATGCGCTCGAGATAGGCGGGATCGTGCAGGGCCTCGTGGTGGCTGGGGGGAAACAGGAGGGAACGGGCAGCGGGCAGGATCGACTCCCTGCCACGGGGCTGGGAGCGATGCGCCAGGCGGGATCGGCGGGATGCCAAGCCATACAGAAGCAATCCCCCCGCCGCCAGCAGCAACACAACCAAGGGAACCATCGCCGGCAGGGGAGAGGCCTTCTGGGCAACAGCGGCGGCGGGCACCGCATACGGGCTCCCCATGCCGGTCACAGCCACGACGTTGACCTCA
>JBIIJS010000230.1:0-3995 GCA_044233605.1 Cyanobium sp. | reverse complement strand
GCTGCTTCTCAACCAGGCCCCCAACGCGGTTGACGAGTACCGGTTGGTGGTGCTGGTGGTGGTGCTGCCGCTGTTGCTCAGCTTCCTGGTCTGGACGGTGCTGCGCTGGCGGCGGCAGCGCCGGCGCGGTTTTCCTGGCAGCACGCCGGACGGTGCCTGAGCCGGTAGGGGCTGGAACCTTGGTTCCCCCTCCGCGATGGAGCTGCCGCTGGCATCCCTCGATGCCGCCTTCAGCACCGACACCCTGCGCGAATGGCTCCAGCACTGGGGTTATGGCGTGATCTTCGCGGCGATGCTGCTAGAGAACGCCGGCCTGCTGCGCCAGTCGCCCGAGCAGATGGACCGGCTGCGGGACTCGTTCCTGCGCCATGCCGGCAAGTCGGTGCGGCTGGGGCGCTTCGTGGCGGTGCTGCGCGTGATCGCCGGCCCGATGGCCGGCGCGGTGGGCATGCCCTACCGCCGTTTCCTGCTCTGCAACGCAGTCGGCGCCGTCCTCTGGGCAGCGACGAAGGTGAGGCTCGCCTGGCTTGGCGGCCGCTGGATCCCCTTCGAGCGGATGGTGAGAGGGGTGGTGGAATTCGGGGTGGGAGCGCCGCTGCAGCTCACGGTGAACCTGCTGATCCCGAAGCTGGTGGAGCGCTGGCAGGAGTGGCGGCTGGGGGAGGAGCGGCCCCGTCCCTGAGGCTGGCGGCCAGGCCGGCAATAATCATGGGGACAGACTTCGCGCTGCCCCGGTGTTGCCCACCATGCCGCGGCGCTACCTCCGCTATTTGGTCTCTCCGCTCACCTGCTACGCCATGGGCCTCACCGTGGTGCTCGGCTGGCGCGGCCCCCAGGCGGCCTGCGTCACGCAGGTGTTGCTGCTGCTAGAGGTTTCCTCTCGTTCGACAACGCCATCGTCAACGCCCGAGCTTTCGATCGCCTCACGCCGGGCCAACAGCGCTTCTTCCTCAGCTGGGGTCTGGTAATCCCTGTGTTCGGCGTGCGCTTCGCCGGCCCGATGTTGATGGTGTCCCTCGCCGGCGCCGTCAGCCTGCCCGCCGCCCTCGATGCCGCCCTCCATGATCCCGCCCTCTACCGCGAACTGCTGGAGCTGGCCTTACCGAGCATTCTCGCCTTTGACGGCATGTTTCTGCTGATGGTGTTTCTGCGCTATTTCTTCGATGAGGCCAAGACCCTGCACTGGTTCCTGCCGCTGGAGCGGGCCTCAGCGCCGCCGGCCGCATCGAGGCCCTCGAGATCGCCCTGGCCCTGTGCCTGCTGCTCGCCATCGATCTCGCCCTGCCGGGTCCGCAGCGGGCTGATGTGATGATCGCCGGTGTACGGGGCCTGGTGCTGCAGCTGCTGAGCACCTCCCTGGCTGAGGCCTTCGGCGACGAGGAGCAGGCCGGCGCCCGCCTGGCTGCCGGCGGCGAGCTGGCGAGCCTGCTCTACCTGGAGCTGCTAGATGCTTCCTTCAATCTCAACGGCACGATCGGCGCCTTCGCGATCACCTCCAATCTGGTGCTGATCATGGTGGGCCTTGGCTTCGGTGCCCTGTTCATCCGTTCGCTCACCCTGCTGCTCAGCCGCGAGAAGGCCCTCGTCCAGCTGGTGTTCCTGGAGCACGGGGCGCATTACGCCATCGGGGCTCTCGGCCAGCACGGGCTGGAGGTGCCCGAGTGGCTCACGGGCCTGATCGGCGTGGTGCTGCAGCTGTTCTCCTTCTGGTATTCGCTGCGCCATCGGCGCCGTTTTGGAGCAGTGGCGTCCGCCGGCGGCTAGATCCCGAAGCGGCGGCAGATCAGCCAGGGCACGATCAGCGCCAGGCCCAGGGTGAGCGGCAGGCCGTAGCGCGTCATGTCGAGGAAGCGGTAGCGGCCGGGGCCGAACACCATCAGGTTGGTCTGGTAGCCGATCGGCGTGAGAAAGCTCTGGCTGGCGGCGAACAGGATCGCGAAGATGAAGGCCATCGGCGGCAGGTTCAGACCCTTCGCCAGCTCCGTGGCGATCGGCATCAGCAGCACCACCGTGGTGCCGTTGCTGAGGGCCTCGGTGAACAGCTGCGCCAGCACGAACACCACCAGCAGCACGGCGTAGGCGGGCCAGCCCTGCATAGACTTCAGCAGGTCGCTGGCCAGAGCCTCGGCCAGCCCGGTCTTCTGCATCGCCACCGAGAAGCAGGAGAGGGAGCCCAGCAGCAGGATCACGTCCCAGCGGATCGAGCGCTGCAGCTCGCCGGGGCGCAGGCAGCCGGTGGCCACCATGACCACCATCGCCAGCAGCACCGCGGCGAGCAAGGGAATCAGCTTGAACATCGGCAGCACGATCACCAGCGTGGAGACGCAGACCGCCAGCCATTTGCGGTCGGTGGTGGGCAGATCCTTCTCCAGCTCGTCGAGCAGCACCAGGTCGTTGTTGGCCTGCATGCCCCGAATCGCGTCCACCGGCGCCTGGAGCAGCAGCACATCCCCCGCCTGCAGCACCAGCCGGCCGAGGCGCTCGCGCAGCACCTGGTTGCCGCGCCGCACCGCCATCAATGTGGCGTTGTAGCGCTGGCGGAAGCGCAGATCGCGGGGGCTGGCGCCCGCCAGGGTGGAGCCATTGGGGAGCAGCACTTCGACGATCCGCTGGGTGGTGACCTCCGGCCGCGAGAGCTCCTGGATCGCCTCCTCCTGTTCATCGGCCGGGGAGAGCAACACCGTGCGCTCCTGCTGCAGGCGCAGCAGCGTTTCGCGGTTGCAGCGCAGCACCAGCCGGTCGCCGCCCTGCAGCACCCGCTCGGCCAGGGGGGCGCCGAAGATCTCGCTGCCCCGCTGCAGCTCCAGCACATCCACATCAAAGCGCCGCTGCAGTCGACTGGCGTGCAGGCTCTGGCCGATCAGCTCGGAGCCCTTCGGGATCAGCACCTCGGTGAGGTAACCCTCGCGGGAGAGGCCGCCGAGAAGGTCGTCGCCGTCGAGGCCGCGGTCGGGGAGCAGGCGGTCGCTGGCCCAGAGCATGTAGAGGCTGCCCAGCAACCACACCGGGATGCCGATCGCGGTGAAGCTGAACAGCTCCAGCGAGCCGTAGCCCAGCTGGCGGCTCACGTCGCTTGCCAGCAGGTTGGTGGAGGTGCCGAGCAGGGAGATGGTGCCGCCGAGCACGGTGGCGAAGGAGAGGGGCAGCAGCACCTTTGAGGGGGGGACGCCGCGGCGGTGGCACCAGCCCTCGAGCACCGGCAGCAGGGTGGCGACGATCGGGGTGTTGGGGATGAAGCCCGACATCGGCGCCACCACCCCCACAAGCAGGGCGATCATGCGGCGCGGGCTGCGCACGGCATCGGAGCCGATCAGGGCCCGCAGCCGGTCGAGGCCGCCGCTGCGGAACAGGCCGGCGGACACGGCGAACAGACCCATCAGCGTGATCAGCGCCGGGCTGCCGAAGCCCTGCACCGCCTCGTCTGGCTTGAGCACCCGGAAGGCCACCAGCAGGGCGGCGGCCAGCAGGCCCACCACCTCCGGCGCCAGCCAGCCGGTGACAAACAACACGATCGCACCGGCGAACACAACCAGGGTGATCAGGCCGGGCGGGGTGGCGGCGACCTCAAGGAAGCTGGACATGGAAGGGACGTGTCGGTTCCGTGGTCGGGTTCGTGGATCGAGACGTCGGGAGGGTGCAGTCTGGCGTCTGGCTTGTTTTCCCCCAGACGCTCAAATGCAGCTTCCAGCAGCGCACCATCATCTATGCCTTTGAAAGAGCATATGATCAAGATCTTCTTCGTGACATGCCGCAGGAATGGGCGGGCCATTGCTGGGATCCGATCGCAGCGGATGGGATCTCCCGAATGGATCTAAGTTCGCTCCGAAATTTTCTCAAAGGTTCGATGACTTCGCCCTCCGCCGTGCCCGCGGATCCACGGGATACCGTGACTCTGCCGTTCCGCGAGTGGCACGCGCTGCCGCCGGCGGAGTGTCTGCGGCGACTTGAGGCCAGCAAGGAAGGGTTGAACGGCGCCGAGGCGGCCGACCGTCTCG
>JBIIJS010000045.1:0-15608 GCA_044233605.1 Cyanobium sp. | reverse complement strand
AGCTCTCCTCCACATCGACGAACACCGGCGTGGCGCCCACGGCGCTGATCGCTTCAGCGGTGGCGAAGAAGCTGAACGAGCTGGTGATCACCTCATCGCCCGGCCCGATGCCCAGGCCGCGCAGGGCAAGAATCAGGGCATCGGTGCCACTGTTGCAGCCCACCGAGTGGGGCACGCCACAGGCGGCAGCGAAGGCCTCCTCAAAGGCGGTGATGGTGGCTCCACCGATGTACTGACCGCTGCGCAGCACCTCCAGAACGGCGGTGTCGAGGGCGGTGCCGAGCTGCCGCAGTTGCTCGCCGAGGCTGAAGGGGGGCACATGCATGGCGCCAACATTAAGACCAGCCTCAGGAGGCCCAGACGGGCTCGCGGCCCGGATGCCATTTGATGTTGCAGCCGATCGAAGCCCTCTGCTCCGCCGCCACCGCCCTGCCCGCCAGCAACGCCACCAGGGCAGCGCGCAGGTCGCGGCCATCGCAGGGCACGGCATTGCCCGGCCGGCTGCCATCGAGCTGGCCCCGGTAGACGAGGCGGTGAGCGGCGTCGAACAGGTAGGGATCGGGGGTGCAGGCCGCCTGGAAGGCCCGGGCAACCGTCTGCTCCGGATCGCTGAGGTAGGGGAAGGCCCATCTGTGGGCACTGGCCTGGGCGGCCATCCCTTCGGGGCCGTCCTGGGGATGGGTGAGCTGGCTGTTGCTGCAGATCGCCACCAGTGACGCCCGCTCCCCGAAATCAGCCGCCAGCCGGCCGATCTCAGCCTCGATGTGCTTCACGAACGGACAGTGGGGACAGACGAACAGCACCAGCACCGGCCGGCCGGCCAGGGCGGCCGGATCGAGCGGCCCTCCGCTTACCGGCGTGAGCGCAGCCAGCATCGTCTCCAGGGGCATGGGGGTGCCCAGGGGCAGCATGGTGGAAGGAGTGAGGGCCATGGCCTGTGGGCGCGACAGACGGCGCAGCTACACAGCAGCGATCATGGCCTGGAATCCACGCTGCCGCCCCCCTGTCTTTTCCGATCGCCTGCCGGGCCCGCCCGCTGCAGCCCCTGGGCCTCGGCCTGGCGCTGCTGCTGCTGGGCGGCTGCGTGCCGGCCGCCCAGCGCTCCAGCGGCCGGGTGTTTCCGCTGCCGCGCCACCGCCCCCACGACGGCCTGGCGGTGGTGACCCGCCCCGGCGGCGATGGCGTGCACCTGTACCTGGAGACCGACACCGGCAGCCCGGGGGTGTGCACGCCGCGCTGGAACCCGGACAGCGCCCGCCTGCGCGGAGGGGATGGAAGCGCGCCCACCAGCGGCGGCAGGGCACCGCAGCAGGAGTTCTTTGAGGCGGTGGGCCGCGGCCGGGTGCGCTGGGCCCTGCGCCGTGAGCTGGCGGCCCTCTGCCACGAGCGGGCACCGGGCCGACGCTTCGTGTGGAGCGAGCCGCCGCGCAGCGCCGCCGCGGTGCGGCTGGCGGAGCTGCCGCTGGTGGAAGACGAACACCTGCTCAGCCATCCCACGGCCGTGCGGCGCGCCGAGAAGCAGCTGCTGGGCCAGCCGCTGACACCGGAGGATCTGATCGACAAGCGGCAGCCGAGACCGGCCGACGGGCCCTAGCAATCAGACGCTCCGGGCCACCGCGGCCCGGTAGCCGGCAGGTACGGCCACATCGAACAGCGCCGGAGCGGCATCACCCGGCCCGCGGGTAGCCGCTGCTCCACCAGGCCTGCAGGAATCCCCGAGGCCGGCCAGGCCCCGCCCCTCGGCCTTGAGCCTGGCCTCGAGGCGGCACCAGGCGGCCAGGAAGGCATCGGCAGCGGCAGCCGGAGCAGCGGCAGCCAGAGCCTCCAGGGCCTCGCACTCCTGCGGCGGCAGCACCCGCCGGGCGATCAGCTGCCAGGGCAGCCCCTGCCGCGCACGCTCCACGTCCACCCCCACCGGCCGGTTCGGATGCAGCGCCAGCAGGATCAGGTCGCCGGAATGGCTGACGTTGAACTCGGGCCCGCCGGGGCAGCGGGGCTTGCCGTGCGGACCGCTCTCGATCGGCACGGCGACCGGCGCCAGCGCCAGCCAGCTGCCGAGCAGCCGCCGCAGGGCGCCGCGACCGAGCAGGAAGCGCTCGCGATCGTCGGGCCGGCGCAGGGCGGCATGGCGCTGCTGCTCCTGGTGCGAGAGGCAGGCAGCAAACTCGGCGCGCAGCGGCGGGGCCAGGGTGTGGCGGCGATCGATCAACAGAAGCAAGGGACGCAGCGGATCCGCAGCCTCGGGCGGAGGCGGCAGCCCGCCAGGCACGGGCGGGAACTGGTCCAGCCGCCAGCAATGAGGCTCCAGCAGGCCGGCAGCACTCATGCCGGCTTCCGACCCATCGTCAGCAGTGCCGGGATCGGCAGGTGGATCCGGTCGCCGCGCCGGAACGCGAGGGCCCCCTCAACGATGGCTGCTTCGATGCACCGGAGGGCATCTGGGTTCTGCTGCGCCAGCAACAGCGACACCCGGGGAGAGGTGGCGGCCAGCTCCAGCACGGTGTGGGGCGTGTCGAGCTCAAAGGCGAGCGGCAGCTCCCTCACCACCGGCAGCTCGAAGCCCGCCTCCACCAGCAGGGCGGCGCAGGGGCCCGCTTCGCCGTAGCGCAGCCGCGGCGCATCGACCGGGCTGGGAACGGTGCCGCGGCCATGGGCTGCAATCGCATCCTGCACCAGGGCATGGAACTTCGAGGGACCGGGAGGACGCCACATCGTGAAGGCGAAACGGCCGCCGGGGCGGAGGAGGCGGAAGGCCTCCGCCACCGCCCGCTCCTGATCAGGGAGATGGTTGACGCCGAACAGGCAGCAGATGGCGTCGAAGGTGGCGTCTTCAGCCCCGCCCGTATCGCCCCCCAGCGCCGCAGCGTCGATCGCTTCGGCATCGCCGACGCGGAACGTGCCGGCAGGACAGGCCTGTCGGGCCCGCTCCACCATGGCCGGCGCCAGATCGATGCCACAGGCGATCACCCCCCGCGCCAGAGCGGCGGCGACGGTGTGACCGGTGCCGCAGCAGAGGTCGAGCAGCCTCTGGCCGGGACGGAGCTCCAGAGCATCGAGAGTGGGCGCGATCGCCGCGCGGGTGACCGCTCCAAACAGGCGGTCGTACGCCTCGGCGCCCCGCTGCCAGGTGACCAGCTCCAGATTCTTGAAGGAGGGCAACGGCACAGCAGCAGGGGCCGGCGCCTATGCCTGCGCCGCGAGCGACGGCCGCAGGTTCTGCAGGCCCTTGAGGAACATCGGGATGAAGGTTTCCACCAGCTTCTCTGGCTTCTCCTCCCACACCCGCTTCACCGCCAGCAGGCGCGACCTGTTGAGGTCGGGGGAGAGCAGGGCCTGCGGCAGCCGCTCCAAGACGTACGAAGGGCGCTCCCACACCGGCAGGGTGTTGGCGATCTCCACCAGGTTGCCGAGGCGGCGCAATTCGGCTCCGGCTGTGATGTCCATGCCGGCCTCGAAGGCGGCATGCTCGATCATTGCGTATTTGCGCTTGGCGGCGTTCACCCGCTCGCGGTGCTCGGGGCTCCGGGCGGCGATGCGACCGAGCCAGCGGCTGCCCCAGCTCACGTGGGCCGCCTCCTCGGGCAGGATCTTCTCCAGCGTCTCGCGGATGCGCGCGTTTTCCTCGGTGGCCGGAGCGGCGCGAAGGGCGGCGATGTGGGCGGAGAAGGCCTGGCAGCCCCGCTTCTCGGTGGCGTTGATCGAGGCGAGCACGGCGATCAGGCCATCTTCACTCTGCACTTCGTCACCGCTCTTGTCGAAGAGGCGGTTGAGCTCATCGATGTAGGAGCCGCTTTCCGGGTTGCCGATCTCCTCACCCATCTCGTAAAGCAGATCCGTGAGCCAGACGGCGTGACGGGCCTCGTCGCTGATGTGGTGGGAGAGCTCACGAACCAGCTCGCGCGGCTTGCCGTTGAGGGCCTCCATCAGGGTGGTGAGCTCCAGGCAGGAGCGCTGCTCGTTGAAGCGGTAGCTGTTCAGAAACAGCACCTGGAGCTTGCGTTCCTTCACCACCTCGCCCATCACCTCCCGGGGGCCGATGGTGTTGAGAATCTTGCGGGGATAGGTGACGGCCATCGGGGGCGGGTGCCGGATCGATGCCGCAAGGTAACGAACCAGACCCCGTGGATGGGGGACCCGACCGCATCAGGCTGCTCTCATCCCGGCAATCCTGACGGCTGGCGCTCCAGCCACTGCCGCCCTTGGACCACCAGCTGCCGCACCCGGGCCGGATCGGCGGCGGGACTCTCGCCGGCAGCCACGGCCCGGTAGAGGTCGGCGACACACCAGGCAGCGCTGGCGGGATCGGCGCCATGGCGGGGAATCAGGTGCAGATGCAGATGGGGCGCCCCCTCGCCGAAGGCGATCGCGTAGACGCGCTCGCAGCCGGTGAGTTGCTGCACCAGTCGACTGGCCATGCGCACAGCCGGGCCCCAGCCGGCAGCCTCCCGGTCGTCGAAGGCGAGCGGTCCGCCCAGGTGGCGGCGGGCGTCGAGCAACAGCCAGCCGGCCAGGGGCGCGGGATCGGGATGGTGGCGCAGCAGCCACAGCTCGCCGCGGCCGATCTCGAAGTCAGCGGCTGCGGCGCCAGCAGCGGCTTCACCGTGCAGCCGGCAGATGGCGCAGTCGGGCGCAGGGGAGGCAGGGGTCATCAGGGCGGGCGCCTCAGGGGTTGATCCTCGCTCCCCAGACCAGCGGCTCTGCCCGGCGCCAGTAACGCGAAAAGCGGCGCAGGTCGGGGGCGCCCGCACCTTCCAGGGGCAGATCCACGAACGGCTCTGGCTCCAGCACCCGCAGCGGCAGCTCCGCCGCCAGGCGGGCGGCGATCAACCGGAAGCGCGGATCCACCGCCCGGCTGGTGACGATGCCGTCGGCCCCCTGTGCGGCGGCGGCGGCCAGCAGCTCCCGGGCCACATCGCCCTCGCGCACGCGCACGGGCAGCTCCGCCAGGCATTCGCGCAGGAAACGCAGCCGCCCCGGCGCCAGGGGCATCGGTGGGGCCCCGGCGGCTTGACCTCCGGTGGTGGCGGTGCGTCCCTCGATCAGCTCGGTATCGAACACAAACAGCGCCGGCGCGCCGGGATGGGCCCGCAAGGCGGGATTGGCGGGCCCCAGGGCCTCGCCATGCACCCACAGAAGCGGGCGGCTCGGCGGTGGGCCGGCGGCGGGCGGCGGCAGCTGGGGCTGGGGCTGGGGCTGGGGCGTCGCCGCCGGAGCCGAAGGCGGGATAGCCGCGGCGGACAAGACGGCAGGCGCCGGGCGAAACAGCCGCGCCTGCAGTACCTCATAGCTGGCGTCGAATGGGCAGCCCCCGGCTCCATGTCGATCGGCCAGGGGGCAAACGGCGCAGAAACGGCCGCTGCTGAAGCGCTCCAGGTTGACGCGATTGAAGAGGTAGGGCTTGTGGCTGAAGCTGCTGGCCACCCACTGCCAGCTGAGATTGTTGCTCGCCGGATCGCCGTCGAGCAGGTGCTGCAGAAACCAGCGGGCGCCCGCCTGCCAGCGCACCCGCCGCCCATGCACCAGGTAGGCCGCCAGCCACATGCGGGCATGGTTGTGCAGCCAGCCCGTGCCCATCAGCTCGGCGGCGAAGGCGTCGATGCAGGCCAGGCCCGTGGAGGCCGCCGCCAGGTCGGCCGGCAGCTCGGGCGCGTACGAGTCGGCGGGATGACCTGTCTTGAGCGGCTCGCGATCGTGCCAGATGCCGTCGCCCAGCTGATGCCATAGCCGCTGCCAGTAATCGCGCCAGCCCAGCTCGGCGATCAGCTTCTCGCCGGCCCTGCGCTGGGCGGGACTCCAGGGGCCTTCGCCCGTGCTCCCTGCACCGGCCGCGCCGGCGAACAACTCCCCCTGCAGGTGGGCGGGTGGTGCCTCCTGCTGCCGCAGCCATGCGAACACTGCATCGCGCACTTCGGCGAGGCTGAGCACGCCGTGGCGGATGTAGGGGGAAAGCCGGGTCACGGCCCCATCGAGGTGGTTGCGGCTGGCGCCGTAGCGGGCCGGATCGAGGGCGGCCAGCCGTGCTTCCGCAGCCCGCCGGCCACCGCGGAAAACAGAGACGCTCATCAGGCCAGCAGGCAGGGATGGGTGTCGGCGTCAGCTTGGCGCAGTCCTCGCACCGAGCGCAGCAGCGTTGACGCTGCTGTTCATAGACCTGCGCCGACTGGCCGGTTCGAGAAACCGGAAAAACATTTCAGACCGCAGGCAGCAGGGCCAGGTCTTCGGGAAGGGGGGCGCGACTACGACGCATCAGCAGCAGATCCACCTCGCCGGGAGGAGGAAAGTCGGAGCCAAGGATCGGATCGGCAACATCAACAACCGGATCTAACGGGGGGTGAGCTGTGGGAGCGACTGCGGAGTCCGCCAATGGTTGGGCCAAAAACTCGCTGCCAAGAACGATCACCGGGCTTGACTCCGCAGGGCTGGACGCATCCAGATTTTTCAGTGCGGGAAGAACCGGATCGGGGAGCGGAAGTTCAGAAGCCAGTTTGGGTTCGGGCAGAGGCGGCGGGGGGCCTGGCTCCGGGTCTGCGGCGGAGGGAGGCGGAGTGGTAGGCAGGCCATCCGGGAAGCAGATGACGGGATCGAGTGCAGGAAGGGGAGGCTCCGCGTTTTCGGAAACCGGCGGAGCATCAGAAGGGGGCTGGATCAAGGCGTACCAGACATCAAAGGCGCGGGCGGCACTGGGCGTGCCCAGCTCGATCGAAGGCAGAAAGGCGCTGGGAGTGACCACCTGCAGCTCGAAATCTCCGATCCTGTGGCTCTCCAGCCAGTGGGGATTCCCGGCGAGGAAAGAGATGTACTCCGCCAGGGGATCGCTGCCTGATGGGTTCTGAATATGAAGGTCAGGTATTGAACCACTCCCGGCGATGTTCCAGAGGATGGGATCTGGTTCAGCAAGAAAAACGGGGAGATCGATTAGATCACCGCTGATGGCGACTCCGCGAAAATAGGGCTTAATTGACCGAATCGGCTCCAGGAGGGACTCTCCGTCCACGGCAGCCTCAGGTGGGGATTCGGAAGGTGCTTCCTGCGAAGCTTCAACAGGTGGGAATTCGACCGGCAGGTAAGTGAATTCCTCGGGCGGATCGCAGGGCTCCTTGCCAGGCCCCTCGAGGGGAGGGCAGACAATCAGAAGCGGATCGTCTACAGCCAAATCAGGATCGGCTGGAAGGGGCTCCAGAGAACCGCCCTCGCCGAGCCAAGGGGGTGACTCCCAAGGGAGCAGATCCCCAAACCAGGAGGCGGGATCAATGAACTCCGAGCCCCCGTCGAGGGTGAGTACGGGATCCTCCTCGACGAAGGCAGTGCAATCTGTATAGATAGGGAAGAAGTGGTTGGTGATTATCAATGAGAAGGAGATGTAGAGCGGCCATTCACTGGCCGACTCTTCGGGCACGAGATCATCTGCCATCCCTTCTTCGGCGGGGAATAGCCCGAAATAGCTTAGTTCGTCTACGAAGTTTTGTTCGTCGATTCCAGTAAGCGGATCGATGAGCGGGAAGGTGGATTCCTCACCCGCCAATGCGATATCCGAGGCGCCGGGGTCGGCTGCGAGCTCAGAGAACCATGGAGAGATCTCGACCGCGGGCGAAAGGAAAAACTCGCAGACCTGGACCGGAGGCGGAAGCCAGCAACAGGCGAGGGCGGGTTCAGGCTTGTACCAGGAGCTCGGTTCGCCCGACTGGGGCAGCCACGTCGGTTCTGTAGGGACCAGGTCCACGGCAGAGAGGTCCATAGCAGAGATGGTCCAGCTAACCAGAATGTATTCAGCCTAATGCCTTTGGTGATGCCGAAAGGCGCTGCGAGAGGATGCACACGGTTTACCCTCCCACGCCCTTCCCATGCTCCTCGACCTGCGCGGCAAGAAGGCCCTCGTCACCGGCATCGCCAACAACAAGTCGATCGCCTGGGGCATCGCCCAGCAGCTGCATGCTGCTGGCGCTGAGCTGGGCGTCACCTACCTGCCGGATGAGAAGGGCCGCTTCGAGGGCAAGGTGCGCGAGCTCACCACGCCGCTGGCGCCCAGCCTGTTCGAGCCGCTGAACGTGCAGGATCCGGCCCAGATCGAGGCGGTGTTCGCCCGCGTGGCCGAGCAGTGGGGCTCGATCGACGTGCTGGTGCACTGCCTGGCCTTCGCCGGCAAGGAGGAGCTGATCGGCGACTACAGCGCCATCTCCCCGGAGGGCTTCGCCCGCGCCCTGGAGGTGAGCGCCTATTCGCTGGCGCCCCTCTGCCGTGGGGCCAAGCCGCTGTTCAACGAGGGCGGCAGCGTGATCACGCTCAGCTATCTCGGCGCCGAGCGGGCGATCCCCAACTACAACGTGATGGGGGTGGCCAAGGCCGCCCTGGAGGCCTCGGTGCGCTATTTAGCTGCAGAGCTGGGCCCCGATAAGCAGGTGCGGGTGAACGCGATCAGCGCCGGCCCGATCCGCACCCTGGCCAGCTCCGCCATCGGCGGCATCCTCGACATGATCCACAACGTGGAGGAGAAAGCCCCCCTGCGCCGCACCGTCACGCAGGAGGAGGTGGGCAGCACGGCGGCCTTCCTGGCCAGCCCGCTGGCCTCGGGGATCACCGGCCAGGTGATCTACGTGGATGCGGGTTACTGCATCACGGGGATGTGAGGGCTCAAGCCCGCAGGTGACGGGACAGGCTGGCTGGGGAGAACAGGAATCCCTCAGCGCGGGCGATGGCCACCACGGCGCTGGCATCGGCGGCAGCATTGATCTGCTGCTGGAGGGCTGGGGTGGCCTCCGCTTTGGCCAGAAAAGCGATTAGCCGTGCTTTTGACATTGGGCTCGTCCAATAAGTTCGATTTAACCCTAGTGGCTCACCGCCTGCGCGTCAGGCCGGGCGACCGCCGCCCCGCCATGATTCCAACGACCGATCCGGCGCCCCGCAGGCGCCCGTGACCATGCCGAACGGCACCTCCGCAGCCCCGCCGCGCACCGGCACGATCCACCGCGTCACCGGCGAAACCGACGTGCGCGTGACCCTGGGGCTCGACGGCACGGGCCGCTGCCAGGCGAGCACCGGTGTGCCCTTTCTGGATCACATGCTCCATCAGATCAGCAGCCACGGCCTGATCGACCTGGACATCCAGGCCAGCGGCGACACCCACATCGACGACCACCACAGCAACGAAGACGTGGGCATCGCCATTGGCCAGGCCCTGGCCCAGGCCCTGGGCGACCGGCGCGGCATCCACCGCTTCGGCCACTTCCTGGCACCCCTCGACGAGGCCCTCGTGCAGGTGGCCCTGGATTGCAGCGGCCGGCCGCACCTGAGCTTCGGCCTGCAGATCCCCGCCCAGAAGATCGGCAGCTACGACACCGAGCTGGTGAAGGAGTTCTTCGTGGCGGTGGTGAACAACAGCGGCCTCACGCTGCACATCCGCCAGCTCGACGGCGTCAATTCGCACCACATCGTGGAGGCCTGCTTCAAGGCCTTCGCCCGCGCCCTGCGGCAGGCCACCGAGATCGACCCGCGCCGCGCCGGCACCGTGCCCAGCAGCAAAGGGGTGCTGGAGCAGGCGGGCATCAGCGGCTGAGCGGCCTACGGGCTGAGGGGGCGGCAGGCCACCATCACCCGGTGGCGGGGATCGCAGGAGACGGCGCGCACCTCGAGGAACCCCGCCTCCGCCAGCTCCGCGGCCAGTTCAAGCCGGAAGTAATCCTCCAGGTAGGGCTCGGTGCTCTTGAGCAGGGTGGCGATCGGCGCCGGCAGGCGGCGGATTGTCTCGGAGGCGGGGTCCTGATCCACCAGGGCGATCACGCCGCCGGGGCGCAGCAGCCGCGCCGCCTCCCCCAGCACCGCGCGGGTGGCATCGGCCGGCAGTTCGTGGCACACGAACTGCAGCGCGACCAGATCGAAGCCAGCCGCGGGCAGGCCGCTGGCCTCGGCTGCGGCGTGGTGCCAGGCAGCAATGGCGCCGGCGGCATCGCGCACCTTCGCCACGGCGAGCATCTGGGGTGAAAGGTCGAGACCCTCCAGCCGCAGCGACACCCCCTGCTGGGCCGGGCGCTGCGCCAGCCAGTCGCGCAGCGCCAGGGTGCCCACCCCCACCGAACAGCCCACATCCAGGGCGCTCCGCAGTGGTCCGTCGAGGCTGGGTTCGATCGCCGCAAAGATGGCCCGGCGCAGGCGCTGCTGGGCCTGCTCCGGAGTGAGCGGCTCGCCCGGCCACACCCGCAGCGCCATCGCGTCGGTGGCCTGCTCGGCCTCGCAGGCCGCCTCCCAGCAGAGGTTGCCCTGCTGGTAAGCGTGGAAGCGGGCGCGGTAATAGGCCGGCGCCGTGGTGGCCGGATCGGTGCAGGCAGCCAGCAGCGGCGCAGCGGCCTGCTCCAGCTGGCTGCATCGCTGACGCCAGGGGATGCCGTTGCGCTCAGCGGTGCGGATCATCACCCGCCGCGCCTGCAGAAACAGCAGCCGGCGCAGGGGCTCCACCGCCAGCAGGGCATCGATCAGCCGGCCCAGTGGATGGGTGTTGTCAACCCAGGCGGGCGGCGAACTCAGGGCGGTCACGGCGGCGGCAGTCGCGGGGGCGGTCATGGTGGAACTGGGCGCTCCAACTCTTCAGTATCCCGCCAGCGAATGGCTGCACTGGGCTCTGCACCGGGCTCTGCGCCGGCCACTGCGGCGCAACCGGGTCAGGCCACCTAGGCTTGGCCCATCCGGGAACCCGTTCCCCGAGCTGCAATCCAACGCGTAACCCCCATGCGCCCCTCCATCCTGATCGGCGCCGGCATCGCCGCACTCGTGGCCTTCGCCGCTCCCGCACACGCCGCTCCCCAGCCCTGCGAGCCCGCCGCAACCGCGCCCTGCGCGCCTACCCCCTGCGTGCAGGCAGCCGCGATTCCCTGCGAGCGCTGAGACGGCCGCACTTCACGTTCCGTCACGGGATGATGGTGGCAGCCTTGCCTGAGCCGCCATGACCGTCGCCCCCAGCCGTGAGCAGAAACGCGGCTACGACCGCGACGACTGGTCCAGCTCCTTCCGTAACGTCGGCGTAGAGCTCGACGATGTGCCTCTGGCGGCCGCCCGCGGCGCCATACCGGCCGAACTCAGCGGCACCCTCTACCGCAACGGACCGGGCCGGCTCGAGCGGGGCGGCCAGTGGGTGCACCACCCCTTCGACGGTGACGGCATGATCACCGCCCTGCGCTTTGACGGCGGCTGCGCCTCGCTGCGCAACCGTTTCGTGCGCACTGAGGGCTGGCAGGCGGAGGAAGCGGTGGGTCGTTTCGTGCGTCGCGGCGTGTTCGGCACCCAGAAGCCAGGCGGGGCATTGGCCAATGCCTTCGACCTACGCCTCAAGAACATCGCCAACACCCATGTGGTGCGCCTCGGCGACCAGCTGCTGGCCCTGTGGGAGGCGGCCGAGCCGCACGCCCTCGATCCGGTGAGCCTCGAAACCCGCGGCCTTTCGCGGCTGGATGGCGTACTCAAGCCGGGCGAGGCGTTCAGCGCCCACCCGCGCTTCGATCCGGGCCACCACGGCGCGCCGCGACTGGTGACCTTCGGAGTCAAGGCCGGACCGACCAGCACGATCCGGCTCATGGAGTTCGCCAGCGAGGACGACCCGGCGGCGGGGATCCGGGCAGGCGATCTGCTCAGCGACCGCCGCGACAGCGTCAAGGGCTTCGCATTCCTGCACGACTTCGCGATCACCCCCGACTGGGCGGTATTCCTGCAGAACGCGATCGCCTTCAACCCCCTGCCCTACGTGTTCGGGCTGAAGGGGGCGGCCCAGTGCCTGGCCTCCCAGAGCGGCGCCGCCGGCAGCTTCTGGCTGGTGCCGCGCGACGGCGGCCGCTTTGCCGGTGAGGAGCCGCGGCGGGTGAGCGCTCCTTCGGGCTTCGTGTTCCACCACCTCAACGCCCACTGCGACGCCAGCGGCACCGAGGTGGTGGTGGATTCGATCGTCTACGACGACTTCCCTTCGATCGGGCCGGAGAGCGATTTCCGCCAGGTGGATTTCGACGCCATCCCCGCCGGCCGGCTACAGCGCTGCGTGATCGACACGGTGAGCGGCGGCGTGAGCTGGAGCGTGCTCGAGGAGCGCACCTGCGAGTTCGCCACCGTGAATCCGCGGCGCCAGGGACTGGAGGCCCGTTATGCCTGGATGGCCGTGGCCGAGCGCGAGCGCGGCAACGACCCGCTGCAGGCGATCGAGAAGCTCGACCTGGCCAGCGGCGATCGCATCGTCTGGAGCGCCGCGCCGCGCGGCTTCGTCAGCGAACCCGTGATGGTGCCGCGGCCCGGCGCAGCTGGCAGCGAAGCAGCGGAAGACGACGGCTGGCTGCTGTGCGTGGTGTGGAACGGTGCCCGCTGCGCCAGCGACCTGGTGATCCTCGATGCCGCCACGATGGCGGAGGTGGCGGTGCTGGAGCTGCCCCTGGCGATCCCGCACGGGCTGCACGGGAGTTTTGTGGCGGGCTGAGGCGCAGCGCCATGCCCTGGTACGTCAAACACGAAACCTTCCGCCAGCCTTACGCGGCGATGCAACCGCACCTGGCGGCCCATCGGACCTGGGTGGCGGAATTGCGCGGGGCTGGCGTACGCATCAGCAGCGGCTACCTGGTGGACGGCGAAAACAGACCCGGGGGCGGGGGGCTCCTGCTGCTCGAAGCCGACGACTACGCCTCTGCCCTCGCATGGATCGAGCAAGACCCGATGGTGCGCAGTGGCGGCGTCGACTGGAGCCTGCAGCGCTGGGTGGCGGTGGAGGGGAATCTGGAAACGACTGGCTAGTGTGCCGTCCCGGAAATAACAGCTAGAACACGGAGTGTCGCGCCGCTGGCTCTCAGCGACGACGAAGTTCAGCAGCTGCAGGCTCTCGCCTGTTCACGCTCGCTGCTTCATTCGATCGTGCAACGTGCACAGATCCTGTTGGCCTGCGGTACCGGGAGCTGGGCTTGGAAGGTCTGCACGACGAGCTACGTCCCCGGACGACCACGCACCCACAAGCACGCCAAGGTGCGCGCCTGGCTGGCGCAGCGACCCCGCTTCCATGGGCACTACATGCCCACCTACGCCTCCTGGCTCAATCAGGTGGAGCGCTGGTTTGGACTGATCACATGGACGGCGACGGCTGACCCAATCCTGGACAAGCTCCAGCGACTTTGCTCGCAAATCTCCGGGACAGGACCCTAGGGAGGGTCCTCGATGCTGCCGTGCAGTGCCCACACGCAATCAGGGTTCACCCACCTCGGCGAGCACAGCGGCCAGAGCGTCCAGGAGATCGGACGCATCACCCTCCACCACGGGGATCGATCCGGAGCGGAACAGCGAAAAGGCAAGCCCCGAGCACACCGGCGCCGGATCTGGCAGGCCGAGACGATCGAGCGGCACCACCAGGGCCGCCTGCATCACGTCGTCGTCGATCTGAAGCATGGTGCGCATCAGATGCGTTCGCATCAAGCATCATCGGTTTGGCGCACCAAAGCCGTCTTCAGCCCCATCCCCTGTGCCGCACGCACCAGGGTCTGGTCGGCGCTGAGCAGCGTGGTTCCATAGCGCTGCGCCAGCGCCAGGTGCAGGGCATCGGCGGCCCTCAGACCCAGGCTGGCGTCGCCCTCCAGCCAGCTGCGGGCCTGGGAGAAGTCTTCGCCGCGCGGTTCAAGCATGCCCAGACGCTCCCTGCAGAACAGCGTCAGAGCCGCCTGCACCACCTCCAACCGCGCCGGCGAGAGATCGCCGCGCCGGTAGCGCACGGCCGTGGCCGAGGCAAATTCCAGCAGCACCCAGTGGCTAATCCAGAGTTCGGCCTCCGGCGCCGCCACCACCCAGGCCTCAGCAGCGGCGTAACCGCTGTCGTTGTGAAACAGCGAGATCAGCAGGCAGGTGTCGAGATAGAAGCTGCCGGGGCTGGGCTTCACGGCTCCTGGTCCCGCAGCTCGCGCAGCAGCTCCACGGCCGAACCCTGCAGAGGCGACTGATCGCGATGCAGCTCGCGCAGCAGCTCCACCCAGCCCGAGGCGGCAGGCGCAGCAAGCCTCTCCCGCACCACCCGGGCCACAGGCCTGCCGCGGCGGGTGATCACCACCTCTTCACCGGCCTCCACGGCATCGAGGAGCGCCGAGAGCTGGGCCTTGGCCTCTGCCAGACCAACCTTGCGCATGACCAACTAACCAAGTAGACAACTACACTAAGCGAACCAGCCGGATCGCGCTGGGAATCGACGGGCGACGGAATCCCCAGCGCCGCCACCGCTTCCAGGGAAACACTGATCACCGCGGCGTGCGCGGCTGCCAAGACTTCAGGGCGGCATAAAAGAATTGCGCAAATCATGCAAACTGCCTTTATTTTTGAGCCAGCAGCATTGTTGTTGGGCGCAGATCCAACATGCACTATTTCTAACATCAATATTTTGATGGCGGGCCGAATCTTAAAGTTATTACATCAGGAATCTTGAAAGTGCTTGGCGCATTAGCTGGCTAAGTGGTTTGCGATGAAAATGGCCCCTGACTTTCATCAGCTAGAACTATCTGCACCGGCATTGCCACCAAATCACCGGGCCATTTCATCAATGATCCTGTTTCAGGCCATTTTTTGGCATTGACACAAATAATGCCCCTGTCGAATTCTTTGCGTACCACAACCTTCAACAATACAAGCGTTGTCGAACAGGGTTTCACAACTCCAGGCCGGGTGGGCACCTGGACCATCGATGGCACCTCCGAATCCATCGCTGTGATCGCAGCTCCACAGGCCTGATTCCGGATTCGTTTCGTCTCCGGCCCTGCCGATGGCAGGGCTTTTGCTGAAGTTCCGCGCTGCCAGGGCCGCCTCAGCCCCCTTCCGCCACCACCGGGTTGGTGAGGGTGCCGATGCTCTCGATCGCGATGCTCACGGTGTCGCCGGGGCGCAGCCAGCGGGGTGGGTCACTGCCCATGCCCACGCCGCTGGGGGTGCCGGTGAGGATCACCGTGCCGGGCTCGAGCGTGGTGCTGCCCGAGAGGAAGGCGATCAGTTCCGCCACCGAAAAGATCATGTCGCTGGTGGAGGCGTCCTGGCGCAGTTCGCCGCTCACGGTGGTGGTGAGCCGCAGGGCATTGGGGTCGGAGATCGTCTGCGGGGTGGCCAGCAGCGGGCCGAGCGGGCAGAAGGTGTCGAAGGTCTTGCCGCGGCACCACTGGCCGCCGCCCAGCTCCGGGCGCTTCTGCCAGTCGCGGGCGCTCACATCGTTGGCGCAGCAGTAGCCGAGCACCGCCGCCAGGGCCTCGGAGGCCGAGACGTTCTTGCAGCGACGGCCGATCACCACCGCCAGCTCGCCTTCGTAGTCCACCGTCTCGCTGGCCAGAGCCACGGGCAGCTCAATCGGCGCGCCTGGGTGCTGAATGGCGGAGGGGGCCTTCATGAACAGCACGGGCCGGGCCGGGATCGCCGAACCGAACTCGGCGGCATGGCGCCGATAGTTGACACCGACGCAGAGAATCGCCCGCGGCGCGATTGGGGCCAGCAGCTGGGCCATGTCGGCCGCTTCGCCGCTGGGGCGCAGGGCTGCGGTTCCTGTTGCAAACGCCGGGCCGGCAGCGGCGCCAACGGTGGAGGCGAGGGCGGGGGGATAGAGATCGCCCAGCAAACGCTCCCGGCTGCCGTCGGAA
>JBIIJS010000229.1:0-4046 GCA_044233605.1 Cyanobium sp. | reverse complement strand
CGCAGCGAGCGGCCGGAGGAGGACGACCCCTGGATCTGATGCGGCCGGATCAGATACTGGAAGTCGACGCCGCCCCACCCCTGTGTCCGCCTCCGCTGCCCCCGCCTACGACGTGCCCGAGGCGCTGAGGAAGGAGGGGCTCAGCCGGGCGGATTACGACGAGATCGTGCGCCGGCTCGGTCGGGCGCCGAACCGAGCCGAACTGGGCATGTTCGGCGTGATGTGGTCGGAGCATTGCTGTTACCGCAACTCGCGGCCCCTGCTGAGCCAGTTTCCCACCTCCGGCCCGCGCATCCTGGTGGGCCCCGGCGAGAACGCCGGTGTGGTGGATCTGGGCGAGGGCCAACGGCTCGCCTTCAAGATCGAGAGCCACAATCACCCTTCGGCCGTCGAGCCGTTCCAGGGGGCGGCCACCGGCGTGGGCGGCATCCTGCGCGACATCTTCACCATGGGGGCCCGGCCGATCGCCCTGCTCAACGCCCTGCGCTTCGGGCCCCTGGAGGAGCCGCGCAATGTGGGCCTGATGGAGGGGGTGGTGGCTGGCATCGCCCACTACGGCAACTGCGTGGGTGTGCCCACCGTGGGCGGCGAGGTCGCCTTCGACCCCAGCTACTCCGGCAACCCGCTGGTCAACGCCATGGCCCTCGGCCTGATGGAGACCGGGGAGATTGTCTGCTCCGGCGCCGAGGGTGTCGGCTATCCGGTGCTTTACGTGGGCAGCACCACGGGGCGCGACGGCATGGGCGGCGCCAGTTTCGCTTCCGCCGAGCTGAGCGAGGCCTCGCTCGATGATCGCCCCGCCGTGCAGGTGGGTGATCCCTTTCTGGAGAAGGGGCTGATCGAGGCCTGCCTGGAGGCCTTCCAGAGCGGTGACGTGGTGGCCGCCCAGGACATGGGCGCCGCCGGCCTCACCTGCAGCTGCTCGGAGATGGCCGCCAAGGGCGGTCTGGGGATCGAACTGGATCTCGATCGTGTGCCCGCCCGCGAGGCGGGGATGACGGCCTACGAGTTTCTGCTGAGCGAATCGCAGGAGCGGATGCTGTTTGTGGTGAAACCGGGCCGGGAGCAGGCGGTGATGGACCGCTTCACGCGCTGGGGCCTGCAGGCGGCGGTGGTGGGCCGTGTGCTGGAAGACAACGTGGTGCGGGTGCTGCTGCACGGCGAGGTGGCGGCTGAGGTGCCCGCCAGCGCCCTGGCCGATGACACCCCGATCAACCATCACGAGCTGATCGCGGAGCCGCCGGCTGAGATCTGCGCCCACTGGCGCTGGAGTGAGGCCGACCTGCCGGCCGCCGCCGCCGAGGGGGTGCACCTGGCCGATGGCCTCCTCAGCTGGGGTGATGCTCTGCTGCGGCTGCTTGATGACCCCACCATCGCCAGTAAGCGTTGGGTGTGGCGCCAGTACGACCACCAGGTACAGGCCAACACCGTGGTGCCCCCGGGCGGGGCTGATGCCGCGGTGGTGCGGCTGCGGCCCCAGCAGGGGCCGGCGGCCCTGGCGTCCTGCCGGCGTGGGGTGGCGGCGGTGGTCGATTGCCCCAACCGCTGGGTAGCGCTCGATCCTGAGCGCGGTGGCATGGCGGCCGTGGCCGAAGCCGCCCGCAACCTCAGCTGCGTCGGCGCCGAGCCGCTGGCGATCACCGACAACCTCAACTTCCCCTCTCCCGAGACGCCCACCGGCTACTGGCAGCTGGCGATGGCCTGCCGCGGTCTCTCGGCCGCCTGCCGCGAACTGGGCACACCGGTCACCGGCGGCAACGTCTCCCTCTACAACGAAAGCCGTCTGCCGGACGGCTCACTGCAGCCGATCCATCCCACCCCCGTGGTGGGCATGGTGGGTCTGGTGCACGATCTCGCCCACGTCACCGGCCTGGCCTGGCGGCAGCCGGGCGATGCGATCTGGCTGCTCGGCGTGCCTCCTGAGGCAGGCGAGGGGCACGCTGATCCGCGCGTCTCGCTGGCGGCGGGGAGTTACCTGGAGGCGGTGCATGGCCGGCTCACCGGGCGGCCACCCGAGGTGGATCTGGCTCTGGAGCGCAGCGTGCAGGCGTTTCTCCGCGAGGTGATCGCCGCGGGTCTGGTGGCTTCAGCCCACGACCTCAGTGACGGCGGCCTGGCGGTGGCGACAGCGGAGTGCTGTATCGCGGCGGGCCTGGGTGCCCGGCTGCAACTTCCTGCCGGGGTAGCGCGGCCCGATCGTCTGCTGTTCGCCGAGGGGGGTGGCCGGGTGCTGGTGGGCGTGGCGGCATCGCAGGCCGAGGCCTGGGGTCGGGCGCTCAAGCAGGCCGGCAATGCCGTGCCTGCCCTGCGGCTCGGCGAGGTGGTGGCCGGCGGCGATCTCACGTTCCATCGTGGCGAGGCGGTGCTGCTCCGCCTGCCGGTGGCGGCCCTGCGCGATTGCTTCGAAGCGGCGATTCCCCGCCGCCTGCGGGGGGCACCGCCACCGCCCGAGCACTGAACGAGGGGCTGATGCGTCAGGATGCTCGCTGATCATCATGGCCCCGCCCTTGTCCCCGGACCCCTCCGCCGCCTCCGACCGGCCGGACAAGCCCGAGGAGGCCTGTGGTGTCTTCGCGGTGATTGCTCCAGGCCAGGCGGTGGCGAATCTGGCCTATTTCGGGCTCTATGCCCTGCAGCACCGCGGCCAGGAATCGGCCGGCATCGCCGTGTTTCACGATGCGCGCGTTCGGTTGCACAAAGACATGGGCCTGGTGAGCCAGGTCTTTGACCAAGAGGTGCTCGACCGCATGCCGGGCGAGCTGGCAATCGGCCACAACCGCTATTCCACCACCGGCAGCAGCAAGGTCTGCAATGCCCAGCCGGTGGTGCTGATGACCCGCCTCGGCCCCTTCGCACTGGCCCACAACGGCAATCTGGTCAACGCCGCCGAGCTGCGCGCCTCGCTCGATCATCTTTCCAGTTCATTCACCTCCACCACCGATTCCGAGCTGATCGCCTTCGCGCTTCAGGAGGGCGTTGACGGCGGACTCGACTGGGAGGCCGCCATCCGTAGCGCCGCCGCCCGTTGCCGTGGCGCTTTCAGCCTCGTGATCGGCACGCCGGAGGGTCTGTTCGCCCTGCGCGACGGCCACGGCATCCGGCCGCTGGTGTTCGGTCACCTGGGCGAGCCGGAGCAGGCCCAGTGGGTGGTGGCAAGCGAGACCTGTGGCCTCGACATCATCGGTGCCGCTTACGACGACGACGTGCAGCCCGGCGAGTTGATCCATTTTCGTCAGGGTGATCCCAGCCCCGGCCGCGTGCGCTGGATCGAGGAGCCGGCCCGGTTGTGCGTGTTCGAGATGATTTACTTCGCCCGGCCCGACAGCCGCTTTTTCGGCGAATCGCTCTACAGCTACCGCGTGCGCATCGGTGAGGTGCTGGCCCGTGAGAATCCCGTCGATGCCGACATCGTGATCGGCGTGCCCGATTCCGGTATCCCCGCGGCGATCGGCTATTCCGGTGTCAGTGGCATTCCCTTCGGCGATGGCCTGATCAAGAACCGCTACGTGGGCCGCACCTTCATCCAGCCCACCCAGGCGATGCGCGAGGCCGGCATCCGCGTCAAGCTCAATCCTCTCCCCGACGTGCTGGCCGGCAAGCGGGTGGTGGTGATCGACGATTCGATCGTGCGGGGTACAACCAGCCGCAAGCTGGTGCAGGCCCTGCGTGATGCCGGCGCCACCGAGGTGCACATGCGGATTAGCTCGCCGCCGGTCACCCATCCCTGCTTCTACGGCATCGACACCGACACCCAGGACCACCTGATCGCTGCTCGCTTCAGCCTGGCGGAGATCGAGCGCCACCTGGGTGTCGATTCGCTCTCTTATCTCAGCAAGGAGGGCATGGTGGAGGCAGCGCAGGCCAGCTCCAGCCACTTCTGCACCGCCTGCTTCGACGGCCGGTACCCGATCGAGATGGACGAGGATCTGAAGCGCTCCAAGCTGATGCTCGAACCGGCCGGGCTGGCGCGGGTCTGACTCAGCCGGGCATCAGCCGGTAGGCCCGGGTGGTGATCAGCCAGGGGTGGAACACCTCCAGGAAGCGCT
>JBIIJS010000044.1:0-15875 GCA_044233605.1 Cyanobium sp. | reverse complement strand
GTGATGCGGCTGTTGCCGATCCCCTCGGTGATCGACCGTCCCTCGCTGCGCAGCTCACCGCCGCGGGCCCAGCTCCACAGGGCGCTGCCGTGGGGGTCGGCGAGCACGCAACGCACCTTCTCGTCGCGCTCCTTGAGAAAAAGGGCCACACCCGCGTAGGTGCCGCCGGTACCGGTGGCCGCCACCCAGGCGTCGACCCTTCCATCGCACTGCTCCCAGATCTCCGGAGCGGTGCTGGCGAAGTGGGCGCGGCGGTTGGCCAGGTTGTCGAACTGGTTGGCCCAGATTGCACCGGGCGTCTCGGCCGCGATGCGGCCGGAAAGCTTCACATAGTTGCTGGGATCGGCGTAGGGAACGGCCGGCACGGTGCGCACCTCGGCACCAAGACAGCGCAGCAGTTCGATCTTCTCGGCAGACTGGGTTTCGGGAATCACGATCAGGCAGCGATAACCGCGGGCGTTGCACAGGTGCGCCAGGCCGATGCCGGTGTTGCCGGCGGTGCCCTCCACCACGGTGCCACCAGGCCGCAGCGCGCCGACGGCCTCCGCTTCCTGCAGGATCCCCAGCGCCGCACGGTCTTTCACCGAACCGCCGGGATTCATGAACTCCGCCTTGCCGAGGATCTCGCAGCCTGTGAGTTCGCTCAGGGCCCGCAGGCGAATGAGCGGGGTGCGCCCCACCGCACCGCTGAATCCTTCGGTGATCCCCCCCATGCCCGTGTCGGTTCCCAGTCGTTCTGGTATGGCGGGATCGTAGGGAAAGCACGTAGCGTCGGGCCCAACTCCTCGGCGCCCATGGGCCAGGCCCCCCGATCCACCTCCCAGGCCGCCCCGGCGGCGGCTGCGATACCAGCGCCGCAGGCCCCCCTGGCCGAGAGGCTGGCCGCGGTGCGGCGCCACAGCGAGGCGCTGATCGCCCCACTCGAGCCGGAAGATCTCTGCCTGCAGGGCATGGCCGACGCCAGCCCGCCGAAATGGCACCTCGGCCACACCACCTGGTTTTTCGAAACCTTCCTGCTGCAGCCCCACCTGAGCGGCTGGCAGGGCTCCGATCCACGGTGGGGCTACCTGTTCAACTCCTATTACGAGGCGGTGGGCGAGCGCCACCCGCGGCCGCAGCGTGGCCTGCTGACACGCCCGCCGATCGAGGCAGTGCTGGCCTGGCGGCGTCGGGTCGACGCCGGACTTGAAGCACTGATCGCTGATCTGGGAAGCCGCCCGCAGCAGCAGGCCGACGCCCTGCGCGGCCTGCTGGAGCTGGGTCTGCAACACGAGCAGCAGCACCAGGAGCTGCTGCTGATGGACCTGCTCGACGGCTTCAGCCGCAATCCGCTCGAACCGGCCTGGGGCGAGGGCCCCGGCAGCCCGGAGGATCTATGGGAAAGCCGCTGGCGCGGCTCTCCGCCGCCGCCACAGGCAAACCGCTGGCGCGCCTGCGAAGGCGGCCTGGTTTCAATCGGCCACGACGGCGACTGCTTCGCCTTCGACAACGAATCGCCCCAACACCGGGTGTGGCTGGAGCCGTTCACGATCGGTGAGTGGCTGGTGAGCAACGCCGAGTACGCCGCCTTCATCGCCGACGACGGTTACCGCCGGCCGGAGCTGTGGATGAGCGAGGGATGGGCCCTGGTACAACAGCGCCACTGGCAGGCCCCCCGCTACTGGCGCGGCGACTGGGAGTTCACCCTGGCCGGCCGTCGCCCACGCCAGGGCGAGGCGCCGGTGCGCCACCTCAGCTGGTTCGAGGCCGACGCTTACGCACGCTGGGCCGGCGCCCGCCTGCCGTCGGAGGCCGAATGGGAAACCGCCGCGGCGGCGGCGGGCGGCGGAGAGGGCCTGCCCCAGTCGTTCGGCCTGCTCTGGCAGTGGACCTCCAGCCCTTACCGGCCCTATCCGGGCTTCCACCCTGCCGCCGGCGCCGTTGGTGAATACAACGGCAAGTTCATGACTTCCCAGTTCGTGCTGCGCGGCAGCGCCTTCCTCACCCCCGACGGCCACGCGCGGCCCAGCTACCGCAACTTCTTCCCGCCAGCGAGCCGCTGGATGGCCTCAGGGCTGCGCCTCGCCCGCGACCGATGAGCAATTCCCTCCCACCGGCGCCGGTGCGGCTGCAGCCGCTGATCGACCTGCACCCCGAGCCCGCCGACCTGAAGCGGCTGGTGCACGAAGGCATGGCCCGCAGTCCGAGGCAGCTGCCGGCCTGGCTGCTGTACGACGCCGAGGGATCCCGCCTGTTCGAGGCGATCTGCGCGCAGCCCGAGTACAGCCTCACCCGCAACGAGACCGCCCTCCTGGAGGCGCGGGCCGGCGACCTGGCCGAGGCCCTCGGCCCTGGCGTTGTGGTGGAGTTCGGCGCGGGCAACGCACGCAAGGTGGGGCCGCTGCTGACGGCCCTGCGACCGGCGGCCTACGTGGCGCTCGACATCAGCGCCGACCATCTGGCCCCGGCCTGCGAAGCCCTGCAGCAGCGTCATCCCGCAGTACCGGTGCTGGGCATCTGCTGCGACTACAGCCGGCTGGAGCGGTTGCCCGCCCATCCTCTGCTGGAGGGCCAGCGGCTACTCGGCTTCTATCCAGGCAGCTCGATCGGCAACTTCGAGCCGAAGCAGGCAGTGGCGATGCTGACCCAGTTCCGGCGGCTGCTGGGGCCGGACAGCAAGCTGCTGATCGGCATCGACCATCCCAAGTCGGGGGAGCGCCTCGAAGCCGCCTACGACGATGCCGCCGGCGTGTCGGCCGCCTTCGCGTTCAACCTGCTGGCCCGCCTGAACCGCGATCTGGCCGGCGACTTCGACCCCGCAGCCTTCCGCTACCGGGCCCGCTGGCAGCCGGATGAAAGCCGCGTGACGATGGAATTGGTCAGCCTGTGGTCCCAGAGCGTGCGGCTGGCCGGAGAGCGCTGGAGCTTCGCGGCGGGCGAACCGCTGGTGAGCGAGTACAGCTACAAATACACACCCGCCTCCTTCGCCGAGCTGGCGGCCCGGGCGGGCTGGGCGGTACGACGCAGCCGGAGCGATCCGGCCGGCGATCTGTCGCTGCAGCTGCTGACGCAGGCAGACTCAGAGACAACCGAAGTCGCCGAGGCAACACCATGAGCCGCGAGGAGCAGCGCCAGGCGATGCGCGCCGTGCGTGAGGGGTTGATCGAACACCTTGAGAGGCTCTACCGCGATGCCTTCGACAACATCAGCGACCAGGACCTCGGCGAGGGGGCGATCGCCCGACTCACCCAGCTGCTGCTGCGCTCGCGGGAAGCGGCGATCACGCCGCTGCAGGAGGAGATCGAGGCGCCGCTGATCACCCGCGCCCCCGGCGAGCGCGCTCCCGGCGAGACCCCACCGGAGACCCTGCCATGACGAGCAGCAGCTGGCTCGATGAGCTGGAGGCACGGCTGGATCGCACGCTCGAATCATTTCTGCGCGCCAATCCCGGCCAGGAGGCGCTGCTGCAGGAGCAGGAGGCCCGCGACCGCCAGCTTCGCCTCGGCCGCGAACGGCTGCGCCTGCAGGGTGCAGCGGAACAGGAGCGGCGCAGGCTGCTGGAGCTGGCCGAAGAGATCCGCCGCTGGCAAGAGCGGGTGAAGCGGGCCCGCGGCGCCGGGGCCGGAGAACTGGCGGGCCGCGCTGAAGCGCACATCTCCGACCTGATGGAGCAGGGACGCCTGCGCTGGCAGGAGCTCGGTGAGCTGGGCCGCAGCTTCGCGGCGGTGGAGGAGGAACTGCGGGCGCTGACGCGTCCATCGCCGCCGGCATCGCCCGAGGCCCCCAGCGCAGCACCTACAGCAACCCTTTCCTCCACCCTCGAGCAGGACTGGGCCGCCTTCGAGAGCCAACAGGAGTTGCAGGAACTCCGCCGCCGCATGCAGCGCTGAGCCGCCGCCTCACTTCTTGGGAACGGGGGGCTCCAGGCTGACGCCCTCGGGAGGCGGTGTGGGATCGGGGTCGGCGATCAGCATGTGTTGCAGCACGATCTCCGGACGCTCGCTGTCGCGCCAGCGGATGCGATAGGCCGGCATCTTTGTGCCGCGGCTGGTGGTCTGCTCCACCGGCTCCATCACCCAGCCCCGGCGCGAACGCCCCTGGGGATTGCGCTTCACCACCGCATCGGCGTGTTTGAAGCGGAAACCGACGCGCTCACCACTCATGGAACGGAGTACCTTGGCTGGGGAAGAATGCCAATACTCCTCCAGTATCTCATTGCACCGGTTCCGGCCTCAGCAGCGGGAAGGCGATCACATCCCGGATTGAGGGACTGTCGGTGAGCAGCATGACCAGCCGGTCGATGCCGATGCCGAGGCCTCCGGTGGGTGGCATACCGATCTCCATGGCGTGCAGGAAGTCTTCGTCGACGGTCTGGGCCTCCGGATCGCCGGCCCGGCGCCGTTCCTGCTGAGCCTCGAGGCGGGCCCGCTGATCGAGCGGATCGATCAGCTCACTGAAGGCATTGGCGGTCTCCCGGCCGACGATGAACAGCTCGAAGCGTTCCACCAGCCCCGGCTTGCTGCGGTGGATGCGGGCCAGCGGTGAGTTCTCCACCGGGTAATCGAGCACGAAGGTGGGCTGGATCAGCGAACTCTCCACCCGCTGCTCAAAGGCCTCAACCAGCAGCCTGCCGACGCTGTCGGCACCGTCCGGCACCTCCAGATCAGCGGCCCGCATCGCGGCGGCTGCCTGCTGGCGGGTGGTGAAGGCATTGAAGTCGAGACCGGTAGCCTGCTGAACCAGCTCGTGCATTGTGGCGCGCGTCCAGGGGGGCGTCAGATCCACCGTGGTGCCTTGGTACTCGAGCACCGTGCCGCCGCACACCGCTTGGCAGCAGGCGGTGATGAGCTGCTCGGCTAGCACCATCATCGTGTGGTAATCGGCGTAGGCCTGGTAGATCTCCACCGAGGTGAACTCCGGGTTGTGGCGGGTGCTCACCCCCTCGTTGCGGAAGATGCGGCCGAGCTCGTACACCCGCTCGAAACCGCCCACCACCAGCCGCTTGAGGTGCAGCTCAGTGGCGATGCGCAGGGTGAGGGGGAGATCGAGGGCGTTGTGGTGGGTGGCGAACGGGCGGGCGTCGGCACCGCCGGCCTCGCTCTGCAGCACCGGCGTCTCGATCTCGAGGAAGCCACGCTCGTCAAGCCAGCGCCGCATCGTGCTCACCATCACGGCGCGACGCCGAAACGTCTCGCGGGTGTGGGGGGAGACGATCAGATCGAGGTAACGCTGGCGGTAGCGCTTCTCCACATCGGCCAGGCCGTGCCACTTGTCCGGCAGCGGCTGGATCGATTTGCAGAGCATCGTCCAGCTGCGCACCTTCACCGAGAGCTCACCGCGGTCGGTGCGACGCAATGTGCCCTCCACGCCGATCCAGTCGCCGGCATCGGTCAGGCCGGTGAGGTGCGCGAAGACATCGGGATCCTCCGGGTGGGCGGCCTCGAGGCTGGCGCGCTCGATGAACAGCTGGATCGGCCCGCTCTCATCGGCGAGAGTGAAGAAAGCCAGCTTGCCCATCACCCGGCGGGTCATGATGCGGCCCGCCACCGTCACTGACAGATCCCGCTCGGCGCCATTGGCCAGATCGGCATGGGCCTCCTGCAGATCGGCGGTGCGATGGCTGGGGGAAAAGCTCAGGGCGTAGGGGGCCTGGCCGTGGGCCTGCAGGGCACGGGCCTTCTCCAGGCGGGTCTCGCGCAGTTCCGACACGTCAGACCGCTGCGGCCAGGGACGGGTCGGCCATGCGCTGCGAGGCATAGCCCGTGCCGCGCACGGTGAGGATCAGCTCGGGATTGCGTGGATCAGGCTCAAGTTTGCCCCGCAATCGCGCCACATACACATCCACCACCCGCAGGTCAGCAGCCCGGCGTGGCGGATAACCCCACAGCTGTTCAAGAATCTCGGCCCGCGGCACCACACGGCCCGGCTCGCGGAACAGAAGCTCCAGCAGGCTGAACTCGGTGTAGGTCAGAGCAATGCGCTGGCCGTCACGGGTGACCTGACGGCGGTTGGTGTCGACCACCAGATCACCTACCCGCAGAATCCCGCTGCCGGTGGGCAACTCGCGCGGCTCGCTGGCCGCGGAGCCGCGGCCGACACGGCGCAGGATCGTGGCGATGCGTGCCTCGAGCTCCTTGGGACTGAAGGGCTTGGGCAGATAGTCGTCGGCGCCGAGATCAAGGCCGGCAACCCGCTCGGCAATGGCATCGAGAGCCGAAAGGAAGATGATCGGAACGCAGGATTCCGCCCTCAGGCGCCGGCAGACAGCAAAGCCGTCCAGCTTGGGCAACATCACATCAAGCACCACCAGATCGGGCTGCTCTTGGTGGAAAAGGCCCAGGGCCTCCTCGCCGTCCTCAGCGCAGAGCACCCGATAGCCGGCCAACTGCAGACGCATCACCAAAACGCGGCGTACCGCGGGTTCGTCGTCCACCACCAGAAGTGTGGCCCGATGCTCACCTCCCTGACAGGTGGAGGGGGGCTGCAGGGGCTGAACTTCCCGGGTGCTGGGCATCTCGATGGATGAAGCCGGATGAAGAAACGCAACCATACCCCTCGACACAACCCGCAGGCGCCGCGACCGGGGCTGGCATGACGGCGGTCAGAAGATTTTAAGGATTTCTTAGGAAGTAGACCTGGACCGCAGGTGCCGGCGCTCAGGGCCAGCGGCCCTCTGCGTAGCGGTTCCACTCCACTGCGGCCTGGCGCAGGGCCGCATCGCTATCGATCTCGCCAAGCATCGCCCGCTGCAGCTGGGTGTAAATGATCGACTGCAGCCGCTTCAGGCCTGGGGTGGCGGGCACCAGCACGCGGGCATCGGCCAGGGTGCGGGCCGAGAGGATGCGGGCCTCCTCCACCAGCCTCTGCTGCGGATCAGCTGACAGTGCACCGCGCAGGCGGCCCTCCAGCTGGATCAACGCCTGCCGGGAGGAAGGCAGCACGCGGGCCTCCTCGGCGAAGGCCAACTGGTTGGAAGCATTGCTGAGAAACAGGGCAAAATCGATGGCCTCCCTGGGCAGGCGGGTCTGCTTCGGCACCACCAGGTTCATCGCCGCCACGTTGGCGACACCGTCGGGGCCGGTGAGGGGTGGCCAGCTGCCCGTGCTGGCGGCGATGCCCGGGGCATTGGTCTGCAGGTTGCGCAGAAAATCAGGCCCGCTGGCCACCTGGGCCAGCTCGCCGGCCTGGTAAAGCTCGATCGCCCGCCGGTAGCCCTGGCTCACCACCTCGCGCGGCAACAGGCCGCGCCGGTAGAGGTCGCTCCAGAAGGCGAAGGCGCGCCGGCCCGCCGGTGAATCGAAGGCGGCGCGGCGGCGGTCGTCCAGCAGGGTGACCCCCATCTGCACCATCGACTCCAGCAGCTCAGCGGAGTCGTCGGGCACCACGGTGACGAACAGGGCATAGCGGCCGGTGCGGCGCTTCACCGCCTCGGCGTAGGCCGGCACCTCCTGCCAGCGCCGCGGCGGCGCCGTATAGCCGGCACGCTGCAGAAGATCCCGGTTGGCCATCGTTACCCGGGCGGTGAGATACCAGGGGATGGCGAACTGGATGCCGTCCTGACGCCCCGCAGCCCAGATGCCCGGCAGGAAACTCGGCTCGGCGCCCGCCGGCAAGCGGCCGTCAAGGTTGAGCAGCCCCCCCTTGCTGGCCAGATTGGCCGCGAAGACCTGGTTGAGATTCACCACGTCGGGCGCTGTGCGGGCGTAGACGGAGGCCAGCAGCTTGCGCTCCACCGAGCTCCAGGGCACATCGGTCCATCGCACCTTCACGCCGGGATTGCGGCGCTCCCACGCAGCGATCACGCTCCGCATGTAGGGGTTGAAGCGCGGTGCCAGATCAAGCGTCCAGAGGCTCAGCTCCCGTTGGGCAGTGCCGGCACCTGAGCCGCCACCGTCCCGTCGTGCCGGGGCACAGCCGGTGCTGGCCAGCGACAGGAGCAGCGACAGGGCCAGCAGACGCAGCAGACGCCGGCGGCCCGGGATCCTGGTGAGAAAGGGGGCCATCAACGGTTCGCGCCACCGGCGAGCAGCCGGCGCCAGAACAGCAGCTGCAGGGAACAGAGCATCGGAGCCAGAACAGCGGTGAGCAGAGTCTGAGCCAGCAGGACGTGCAGCCCGGCGGCGCCGAGATCCTGCCAGGCCCATCCCGGCACGGCGAGCAACGCCGGACGGATGCCCAGCTCGGCGGCGGGGATGCCACCGGCCACCAGCCCGTCTGCGACCAGCCCCGCCGCGGTCCGGCGCGCCAGCCCCCACAGAACAGCCCACTGAACCATCAGGCTGAGGCCAAGCACCAGGCTGCCGACCATCGCCAGAAGGCCGAGGTTGAAGCTGCGCTGGATCGGTGGCAGCTTGCGGCCGATCCGCCCCCACCACCAGCCGAGCAGCGTCAGAGCGGGCACCAGCGTGACCGGACCGGGATGGAGAGCGTCGAGCAGGAGACCCAGGCCGAAACCGGCCAGACTGCCGGGCAGCCGACCCTCCACCAGGGCCCACGGCAACAGCCACAGCACCGCCCAGGCGGGTGGCACGCCCGCCAGCCGCAGCCAGCTCGGGGTTGCCAGGCTGAGCCAGGGCACCAGCAGTGCCGTGGCCAGGGCCAGCGGCTGACGGGACAGACGCGCCATCAGGGCAGCACCACCTGAACCCAGTCGACGGCCTCGAGTGGGGCACTGAGCTGCACCATCGCCTCCGGAGCGGGATCGGCAGTGATGGCCACCCGCTGAATCACACCCACCGGCAGGTTGGGGGGTACCAGGGTGCTCGCCGGCGAGGTAACCACCAGGTCGCCGGGGCGCACCTGGGGATCCTTCTCGAGAAAACGCAGCAGGGGGCGCCCGGCGCCGACGCCGCTGAGCAGCCCATGGCTCTGGGTGCGAGCCACCCAGACCCCTACCCGGCTGCCGGGGTCAGTCAGCAAGGTGACGCGGGCGGTGGTAGGGGTGACGCTGGCCACCCGGCCGATCAGACCGCCGGGACCCAACACGGCCTGGCCAGGGCCCAGACCCTGCAGCGCCCCCTTACCGATCAGCAGCTGCTGCCACCAGCCACCGGGATCACGGGCGATCACCGGCGCCCGCAGCCGCTGTGCCTGATCCTGTTGCAGCTCTAACAGATTCCGCAGACGGCGGTTGTCGCGCTCCAGGGCGCTGAGACGCGCCTCCTGCTCCACCCTGGCGGCCGAGCGGAGCCACTCCGCCTGGGCGGTGCCGGGCCAGAACGGCCGACTGAGCAGTGCATAAAGATCACTGAAACCGGCCCCCTTGCTCCACCGCACCCCCGCCAGCACCAGCAGCAGCAGTAGCCACGGCCAGAGCAGCTGGAGAGGCCTGGCAGCCCGCAGCCGGGCCCAGCGCGTGGCCGGCATCCGCCTAGGCCACCGGACGGGCGAAGTCGGGGGTGTCGAGTACGCGCTTGAGGCGCTCGAAATCCTCGAGCACCATGCCGCAACCATTCACCACACACAGCAAGGGATCCTCGGCCACGTGGGTGAGGATCCCGGTCTCGTGGCTGATCAGGTCGCAGATGCCCCGCACCAGGGCCCCACCGCCAGCCAGCATGATGCCGCGATCGACGATGTCGGCGGCCAGCTCTGGCGGGGTGCGCTCCAGGGTGCGCTTGACGGCCTCCACCACCACGTTGAGCGGCTCGGCCATCGCCTCGCGCACATCGCCGGCACGGATGTTGATGGTGCGGGGCAGTCCGGAGAGAAGGTGCAGACCGCGCACATCCATTGAGGTCTCGTCGTGGGCGTCGTCAGGGAAGGCGGAACCGATGCGGATCTTGATGTCCTCGGCGGTACGCTCGCCCACCACCAGGTTGTGCACCTTCTTGAGGAAGGTGCTGATCGCATCGCTGAGTTCATCGCCGGCCACCCGCACCGATTCACTGAGAACGGTGCCGCCGAGGCTGAGCACGGCCACCTCAGTGGTGCCCCCGCCGATATCGACGATCATCGTGCCCACCGGTTCGGTGACAGGCAGGCCGGCACCGATTGCCGCGGCCACCGGCTCATCGATCAGGTGCACCTGGCGCGCACCGGCCAGGCCGGCATCGCGCACGGCCCGTCGCTCGACCCCGGTGACCCCGCTGGGGATCCCCACCACCAGCCTCGGCGCGATCACGCCGCGGCCCTCATTGCCCTTCTGGATGAAACTGCGGATCATCAGCTCGGCCGCGTCGAAATCAGCGATCACTCCGTCGCGCAACGGCCGCACCGCACGGATGTTGCCGGGCGTGCGGCCCAGCATCAGCTTGGCCTCCTCGCCCACAGCGAGGGGAGTGTTGCGTTCCAGATCGATCGCCACCACCGAGGGCTCCTGCAGCACGATCCCCTTGCCGGAGACATACATCAGCGTGTTGGCAGTGCCCAGATCGATGCCGATGTCCCGGGAGAGCTGAAAGCGACGGAAAAACACGAAGATCGGGCCAAAATCGGAGCAACCGGTGGATCCTAGGGGTGGTCGCCGGGGCCGTCCGGATCCACGGGGATGGGACAACCGTGGAGGATGGTGGAACTGGAGAAGGGTGGCCCCGTTGTCGGGTGCCCCATCATTGCTCCATCAACCGAAGACCCCATGGGCGTCAATTCCATCACCCTCGTCGGCCGGGCCGGCCGCGATCCCGAGGTGCGCTACCTCGAATCCGGCAGCGTCGTGGCCAACCTCACCCTGGCCGTCAACCGCCGCAGCCGCGACGACGAGCCCGACTGGTTCAACCTTGAGATCTGGGGCAAGCAGGCCCAGGTGGCGGCCGACTACGTCCGCAAGGGTTCGCTGCTGGGCATCATCGGCTCGTTCAAGCTCGACCGTTGGACCGACCGCAACTCCGGCGAGGAGCGCAGCAAGCCGGTGATCCGGGTCGACCGGCTGGAGCTGCTGGGCAGCAAGCGCGACGCCGAGGCCGGCGGAGCTGCCTTCGGTGGCAGCGGTGGCTACGGCGGCGGCGAGCCCAGCGAGGAGGAGGTGCCCTTCTGAGGCCCCTTGTGCCAGTGGTCCAGCCGGGCTAAAAACCGGCACGAAGCCCCTGAAGGCGCCCCCCGGGGCGCCTTTTTGCTGGACGGGTGCGCAGCAAGCAGCCCGACCAACAGCACAGGCACCCTCGCCAGCCAACCGCTGCGCACATAAAAGCCCTGCAGGGGCATGGGCAGCGCTGGGCGAGAGCCCCCGAAGCGCCAGCAAAAAGCCGGCCCTGCTGGGGGCCGGCGGCGGTGGGGAGCCCGATGGAGGCTCCCCTGCACCAGAAGGAGCTCAGTAGCGGTAATGCTCGAGCTTGTAGGGCCCCTCGACGGGCACATTGATGTAATCGGCCTGCTCCTGGCTGAGCATCGTGAGCTTCGCACCGATCTTGTCAAGGTGGAGGCGAGCCACCATCTCATCGAGATGCTTGGGAAGCACGTACACCTCCTTGCCGTACTGGTCACCTTTGGTGAACAGCTCAATCTGGGCAAGCACCTGGTTGGTGAAGGAGTTGCTCATCACGAAGCTGGGGTGGCCGGTGGCGCAGCCCAGGTTCACCAGACGGCCCTCGGCGAGCAGAATGATTCGGTTGCCGCTGGGCAGGATGATGTGATCGACCTGCGGCTTGATGTTCTCCCAGGTGTACTGCTTCAGGGAGGCTACGTCGATTTCGTTGTCGAAATGGCCGATGTTGCAGACGATCGCCTGATCCTTCATGCGCAGCAGATGCTCATGGCGGATCACCTGGAAGTTGCCGGTGGCAGTCACGAAGATGTCGATCTCATCAACCACATCCTCAAGGCGCACCACGCGATAGCCCTCCATCGCCGCCTGCAGGGCACAGATCGGGTCGATCTCAGCGATCATCACGGTGGCGCCGAGGCCTCGCAGCGACTGGGCCGAACCCTTACCCACGTCGCCATAGCCGAGCACCAGGGCCTGCTTGCCGGCCACCATCACGTCGGTGGCGCGCTTGATGCTGTCGACGAGGGACTCGCGGCAGCCGTAAAGATTATCGAACTTACTCTTGGTGACTGAGTCGTTGACGTTGATGGCGGGAAACGGCAGTTCGCCAGCCTTCTGCATCTGGTAGAGGCGGGCCACACCGGTGGTGGTCTCCTCGGTGACGCCCTGAATGTTGACGTAAATGCGGGAGTAGAAGGAAGGATCAACAGCCAGCTTGGCGCGGATCGACTTGAACAGGGCGATCTCCTCCTCGCTGCCAGGGTTGTCGAGCACCGAGAGATCCTTCTCGGCCTTGGTGCCGAGCACCACAAGACCGGTGGCGTCGCCGCCGTCGTCGAGGATCATGTTGGGGGTGCCGCCGTCACCCCACTCGAGTATGCGATGCGTGAAAGCCCAGTACTCATCGAGGGTTTCGCCTTTGTAAGCGAACACTGGAACGCCGGCGGCGGCGATCGCCGCGGCGGCGTGATCCTGGGTGGAGAAGATGTTGCAGGAGGCCCAGCGCACTTCGGCGCCGAGGGCTACCAGGGTCTCGATCAGCACAGCGGTCTGGATCGTCATGTGCAGACTGCCGGCGATGCGGGCGCCCCTGAGGGGCTGCTCACTGCCATATTGCTGACGGATCGCCATCAGACCGGGCATCTCGGTCTCGGCAATGGCGATCTCCTTGCGACCGAAATCGGCCAGATCGATGTCGGCGACGAAGTAGGAGGAGGAAGTAAGGCCGGCGAGTTCAGCCGCCGGGCTGGAGGGGGTGGCCACCATGGTTGTGTTCTCGGGAGTGGGCTCTATGGGTGGGTGGGGGTCGAAACAAGGGATCCACCCCCTCGATGGAGGGCCAGTGGACGGAAACGATGGATCTCTGTGTGGACCTGAAAATCTGCGGAGACGCCGAGGCTTCGGGCTCGCTTGTGAACCAATCTACAGGAATGTCACAGACTGAAGTGCCGATGCGGCCCAACTTCTGCCAGCTGGCGGATGCAGAGGCAACCTGCGACCTGGGGCGCCGGCTGGCTTCCATGCTGACCCCGGGGGATCAGCTGCTGATGTACGGCGAGCTGGGGGCGGGCAAGACCACGCTGGTGCAGGGCCTGGCGGTGGGCCTCGGCATCGACGAGGCGATCACCAGCCCCAGCTTCGCCCTCGCCCAGCACTACCCGGGCGCAGGCGAGCGCCCCGGACTGGTGCACCTCGATCTCTACCGCCTGGAGGACGCCCGCTCTGCCGACGAACTGTTCGCGCAGGAGCAGGAAGAGGCCGATGCGATCGGGGCCGTGCTGGCGCTGGAATGGCCGGAGCGACTCAGTCAGGTACCAGCTGGAGCATGGCAGCTCTCGCTGGAGCACACCGACCCGGACGACCCCGACGCTGGACGGGTCGCCAAACTCACGCCCCCTGGGGTGCAGCGGCAGCGGTCTCAGAGTTGATGGACGAGCAAGGCCTGCACGCACCCATCGAACAAAGGATGCCATCAGGCATCGAGCCGCTTCAAAAGGGCAGCGATGATGCGCGCATTGGCGGCCGGGAAGGGAAACTCCGCGAGCCGCTCCGGCCGCACCCAGCGCACCTGCTGCGACGCCAGGGGCTGGGGCTCCCCGGCAAGCCAGCTGCACAGGTGCACCACGAATCGCAGTTTCCTATGGCTGTAGGCATGCTCGAAGCTGATCAGCTCCTCGGCCACCGCCACTTCGATCGCGAGCTCCTCGCGCAGCTCGCGCACAATGGTGAGCTCGATCAGCTCCCCTTCCTCCTGCTTGCCGCCCGGGAACTCCCACAATCCCCCCAGCAGCCCCTCGCTGCGCCGCTGATCGATCAGCACCTCGCCAGCAGGGTTGATGACCACCCCAACCCCGATCACCTGAAACGGTACGTCGCGGGGGGTGTGCTGCAAGGGATAACGGGCGGGATCGCCGGCAGCGTAGGCAGCGCAGTGAACCTGCCAGGGGCAGCGGCGGCAGTCCGGGCGACGGGGCGTGCACAGGGTGGCGCCGAGGTCCATCAGCGCCTGGTTGAAGGCCCGTGGATGGCTGCGATCAAGCAGAGCCTCGCTGAGGCGCCAGAAGCCGGCGGCCTGCCGGGAAGGGGGATGGGGCCAGGCGATCAGCCGGGCCAGCACACGGCGGACGTTGCCGTCGAGAATCGGAGCGGGCAGGTTGAACGCCGAGGAGACAATGCTCCCAGCCGTACTACGGCCCAGCCCCGGCAGGGCAAGCCAGGGTGCCAGCTGCCGGGGCCAGGGATCCTCGGCGTCAGCACCTCGACGCCACAGGCTTCCTGCCGCCCGGTGCAACCGCCGGGCGCGAGCGTAATAACCCAGCCCCTGCCACTGCAACAGCACCTCCTGCTCGGAGGCCCGCGCCAGGCTGGCCAGATCGGGGAAGGCCACCATCCAGCGCTGCCAGTAGGGCAGCACCACCTGCAAGCGGGTCTGTTGCAGCATCACCTCGGCGACCCACACCCTCAGAGCACAGAGCTCCTGCCCGAGGCCAGGCCGACTGCCGTCGGGGAGAAGCTTCCAGGGAATCCAATGCCTACCGTTGATCTCCCACCAGGCATGCAGTGCCTCGCGCAGAACCGGAGCACGCTCGTGGATCCAGGCCTCACGCTGCAGCCAGGCACCATCAACGGGCACCATCCATCCTCCCCGACGAGGCTTCTGATCACCAAGGCGCGACCCTAGAAGGGCATCCGTGGAGCCAGCGCGCTCCGGCTCGGAGCAGGAAGGGAATCAGGTCGGATCAGCTCTTGAAGGAGACTTGGGACTGAACACAATGGATGTGACCGAAAATCGCCGCTGGGCAAATCAGTAGAGCCCACCCCGGATTCCGGCCCAGATCCACCCGGAAATCACCCGCTGCGGATTAAAGGAATCCTCCAGGGCGTGGTCGTGACCGAGAAAGAGACACGTTCCCAACCGGCGGACGCCCAGCCTCAGGGCGTGCGAGCGGCCGGGGCACAGCGGTGACATTGAAGGCGATCGACCAACGTTCCCCATCCCCCCGGAACGGCGGCACCGAATGGGGCTGCCAAGCAGGAAACACGTAGAAGTCACCGGGAACAGGCAACACGTAGTGAGCCATGCCGGTGCGGAAACTCTGGATGTGCCATTCCTCAGGTCCGTGAAAACAGAGCTGGCCGTCAAAACTGTCAGCCCGAATCTGGGAAGGCACCTTCAGAAACAGCACGCCGGAGAAGCTTCCACCATGGGTGTGCGTGGGGTTGTAGTCGCCGGCGCGTTGCACATTCAGCCAAAGATCGATCATGTGCAGGCCGTAGCGGCCCTGGATCCAGGGCCCCCGGCCATTGGGTGGCTGCTTCTCCATGACGCGGGAAATCCAGGTTTCACAGGCCGGGAGCACTACATCGCGACTGAACCTGATGACCTCGGGCAGATCGGATCGCAGCTCCCGTTGCTGAAAAAGCTGACCGGCGAGCTTGGCCGAGGCATCCGTTGCTCCGATCGGATTTTTCACCACCCGATCCGCCAAGGCCTGCAGCTCCTCAAGGAGCTGTTGTGTCAGTTTACCCTTGAGCAAATAACGTGGAAACAGGCTGAGTAATTCCGTTTCGCATCGATCATCGGCAGGCATTAATCCATTCTCCGAATACCTACCGTCAACCTAAGTTGTCCTGTCACCTCAGACCGCGACGTAATCCTCCACCGCATCGCGCAAACGCCGCAGGCCGTTGAGGCCGTCGCGCTCGAGGTTGCGCACGCGATCGCGACTGATGCCGAGGATGCGGCCGATGCCAGTGAGACTCATCGGCTCTTCGCCTTGGGGGTTGTCGGAGCAGGGGATTCCGTAGCGCATCTTCAACACGCGGCCCTGCAGCTCCGGCAGCTGCTCCAGCAGCGCCCGCAGGTCGCCCTTCAGGCACTCTCCATCCACCATCTCCTCCGGCAGGGCACCATCCCCCGACAGCAGATCCAGCAGCTCCGTATCCTCTCCGTCGCCCACCTTCGTCTCCAGGC
>JBIIJS010000228.1:0-4116 GCA_044233605.1 Cyanobium sp. | reverse complement strand
CTGAGCCCCGGGGCGGCCAGTTCGGACACTTCGCGCAACACCGTGGCCACGATGCGGCTGGCTTTACGCATGATCGCAATCTCCCGCGCCGATTTCACCTCGACACCGCGGCGTCCTTTCTGGATACGGGGACCTGTCTGGGTGAGGGAGGAGGAGGCAGCGGTACGGCGGCTGGCATCTCGGCCAGGGGTGCTGCCGGCCAGCAGATCGGCGAACAGATTCATGCGGGCGCGGCGAGATGGGACACGTTTGGGATGTACAAGCTATCAACGCCCGCCTCCGGGGTGGCGTCAGCATGGGAGCCCCAACCCCGAGGCGATGGCCGCACCCGGAGACGTGAGCCCCAGCACCACGAAGGCCCTCAGGCCGATGGCCATGCTGCGACGGGCCCACAGCTCCCTGGCGCCCTTCGTGCTGCTGCCCCTGCTGCTGACGGTGCTCACCGGCATGGGTTACCGACTCCTGCGCGACTGGGGAGGCGTGGGCCGGGATCGAGCACACATCCTGATAACCCTGCACGAGGGGGAATGGCTGAAGCTCTGGTTCGGTCCCGTCGGCGAAACGATTTACGTGCTGCTCAACGGGCTGGGCCTGCTGTGGATGCTGGGAAGCGGCGCAGCGATGGCCTGGCAGCGGTTCCGCCGGGGCATTTCAGGAGGCTGACGGTCAGGACGCTACATTGGTTGTTTGGCCAGGCATCGCGGATTCTGGGATGGCAGCGGAAATCAACGAAACAGCTCTTGAATCCGGCATAGCGGATTCGGGCACCACAGACACGGCGGAGCCAGGCACCGCTACGGCAATCGCCGAGCAGCCTGCGGATACCGCACCGGCCGCCCGGGTGAGCACCGGCCGCCTCAGCGCCCGCGACCTGATTGCCTCGTTCGAGGCCGAACAGCTCAAGAGCGATCTGCCGGAGATCTATGTGGGCGACACCGTACGGGTGGGCGTGCGCATCCGCGAGGGCAACAAGGAGCGTGTGCAGCCCTATGAAGGCGTGGTGATCGCCAAGCGCCACGGCGGCATGAATGAAACCATCACCGTACGGCGCATCTTCCAGGGCATCGGGGTTGAGCGCGTCTTCATGCTGCACAGCCCTCAGGTGGCTTCCATCAAGGTGGAGCGGCGCGGTAAGGTGCGTCGGGCGAAGCTCTTCTATCTGCGTGACCGTGTGGGTAAAGCCACCCGGGTGAAGCAGCGCTTCGATCGCTGAGGTTCCGGATACGGGACGAAACCCGTTCTGTCTAAGGCTTCTCGCGTTTTTCAAGGGGGCCATCAGCCCTGCGCCGTTAGTTCAGTTGGTAGAACGCAGGTCTCCAAAACCTGATGTCGGGGGTTCAAGTCCTCCACGGCGCGTTTGATGGCTCCCTCCTGCACTTTTGTGGTCTCAAAGGCGTTCCCGAACATGGAGTTGGATCTGCAACCCGGTGATGTGGTGAAGGTGCTGGAATCTGCAGCACTCGGCTGGGTGCGGGCCCGGGTGATCCGGGTGAAATCCGGTGGCCGGGTGGTGGTGCAGAGCGACCAGGGCCGTGAATTCACAGCCCGCGGCAATCAGGTGCGCCTGATCGAGCCCGCCGGTTTCCGGCCCTGATCCCCCACTGGTTCCCCCGTGTTGACGGAGGGACCGGTGGCCATGGATACTTCCATGGTCGGCAACGCCGATGCAGACCTGCACCCGGCCTTCCCCCCTGGGATCCAGCCTGAGGTATCAGATCTGGGACTGTAGTTCAATCGGTTAGAGCACCGCCCTGTCACGGCGGAAGTTGCGGGTTCGAGCCCCGTCAGTCCCGTTTCCCATCCGGGCCTCACTGGCCCCAACTGGAGGTTCTCGGTGAGCGTCACGGATGCGGTTCGCGTGCGTCTGGCTCCCAGCCCTACCGGCACCCTCCACATCGGCACAGCCCGTACGGCCGTGTTCAACTGGCTGTTCGCTCGTCGCCACGGCGGCAGCTTTTTGCTGCGCATCGAAGACACCGACCGGGAGCGCTCGAAGCGGGAGTACACCGACAACATCCTGGCGGGCCTGCGCTGGCTCGGCCTCGACTGGGACGGTGAGCCGGTCATCCAGAGCGAGCGGGTGGCACTGCACCGCTCCGCCATCTCCAGGCTTCTGGAGAGTGGCCATGCCTATCGCTGTTATGCCAGCGAGGTTGAGCTGAACGAGATGCGGGAGCGGCAGCAGAGCGGCAACCTCGCTCCCCGCTACGACAACCGTCACCGTGATCTCCCGCCGGAGCAGGAACAGGCCTTCATCGCCGAGGGCCGCGAAGCGGTGATCCGCTTCCGCATCGACGACGACGCCGTGATCCGCTGGCACGACCTCGTACGCGGCCCGATGGAATGGCGCGGAGCCGATCTCGGCGGCGACATGGTGATCGCCCGCCGCGCCCCGGCCGACCGTATCGGAGACCCCCTCTACAACCTGGTGGTGGTGGTCGACGATGCAGCCATGGCGATCAGCCATGTGATCCGCGGTGAAGATCACATCGCCAACACCGCCAAACAGCTGCTGCTCTACGAGGCCCTGGCAGCCCCCCTGCCCGCGTTCGCCCACACACCGCTGATCCTCAACCGTGAGGGCAGAAAGCTCTCCAAGCGCGATGGCGTCACCTCCATCAGTGACTTCCGGGCGATGGGCTACAGCCCCACGGCCCTCGCCAACTACATGACGCTGCTGGGCTGGTCCCCGCCGGATGGAATGGGCGAACGCTTCAGCCTGGCCGAAGCCTCCCGGGTCTTTGACTTCGATCGGGTCAACCGGGCCGGCGCGAAGTTCGACTGGGACCGGCTCAACTGGCTCAATAGCCAGGTGCTGCATGAACTCTCCGCCGATCAGCTGCTGCAGCAACTGCAGCCCCTCTGGCGAGAACATGGCTGGGGCAACGATGGTGCCGGCTCCGATCCCGCCTGGCAGCGCGAGCTCTGCATCCTGCTCGGCCCCTCTCTCACCCTCCTCAACGACGGCATCGAGCAGGCCCGTCCGTTCTTCGAGAGGCCCCAACCCGACGCTTCGGCCCTGGACCAGCTACGCATCGAAGGTGCCAGACAGGGCCTAGCGGCGGTTCGGGCCGGGCTGTCGACCGGCGGCGAGCTGACTGCGGAGACGGCCCAAGACCTCCTGCAACAAGCCGCGGCGGCGGCAGGGGTGAAGAAGGGGCTGCTGATGAAGAGTATGCGGGCAGCCCTGCTGGGCAGCCTGCAGGGGCCCGACCTGATCAGCAGCTGGAGGCTGCTGCACGCCGCCAGTGAAGACGATCCGCGTCTTGAGGCAGCGATGCGATCGGCTGATCAATCGTCCATGCCGTAAAGGGGCTCCACCCGGATACCGATCAGCGCGCTGGAGCGGATCAGCAGATACTCACCCTCCAATTCGCTGATCGGCACGTTCACAAAGGCATCGGGGCTGGCAGCTGCGTGCAGCACCCCCGTGTACCACTGCTGGAAGGCGTCCATGGTGCTGAAGTGCACCACCTCGGTCTGGCCGCCGCTGAGGCTCAGGTGGATGGCGAAGCGACGGGGAACGCGGGACATGGCGACGCTGCGGCGGTGGAGTCATGGATGTCCCCCCAGGATGGCGTAAACGGCTGCAGCCGACCTTCCCGCGGCTGATAGAGCGGATGGCGCGGCTGCCCGGCCGCCGTGAGCCCAAGGCAATGCGGGCGGCAACCCTGGGCGGCGAGCAGCTCCAGCACAACCCGGTCGCGGCCCCGCCAGCTGCCGCCGTTGCCCCAGCCCAGCCAAAGGCCGGGCTGCCCCCCCTCCTCCCGGCTGAGCCTGCGCAACCGCCGCCGGATCCAGGCATCACAATGAATTCCCACCGGATCGGAGCAGCGGCGCAGGGCCACCGGGCTGGCGCTGATGCGGCCGAACAGGTTGAGCACCTCCAGGCCGCCATACCCCCAGGAGCGGGCATAGCCGATCAAACGCCGCAGGGTGGGGTCGTCACAGCGGCCGTCGGCGCGCGAGGGGTTGAGGCCCAGGAACACCAGCCGCGGCGCCTCCGGCATCCAGAGGCGCAGAAGCCACCAGCGGTAGTGGCCGCAGGGGCTGAACATCGCCTGGCCGATCACCGCCCCGGCCTGCTCTGTCAGGCTGACGCAATCGGCCAGGCAG
>JBIIJS010000227.1:0-4134 GCA_044233605.1 Cyanobium sp. | reverse complement strand
TGGGGCTAGGGAGCGCTCGCATCCCACAGCTGCTGCAGGGCCGTGCGCTCCGCCGCGGCCAGGGGCGGAAGGTCGCGGCAGCGGGCCATCACCGCGGCCGGCGGCACCAGCAAGGCGCGCAGGGCCGGCGGAAAACCGGCGCTGGCCAGCAGCAGCTGCTCGCGGGGCAGGGGCGGCACCCAGCCGGCCGCCAGCAACTTCGGCAGCAGCGGCGCCTCGAGCACCTCCGCCAGCCAGTCGAGGGGCGGCTCCGGCTCGGCGCTGGCGGGCCGAAGCAGCAGGTTCCAGGCCAGCGGCGCCCCGCTCGACGGCAGGATCGCCGCAAGCCGCGGATCGCGTTGCAGCAGCGGCACCACCCGCCGCCGCGGCAGCACCAGCGCATCGGCATCGCCGGCCAGCAGGAGGCTGAGCCCGTCACGGTCGTTGTAGGCCAGGACCTGGGCCCGCAGCCGCCTCAGCCGGGCCGGATCGCCCGCCATCAGGGCGATCACCAGCCGCGGCGAGGAGGGCAGCACCAGCCGGCCGCGCAGGCCCGGATCGAGCAGCAGGTCCCAGCCCTCAGCCTGGCGACGCACCAGATCGGGCCGGTTGCGCAGCAGCAGCACCAAGGGCGAACACGACCAGGGGAAGGCCAGCCGCGGCGCCCCCTCGGCCGCGAACAGGCGGCTCACGGGCAGGGCCCAGGGCTCGAGCCGGGCCTGCAGCGCCTCGCTGCCGATCGGCTGCAGGGCACTGTGATCAAGCTCGCCGGCCCAGCCGTCGGAAAGCTGCAGCAGGGCAGCCGGGGCTGCAGCGGCGGCGGCCAGCAGCTCCGCCGGCCCGTCTGACGACTCAAGACTCCAGGGGGCGGGCAGGCTGCGCGTCCAGGCCAGCGGCAGCTCACCGCGGACGCTCAGCAGCCGCGGGCCATCGCGCCGACAGCCGGCGAGCAGGCCGAGGCCCGCCACAGCCCCCAGCTGGAGCAGACGGCGGCGGCTCAGGCCAGCGGAGCCTGCAACGGCGGGGGCGTCAGGGAGGGCGGCCATCAGCGGACCGTAGGCGGACAGGGCTGGGGCAGCAGACGCTGACAGGCGGCATCACAGGCCCGGGCCAGAGCGGCGGGAGAGCGGCCGCTGATCTGCCACAGCAGCGCCAGCCCACCAGCACCCACCCCCTCCTTCACATAGCCACGCTCGTAGTCAGCCAGGGCCGGATGGATGGGCTCTCGGAAACGCAGGGAGGCAGAGAACCCAAGGGGTTCGAGGCCCCAGCGCGCACCGATGCGGCGCAGCAGCAGGGCCAGATCGCTGTGGGGCTCGGCCGCCACCCAGGCGGTGGTGGCGACCGCCACCGCCGCCGCCAGCCGCGGCCGCAGCGGCGGCGGTGCCAGGGCCAGGGCCAGGGCCAGCACCGCCGCCATCTGGCTGCCGCCGGCGAGCAGCAGCGGCCGACCGGCCCGCGCCGCCCCCAGCAGCAGCCCGGCAGCCAGGGGCTGCATCGGATCGCCGAGCGCCGCCAGCACCCGACGGGCCCGATCCGCCTCCACGCCCCCAGGCGATCCCTGCGGGGGAGAGGCGGCCGGAGCACGCAGCAGGTTGGCGGCGCTCAGCCCGCGGGCCACCAGATCGGCCTTGAGGGCGTGGGCAGGGCGGTGCAGGCTGCCGCTGACCAGACCACCGACATCAAAGCCGAGGCCGGTGAGCACCGCCTGGGCGGTGGTGGTGCCCCCGGGCACGCACTCGGCGATCAGCAGTGGCACCGCACCGCCCGGGCCCGGCCGCTCCCCCCAGAGCTCACCGAGCTGCAGCAGCGCCTCCACCCGGGCCGGATCCATCGCCTGGCCGCGGCTCAGACAGGCGGCGGCACCTCCACCCCCGGCACTGCCGCCAGCGGGCGGCGGCAGGCGCAGATGGGGCACCGCCGGGGCAATCGGGCAACCAAGATCGATCACCAGCGGCCGCAATCCCAGCTCCTGCAGCACCACGTGACTGATCAGGGCGGGGGTGACGCCGGCCGGCAGGGGCGGCAGGGCATGGGGCAGGGCAGGGCCCGGACCCAGCAGCAGCAGCTCCGCATCGGCGGCGGCGGTGCGGCGGCGGCATTCCGGGGTGGCCCCTGCCGCCGAGATGCCTGGCACGGCAGCGGTCTCGGTGGCGGCCAGCAGCAGCAGAACGCTGGCCTGCGGCCAGTCGGCGGCCCAGCGCCGCCACCAGGCCTCGGCGGCCTCGGCCGGCCCGCCCAACTGGCCGACCGGCTGGGTCACAGCGGATCGAGCGCCACCAACGAGCGCAGCAGCGGCGGCGGCTCGCTGATCGGCGCCTGCAGACGTGGAAAGATCCAGTAGGCGACCGCGTGCAGGCAGAGCACCACGATCAGGTTCTGCAGCAGCACCAGCAGCACGGCCGCCGCCTGCACCTGCATCAGGTCGAGCCCGGGGCCGAGGCCGAGCAGGTTGCTGAACCTCTCCAGCACGCCCGCCGCAGCGCCGGTGATCAGCACCCAGAGGTTCTCCCCCACCAGCAGCGACAGCACCGCCACCCGCACCAGGAAGCCGGCGGCACCGATCAGGCCACCGAGGGTGAGGGTGAGCCACCAGCTGCAGCGCCGCCGCCAGCCCCAGCCGAGCCAGAGGGCGAGCAGACCGTAGGGGAACAGCACCAGGGGGCCCCGGATCGGCCCCATCAGCGCCACCAGCAGCAGGGTGGTGACCAGCAGGCCCTCCACGGCGCAGCGCCAGCCGTGGCGCAGCTGCAGCAGGGTGAGCGGCAGGGGCAGGGCGAGACGAAAGAGGGGGCTGCCGACGGGCAGGTAATAGAGCGCCACCCAGAGCAGGGCCGTCGCGGCGGCCAGGTAGGCGGTATCCATCATCTGGCGGGCCTGGCGCGGACTGAGCCGGGGATCGGCGGCGGGGCGGCGGCTCATGGCGGCGGTGGCGGCGCGGTACGCACGGCCGGCGCCGCGGATCCGACAGGGGCAGGCGAGGAGGCAGGGGCGGCGGCGGCTCCCGTGCGCTGGATGGTCTCCACTTCGAACGGCACACCGGCGGCCCGCAACGCCCGGGTGACCCCCTCGGCCGGCGCCGCCGGATCAGCCTGCGGCAGCAGGATCGTGAGCCGGTAGGGGGCGGGATTGGCGGGCGGCTCCTGCCGCGGCGGGGGCGGTGCGGCAGCCGGTGCGGCAGCACCCTTACCGGTGCTGCCAGGCGAAGGGGGTCGTGCGGGCTGCGATGCGGTGGGCTGCTGCGATGCGGCGGGCTTCGGAGTGGTGGATGGGGCCGGGGCCGGCGCAGCAGGAGGGGAGGGTCTGCCTGCCGAAAAGCTGCCGGAAAGGGCCTCGCCGAACGGAGTGCCGCTGCAACCGGCCACCAGCAGGGGCAGCAGCCAGGGCAGCGACCGGGCGGCAGTGGCGAGGGTGGGCATCAACCGCCGGCGGGCTTGATCACCCGCACGGAACTGGCGCGCAGGCGGCCCGTCTTGGTGGTGGCAGGCGGTCTGCGGGCCGCAGGGGCCTTGGTCGAGGACTTCTTGGCGGTGCCGCTGCCGGTGCCGCTGCGCCGACTTGCCGTCTTGCCGCCGCTGGCGGCCTTGGCAGCCAGCAGCTCCACAGCCTGCTCAAGGGTGATGGTGTCAGCGGTGGTGCCCTCGGGCAGCGATGCGTTGACCTTGCCCTGCTTCACATAGAGGCCGTAGGGACCGTCGAACAGCTGGATCACCTCATCGCCCCCCTCGGGGGTGCCCAGATCCTTGAGGGCGGTGCGGCCGCCGCGGCCCTTCTTGGGCATGGCCAGCAGCTCCAGGGCGCGGCTCAGGTCGACGCTGAGCACGTCGTCGTCAGCTTTGAGCGAGCGGTAGTCCTTCTCGCCTTTGCCCTTGTGGTGCACCACATAGGGGCCGAAGCGGCCCAGGCCGGCCTCGATCCGGCCGCCATCGGGATGGTCGCCCAGTTGGCGCGGCAGGCGCAGCAGACCGAGGGCATCCTCGAGGGTCAGCTCCTCCGGCTTGACGCCCTTGGGCAGGGAGGCCCGTTTGGGTTTGGGCTGCTCCTCACTCACCTGACCCCGCTGCACATAGGGGCCGTACTGGCCGAACAGCAGGTAGATCAGCTCACCCGTTTCCGGGTCTTCGCCAAGGGCCTCGGGGCCATCGGCCTTCTGCT
>JBIIJS010000225.1:0-4139 GCA_044233605.1 Cyanobium sp. | reverse complement strand
TCGAGGGTGCCGAGGATATGGGCGATTGCTTTTTGCTCGACAATGGGCAGAAGGGTTATAGGAAAGCGGGAAAGAATATCTTGATTCAGGGAAGGCATTGTCGTGCCCTCTGAGTTCGACTTCAGCCAGGTGACCGCCTTGCCACCGCTTAGCTGGTAAGACAGATACCTTGGGCATATCGACTGGGCATATCGACTTGCCATTTACTCTCAGGCGAATGCCGTCAGATCCAAGGAAATACCCCTCTCTTATCTCCCCAACGGAAATAACTGGAGTACCTTCACTGGAGTACTCCTCTGCCTTTAGCATTGTTCCAAACGGACCCGTCTGAAGCTGAGCCTGCCCTTCAGAGATTATTTCTCCAAGGCACGATTCTCTAGCATCAGAACTCATATATCAACCTCCGCAGATTCTTGGCAATCGGCATTAAAGTGGATGGCTCTCATTCATGGACCTCCTGAAACAATGAGCTTCCCAGCAATGTCTGCAGCTCAGGCAGATCGGTCTGAATGGTATCCCAAAGGAGCTCAAAATCAATCTCGTCGTAGGCATGGAAGATGCGGTTGCGCATGCCAACCATCAGCCGCAGATCCGGAATCATGACTTGAAGTGATGAATCCAACTCAGACGCATTCTTAAGCGCCTCCCCAATCACGTCGAATTGGAACGCAACGGCAAGTTACAACATCTCGTTGGCAAGGAAATCATCCCGCGATGCTGCGGCCGTCAAGCGCTGGATCGAAGCAATCGCTTGCTGCACATCATAAAGGCGGTGTTTCGATGTCTTTCCCATGCTAAAGGGTGACCAAAACCCTGCGATCCTTATCAACCTCAGCCTTGAAATAGGGATTCTTGATCATCAGCTCTGTCAATAGATCTACGCGGCGACCGTAAAGCGCCTCGATGGCCTCCGCGAATTCATAGAAGCGACGCGCGTATCCTGGTTCGCGTCGCCCGTTCATCTGCACGATGAAATCAAGATCGCTGTTGGCTGGATCAAATTCACCCCGGGCCGCCGAACCGAACAGCTCCAGCCGCTCCACGCCATAGCGTTCGCATAGCTCGCGCAGGAGCTCCAGCTTCGCCTGCAGTGGCAGTGGCAGTGGCGCAGCGGTGGGCTTCATCAAGCAGCAGGCCGTGGGGTGAAATCTACTGCGATCCAGCAAGAATCCCGCCTTGGCCTCAGCTCAGCCATTCCTGGTGGAGGCTGCTGATCGCCTGGAATTCCGGATCCTTGTGCACCAGCACCGCCCCTTCCTGCCGCGCGGCGGCGGCAATCCAGGCATCGGCCACCGAGAGCGCATGGCAGGCCTTGAGTTCGGCCGCCTGCTCCAGCAACCGATCGCTGGCAGCCACCCAAACCAGAGGCAGCGACTGGAGCTGGGCATCGGCGAGACGCGCACGCCGTTCGTCCTCGTCTTTCCAGACGCGATAGAGCACCTCCATGCGGCTCATGAAGCAGGCCAACACCTGGCCCTGGCCGCTGATGGCCCGCCGCAACAGCGCGGCCACCCGCTCGGCTCCGGCTTCGTTGTCGCGCAGAGCGAGCAGGGCGGAGGTGTCGAGCAGCCAGCGGCCCTCCATCAGCCTTCCCGCAGCCGCTCCGCCTGGCGCTCAGCCAGCAGGCGCGCCGTGGAGCCGCCCGACCCGGAACCCCGAAAGGCGGTGATCGGATCGGCATCCACCGGCACCACGCGGATCGAGCCATCGCTCTCCACCAGCCACTCCAGCCGGGTGGAGGGCCCCAGCCGGAAGCGCTCGCGGATCGGGGCTGGCACCACCGTTTGCCCCCGGGACGTGATCGTGCTGCGCATCAGTGAATTACGAGAATGCCCCCATCGTAATTCAAGCGGCGTAGATCACCACCCCGACACGCTCAATGTGCTCCAGCAGCGGCAGCTCCTCCAGCTCAGCGGCGATGGCTTCGGCGCCCAAGAGGCCAAGCTCACCGCTGAGCGCAAGGTCTACATCCGAGCGCTCGTGATGGGTTCCCTTGGCGCGGGAGCCGAACAGCGTGGCGCGATCGACTTCCGGATGCAGGCGCAGCACGGAGCGCACCAGCTCCAGTTCGGAGGGTTGCAGGGGGGGGGCTGGTTCATCCCACCGCCTCCTGCTGGAGCAACGTGTGCAGCTGTTCCAGGTGGCGCCTTCGTTCAGCACCTTGGCGGCAAAGGCATCCTTGATCACCTGGCGGGGCATCACCACATCAAACACAACGCCGCTGGCCTCCATGTAATCCTTCACGGTTGTCCAGGCCAGCTCGAAATTCGTGAGCCGTTGCTGCCAGCGGATGTCAGCCGGTGGGTTCATGGCGCATCAAACCCCAACCAGCTCAGGTTGCGAGCAATCGCCGCATCCAGTCTCGCCCCCTCCTCCTGATGCTGCTTCAGTAGAGCCGTGAGCCGCGTCATCTATCAATGTCGGCCTGGGTCAGCTCCCGGTTGGTGCGGCTGGTCATCGTGCCCAGCTGGCGGGTGTCGATGAAGAGCGTTTCGCCCCGGTGATCTCGCCCATGCTTTGTCTTGTCCTTGCACAGGAACCAGACGCAGGCCGGCCTGACCATCGGGCTTGAGTTTCCACAGAATGTGCTGCAGCCAGGCGGTGTTGGCATTGCCTGCGGGCGGACGGCCATACACCCAGCGGGGGTCGTTGTCGTACTTCCCACCACCCCAGTCGGAGATGTTGAAGGGCGGGTTGGCCTTGATGTAGTCGAACTTCAGATCGGGGAACTGATCGCGGGCGAAGGTGTCGGCCGGCTCCTGGCCCAGATCGGCGGCAAAGCCCCGGATCGCCAGGTTCATGGCCGCCAGGCGCCAGGTGGTGGGGTTGCTCTCCTGCCCGTAGATCGAGATGTCATCAATCCGGCCGCCGTGCGACTGCACGAACTCCTCGCTGGAGACGAACATCCCCCCCGAGCCACAGCAGGGGTCGTACACCCTTCCCTTATGCGGTGCCAGCACCGCCACCAGCAGCTTCACGCCGGAGGGAGGCGTCAGGAACTCGCCGCCCTTCTTGCCTTCCGCCAGGGCGAACTGGCCCAGGAAGGTTTCGTAGATCTTGCCGATCGGGTCACCCTGCAGGGCCTCGTCGTGCTTGAAGCCGATGATCGCTTCGTACTCCTCGTCGCTGATCGGACGCTCCGCTGCCTGGTTCAGGGCCTCCCGTGCGGACTGGTTACCGATGGTGCTGCCGTCACCGGGAAGCACCTCCAGCAGCAGGTCGCCCAGGTCGTCTTCTGAGGCGATGGTGGCTGGGATGGCTGCCGAATCGCTCACGTGCATCGTCTGCCAGAGGGCATTCTCTCGCTTTTGCCGCCACGCTGCCCGTTATGCACTGGCTGCATCAAAAAGGGCTGCATCCAACCAGTGAATGGGTCTGCCCTTCGGGCGTGCATCGCCCTCGGTGGGGGCGGGGGTTAACCTCACCCCGTTTTCTGCCCTATCCCTACCCATGGCGAAGCGTTCCCTGGCCAGCCTCGGTGAAAGTGATCTGCGCGGCAAGCGCGTGCTGGTGAGGGTCGACTTCAACGTGCCGCAGGACGACAACGGCGCGATCACCGACGACACCCGCATCCGGGCCGCCCTGCCCACGATCGGCTTCCTGCGGGATCTCGGCGCCAAGGTGATCCTGGCCGCTCACTTCGGTCGTCCCAAGGGCCAGGTGAACGAGGGCATGCGCCTCACCCAGGTGGCCGCCCGCCTCAGCGACCTGCTGGGCGTGCCGGTGGAGAAAACGGAAAGCTGCGTCGGCCCCGATGCCGAGGCCAAGGTGGCGGCGCTCTCCGAGGGTGGCGTGGTGCTGCTGGAGAACGTGCGCTTCTTCGCCGAGGAGGAAAAGAACGAGGCCGAATTTGCCAAAAAGCTCGCCTCCCTGGCTGAGGTGTATGTAAACGACGCCTTCGGCGCCGCCCACCGCGCCCATGCCTCCACCGAGGGGGTCACCAAGTTTCTCAGCCCCAACGTGGCCGGCCACCTGATGGAGAAGGAGCTGGCCTACCTGCAGGGCGCCATCGACGCTCCCAAGCGGCCCCTGGCGGCGATCGTGGGCGGCTCCAAGGTGAGCAGCAAGATCGGCGTGCTCGAGGCCCTGATCGACAAGTGCGACAAGATTCTGATCGGCGGCGGCATGATCTTCACCTT